>NZ_CAXAPD010000040.1:0-40951 GCF_963970515.1 Pseudomonas sp. RL_5y_Pfl2_73 | reverse complement strand
TACGGCTCACCAACTGGCCCGGTTGATCTACGCCATGCTGACCAAGGGACAGCCTTACGTGGCGCAGGATATGGATGAGTACGAGGCTAAAAGCCGTGATCGTCAGCTTAGAGCTTTGCAGCGCAAGACTACAAAGCTGGGTGTCCGATTGGTTGCGGCTTAAAAAAGCTTAAAGAACAAGGGGATGGATTTTGTTTGATGAGAGCTTGCTCCCGTTCGGCTGCGAAACAGTCGCAAACCATATGAGGAGGCTGCCGGGCCTGCGAGCGTCTCTTAATCACTATCGTAACTAGTATCGCTATGCCAATCGTCACCGTAGGCAGTTCTTAGACGTTCCTTTTGCTCCTGTCTAATCCGTTGCTGTTCGCGCTCAAGTCGCTTGAACTGCCTACGATCGAAGGCATCGGAATATTGTTTCTGAAGATAGCTTCGTCCCGGTTCCAGATCGTCTGTTGGAATTGAATGCGTTATTGAGAGGTGTTCTTTATTGTTGTTGATCTGAGAGGGGAGAAAACCCTGCTTTTTTCCTAAAGATATTGCTCGTAACGAACTCAGGTAGTCGGCTGTTGTTAGCTGGAGATTGTTTTCTATTACGGGTAAAGGTGTCACGTTTCTAGTTACTTTTGAACGCATCGTTTGGGATGACAATGTTAGCGCCACGAGATCGTCACCTTCCAGAAAACCAACTATTTTTCTGAGTGGAACGTCAGGCATTTTTTCTAAGGTGGCAGTTGTTGCTTGTTGCCATGTTTTTATAACGTTTATTTTAGTGATCAGGGTTTTAACCGCGGAGTAAAAAGAAAGATGGCCGTTTGGGTCATTTTTATTTACAGGATCACCGTCAAAAGCCGTATAAGCATTTATACCTCCCTTGCCGAAGGGGCTCCAACTATCGGGGCTGTTGAAACGCATCAATATAGGGTTGAACGCTCGATAGCCATTACCTAATAAATAATGCCCGGTCACTGGATCCGGCCGTTCACCCTTGAACCCGAGCATCTTCATCAGACGCCTTTCCAACGAAAGGTAGCCATAGGGCGTATAGGCAAGTGACTGAAACGAACCCGCATCGATAGTATTAAATAGTGATCGTTGCTCATCGGTGGTCAATAATCGGGTGTTGATGCTTTGGCCTTCGCGCTGAAGCATCGCCAGCAGGCGGTTGCCGTGCTGGAAAATGCTGGCGTGCCCGGTTGTTTTAGTTTCAGTAGTTAGTTTGTTTTTCTGATAAAAGCGTAGAGTGCCAGTGTCTTCATAAGACTCGCATTTCACTAACCTATCCAAAGGGTCGTAATGATATCGGCATAAAACGTTTGTATGAGGTGGGGTAGGCATTGGCCGTCTACTCAAGGATGAAATCAGTTCTAGCGTCTGCGTTTTTTAACGATTGGCTACTATCAGAACTGTTAGTGATTCAGACGAAGCCAAGCGGGCTACTCGATTTCGTTGTGTTCAGCGGGTATTCAGTAAACCCAAACCTCCACCCGCCGATTCTTGACTCGGCCTTCATCCTCGCTGTTGGCCGCCACCGGCATCAATGCACCGAACCCTCGTACCTCTCGCAGTGCCACACCGTATTTGACCAGTTCACGCCGCACCGCCATGGCCCGCAGTTTGGACAGAAGGTCGGCCCGCGCCGGGTCGTCCTTGGCGTCGCCAAACCCCACCAGCGTCACGCGTCGATCGGTTTTGCCATGCTGCTTTATATAGTCGAGCACGCGGCCCAGGTCTTGATGGGCCTTGTTGTCCAGGCTGGCGCTGCCTTCTTCGAAGCGGAAGTTCACGCTCAAGCGTTGGGCGTGGCGGCTCAGGGCCTGGTAACCCTCGGGCATCAAGGTATTCGGCGTGACGGCCATGGCCTGGACGGTCTGGG
The DNA here is from genome assembly GCF_963970515.1 of Pseudomonas sp. RL_5y_Pfl2_73. NCBI lineage: Bacteria > Pseudomonadati > Pseudomonadota > Gammaproteobacteria > Pseudomonadales > Pseudomonadaceae > Pseudomonas > Pseudomonas sp. RL_5y_Pfl2_73. The sequence continues at coordinate 39,078 of NZ_CAXAPD010000040.1, read as the reverse complement.
CGATGAACCCATTGGCCGCGACGATGGTCTGGCCCTGCTCGCTTTGGGTGAACGCCACCAGTGCCTCGGCCCACGGGTTGGTTGCCAGAGGGGGCAAATAAAAGAACAGGCGCCGGGACAAGGGGTAATCCTCGGTGGCGATCAGGTTGTTCAACGGCAACATGGGTTGCGAATCTCCGTCGACAATCGCCAGTGCCTTGGCTTGGCGCACATAGGGCAAACCGATGAAACCGATGCCCTGCGGGTCCTGGCTGACAGCGTCGGACAACTGTTCGCTGGATTCGAAGCGCCGGGCTGAAGGATTCAGCCGTTTTCCCTGTCGGCCGAGGACCAGTTCCTTGAAGGTATCGTAGGTGCCGGACTGTTCATCCCGGGCATACAGATGAATCGGCCCACCGACGCCGCCCACGGCTTCCCAGGTTTTCGCCTCGCCACTGAATATCCGCGCCAGTTGTACGGTATCGAGCTGACGCAGTGGGTTGTGTGGATGGAGGATGATCGCCAGGCCATCAATGGCGATGACCTGCTCGGCGGTGGGATTTTTCAGGTCGCCCAGGGACGACAGTTCCTTCAGCTCGCTGTCCTTGATCGGTCGCGAAGAGGCGGCCAGGTCGGCGTTGCTCAGCTTGAGGGCGGCGAAACCGGTGCTGGAGCCGTGAGCCGCGATGTCCACTTCTACCCGCCGGCCGTCGACGGTCTGGCCGACGATGCGCTGCTCGTTGTCGCGACCGGTGATTTCGCTGCTGACCCTGAGCAGCCCCTGATCCTCCATCAAGCCCCTGACCAGGGCCGGACCGAGCGCCGCACCGATGGTGTTGGAGCCTTGGAGGCGCAGGGCCGGGCCCTGTTCGGGAATGGGCAAATTACCGGCCGATGCCATGAACGGCAGCCAGAGGCCGATGAGAAAAACAACGCGCAGCCGCATGCCGGCACCTTCTGAACCCGAGGAAGTGCCGGAAGATTAAGTCAGTCAGGTTACTGAAAGGTGACAGGGTTGCTACCTGTCAGCCCGACTCACCGCAAATCTTCCGCTGGGGGTATGTGGATACCTAGGATTTAGCTCAACTGCAACCAGATCGGTGCATGGTCCGACGGTTTTTCCATGCCCCGCAGTTCGTAGTCCACGCCAGCGTCCTTGACCCGTGGCAGCAGGCCATGGGAGGTGAGGATCAGGTCGATGCGCAGGCCGCGCTTGGGTTCATCCTCGAAACCACGGCTGCGGTAGTCGAACCAGCTGAAGCGGTCGGTGACGTCCGGGTTCAGGTGACGGAAGCTGTCCACCAGGCCCCAGTTCTTCAGGCGCGCCATCCATTCGCGTTCTTCCGGCAGGAAGCTGCATTTGCCGGTTTTCAGCCAGCGCTTCATGTTGTCCGGGCCGATGCCGATGTCGCTGTCTTCCGGGGAGATATTCACGTCGCCCATCACCACCACCGGCTGGTCGTTGCTGAAGCGGCTTTCCAGCAGTTGCTGCAAATCGCTGTAGAAACGCTCCTTGGCCGGGAATTTGGTTGGATGGTCGCGGCTTTCACCTTGTGGGAAATAACCGTTCATGATGGTCACCGGCACGCCGTTGGCATCGGCGAAGGTGCCCCAGATGAAGCGCCGCTGGGCGTCCTCTTCGTCGCCCTCGAAACCTTTGTGCAGGCTCAGCGGTGCCTGGCGCGAGAGCAGGGCGACACCGTAGTGGCCTTTCTGTCCATGGTAGTGCACGTGATAACCCAGGGCCTGCACCTCGGCCAGGGGGAATTGTTCATCGTGGACCTTGGTTTCTTGCAACCCGATCACATCCGGCTGGTGCTTCTCGATCAGCGCCGCCAACTGATGGGGGCGAGCGCGCAGCCCGTTGATGTTGAAGGAGACGATCTTCATGGTCGGCTGTCCTGGCAAAACTGCGATGCTATCTGACATGTGGGAAGGGGGCCAGCGTGGCAGTAGGACAAATGCGCTGCTAATGTCCTGTGGCGAGGGGATTTCCCCGTTCGGCTTTGTAGGAGCTGGCGAAGCCTGCGATCTTTTGATCTTTCGCTGATTCAAGCGCCCGTGGAAAGATCGCAGCCTCGTTGCACTCGGCAGCTCCTACAGGGCTCATTGCCAAGCCTCGCCCCCAGGAGATCCAACGCCATGCCTGAAACCGCCACCGCTACCGTCATCGCCGATATCCATATGCTCGACAGTGGTTATTCCCGTGAAGCCCGTTCGTTGCTGTACCAGGCCTATCGCCACGAGTCGACTTTCAGCTACCTGTTCGAATCCGAGCGTCCCGGTTATGAACAGCGGGTACGAGCCACGGTGCGTGAGCTGGTCAAGCAGCATTTTCTCCAGGATTTGCCGGCCATCGGTTTGCTGGTCAATGATCGCCTGATCGGCATCGCCCTGATCGCCCCGCCGCAGCGGCGCCTGGGCATCACCGAAAGCTGGGCCTGGCGCCTGCGCATGGTCTTGAGCACTGGTTTTCGTTGCACCCGGCGCTACCTGGAGTACCACGCGGCGGTGCTGGCCTGCCTGCCGTCGGATGCTGTCCATGTATTGCCGCTGCTGGGAGTGCACCCACAGTTTCAGGGCAAGCATTTCGGCGAACAGTTGCTTGGGGCGGTGCATAACTGGTGTGCGGTGGACGAGCATTCCCAGGGCGTGGTACTGGACACTGGCAACCCGCGTTATCTTGAGTTTTATAAACGCCAGGGTTACGAGGAAATCGGTGAAGTGGCGGTAGGACCGATCCGCGAGCATGTGTTCTTCCACGCCAACCCGCAGGTTCTGCAAAGCACAACGGCATAGTCGGACGAACTTTTGCGAAATGCCCGGCTCTATCAAGCACCTACGCTCGTGATAGCATCCGCGCCATGAACCTCCCAGGAAGAATGACCAGTGGCGCGCTCCTGCTGTCCCTCAGCTGCGCGGCACTGGCAAACAGCGAATTGGAAGTACGGGTCAAGCCGTCCAACGATGAACTCAAGGCCAACGTAGAAGGTTATATCGGCGGCGTGGGTGATCGTGACGAGGATGCCTTGCTGCGTTTCAGCCGTGGCGCCGAGGAGCAGGCGCGCAAGGCCGCCCAGGCGCTGGGCTACTACCAGCCGCAGATCGACAGTGAGGTCAAGGGCGGCAAGGACCCACGCCTGGTGCTGACCATCGACCCCGGCGAACCTGTGCATTTGCGCAACGTCACCGTGCGCATCGATGGCGCGGCGGCGTCGCTCAAAGCCTTTCGCGTACCCAGCAACGCCGCCCTCAAGCCCGGCGCGGTGCTCAACCATGGCCGTTACGAAGACGCCAAGCGAATCATCCAGAACCAGGCCTCGCGCTATGGTTTTTTCAGCGGGCGCTTCACTCGACAGAAACTCTTGGTGGACCCCCAGGCGGGTATCGCCGATATCGAGCTGATTTACGACAGCGGTCCGCGCTATGCCTTGGGCCCGGTGAGTTTTGAGGGCGACACGCCGTTCGACGAAGAGTTGCTGCAGCGCATGGTGCCGTTCAAGGCCGGCACGGCGTACGACTCCGAGCTCATCGCAGAGCTCAACCAGGCCCTGCAATCGAGCGGTTATTTCGAAGGCGTGCGCGTGGATGCCGCGCCCACCGCTGCCACCGATAACGTGATCCCGGTGGCGGTCAAGCTCGACACGCGCAAGCCGCGCACCATGGGCCTGGGCCTGGGGTTTTCCACCGACGTCGGGCCCAGGGCCAAAGCCAACTGGACGCGCCACTGGGTCAACCCCCAGGGCCACAGCTATGGCTGGGAAGCAGAAGTGTCGGCGCCCCGGCAGAACGTCGGCCTGTGGTACGACGTGCCCCTGGACCCGCCGCTGACCGACAAGATGCGCTACGCCGGCGGTTATCAATATGAAGAACTGGCCGGCACTGACAGCCTCAGCAAACTGCTCACCCTAGGGCCGGAATGGCACAGCAAGTTGCCCAGCGGCTGGCAGCGGGTGGTGACGCTTAAATGGCAGCACGAGGAGTACCGTCTCGGCGACGATGCGGGCCTGAGCACGCTGCTGATGCCGGGCGTGAGTTATTCCTACCTGCGCAGCGACAACCGCATCGATCCGCACAACGGCTACCGTTTGCAGTTCGACACCAAGGTCGCCAAGGAGGGGCTGGGCTCGGACAACAATCTTTTATACGGCACCGCCATGGTCAAGGGCCTGACCACGGTGTTCGACAAGCATCGCTTGCTGGCGCGGGCGCAGATCGGCGGCAGCGCCACCAATGGCTACAAATCCATCCCGCCGTCCCTGCGCTTTTTTGCCGGTGGCGACCAGAGCGTGCGCGGTTACGACTACCAGAGCCTGTCGCCGGAAAACGCCGAGGGCGACCGTATCGGTGGTCGTTACATGGTCGCCGGCAGCCTCGAGTATCAATATTCAATCGCGGAAAAATGGCGGGTGGCGACGTTCATCGACCAGGGCAACTCGTTTAACAGCCTCGAACTGCCGAGCCTCAAGACTGGCGTGGGCCTCGGTGTGCGCTGGGTTTCGCCGGTGGGCCCGATCCGCCTCGACCTGGCCCATGCGATGGACGACGACGGCGGCATCCGATTGCACTTTTCCATGGGGCCTGAGCTGTGACGCGTGGTTTGAAGGTAACGCTGCTGGCGCTCGCCGGGGTGCTGGTGGCGCTCGTGCTGGCCTTGAGTGTCGTGCTGGGCAGCGCATTTGGCAGCCGCTGGGCCCTCGGCCTGGTGCCGGGGCTGACCGTGGAGAATTTCCAGGGCCGGCTGGGCGGGCAGTGGACCGCCGATCACGTACTGTGGCAGCAGGACGCCAGTCGGGTGGCGGTGGATCGGCTGATATTCGCCTGGTCGCCGCTGTGCCTGGCACGCATGACCCTGTGCATCGAACAGCTCAAGGCTGACCAGGTAGCCTTGCAATTGCCAGCCTCTGCCGATGAGCCGAGCAGCGGCCCGATCAGCTTGCCGGACCTGGATTTGCCACTCGCCATCGAACTGGGCGATGTGCAGGTCGGCAGCCTGTCGTTCAACGGCAGCGAGCAGCTCAAGGGCCTGCAATTGGTTGCCCATTGGACCGCCGAGGGCATGCAGATCGATTCGGTGCATTTGCAGCGCGACGAGCTGAGCCTGAAACTCTCCGGCCTGCTCAAGCCGGGCGGCGATTGGCCGTTGAACGCGCAGGGCCGGTTGACCTTGCCGGCACCGGGCGCCACGCCCTGGGCCCTGGACCTGAAAGTCGACGGCAACCTGCTCAAGACCCTCAACCTCAAGGCCGACAGCAGCGGTTACCTGCAAGGCCAGTTGAGCGGAGAACTGCAACCGTTGGCGGACAACCTGCCCGCCAAGGTGCGCATCACCGCCGACGGCTTCAAGGCCAGTGCCGATCTGCCAGACACGTTGTTGCTCAATCAACTGGAATTGACCGGCGAAGGCGATCTGAAAAACGGCTATCAACTGCTCGGCAGGGCGACGCTGCCCGCCGAAAAAGGGCCAGTGGCGTTGTTGCTGCAAGGCACGGTGGACGCCAATGGCGCGCAGATCGCTGGCCTGGATCTTGATGCCGGCGATCAGCAAAGCCTGAAGCTCAGCGGGCAAATGGACTGGCGCGAAGGCCTGCGCGCCGAGGCGAACGTCGCCTGGCTGGATTTCCCCTGGCATCGCCTCTATCCGCTGATCGACGAGCCACAGGTGACGCTGCGCAGCTTCGACGGCGAAGTCTCTTATACCGATGGCCAATACCTGGGCAACTTCCAGGCTGCGCTGGACGGACCCGCCGGAGCCTTCAGCCTGGGCAGCCCGTTCAGCGGCGACCTGACGCAAATCCATTTGCCGCAGCTCAAGCTCGTGGCGGGGCAGGGCAAGGCCGAAGGGCACTTGAACCTGCAATTTGCCGATGGCATTGCCTGGGACACGGCGCTGCACCTGTCGGCCATCAACCCGGCGTACTGGCTTGGCGAACTGCCCGGAACCCTGGCCGGGCCGTTGCGCAGCAAAGGAATGATGAAGAACGAGCGCCTCGATCTCGACGCGGAGCTGGACCTCAAGGGCAAACTGCGTGGCCAGCCAGCGGTGTTCCAGGCCAAGGCCAGCGGCGCAGGCGAGCAGTGGAGGCTCAGCGCGCTGGATATTCGCCTGGGGGATAACCGCATCAACGGCAGTGCCAGCCTGCAAGAGAAACTGACCGGCCAGATCGACATCAAGCTCTCACGCCTGGCTCAGCTCTGGCCGCAATTGCGCGGCCAAGTCGTCGGCCGTGTCGACGTGGCCGGTACGCTCAAGTCTCCCCAAGGCAAGCTCGGCCTGCAAGGCACGCAACTGGCCTTCCAGGACAACCGCCTGCAAAGTCTGAACCTGGACGCGACTCTCGACAGCGCCCAGCGCGGCAAGCTTGACCTCAAGGCCAGCGGCATCCGCGTCGGCGAAACGTCACTGGGTGTGCTGACGGTCAGCGGACAGGGCGATATCAAACAGCAGAAGCTCAACCTGGACCTGCAAGGGCCGCAGCTCGACGCAACCCTGGCCCTCGCTGGCGCGCTCGACCAGGGCAATTGGCGCGGGCGCCTGGCCAGCGGCAACGTGCAGGCCGGCGGTCTAGCCTGGCGCCTGCAAGCCCCGGCGAAGCTGGAGCGCCTGGCCGATGGCACGCTCAACGTCGGTGCTCATTGCTGGCGTTCCCTTGATGCCAGCCTGTGCGGTGAAGACCAGCGGCTGATGCCGGCGCCGAAGCTGCGCTATCACCTCAAGCAATTCCCTATCGAAAGCCTGGCCCAGTGGATGCCCAGGGATTTTGCCTGGCAGGGCCGACTCAACGCGGACCTGCAACTGGACCTGCCGGCCAGCGGCCCGAATGGCCGGATCCGGGTGGACGCCAGCGACGGTACTTTACGGATTCGGGACAAGGAGGGCGATAAGGCGCAATGGCTGGATTTCCCCTACCAGACCCTGACGCTCAACAGTCGCCTGACCCCCAAGCGCATCAATACCGACCTGAACTTCGTCGGCGACCGGCTCGGCGAACTGATGCTGCAGGCGCAGATCAACCCGCTGCTGGCCAGTAAACCCTTGAGCGGTTCATTCCGCCTGAGCGGCCTGGACCTGTCCGTGGCCCGACCCTTTGTGCCGATGGTGGAGACCCTCACCGGTCACCTGAACGGCAGCGGGACCTTGTCCGGTGGTTTGCTCGCGCCTCAGGTCAACGGCAACCTGGTGCTCAGCGACGGCGAAGTCTCCGGGCCGGAGCTGCCGGTCAGCCTTGAAGCCTTGCAGGTGCGGGCGATGATTGCCGGCGAAACGATACGGCTCGACGGCGACTGGAAAAGTGGCAAGAGCGGGCAGGGCCGCTTGAGTGGCACGGTCGGTTGGGGTGAGACCTTGACCCTGAACCTGGCGCTCAAGGGCTCCCAACTGCCGGTCACTGTCGAGCCTTACGCGGTGCTCGACGTGGCGCCGGACCTCAACATCACGATGCACGGTGAGCAGCTTTCCATTGCCGGCAAGGTCCTGGTGCCTAAAGGTGAAATCACCATCCGCGAACTGCCGCCGTCCACGGTCAAGGTCTCGGATGACGCGGTGATCGTCGGCCAGCAGACCGAAGAGGGTAAGGCGCCGCTGGCCATGGCAATGGACATCGACGTGATCGTCGGCCAGGAAAAACTCGCGTTCTCGGGTTTCGGCCTGACGGCCAACGTGCAGGGCCAGGTTCACATCGGCGACAACATGGACACCCGCGGCGAGCTCTGGCTCAACGACGGCCGTTATCGGGCCTACGGGCAACGGCTGACGGTGCGGCGGGCGCGGCTGCTGTTCGCCGGGCCCATCGACCAGCCCTACCTGGACATCGAGGCGATCCGCCGGACCGACGACGTGATCGCCGGTATCCGCCTGAGCGGCAGCGCCGAGCAGCCGACCACGAAAATTTTCTCGGAACCGGCCATGAGTCAGGAGCAGGCGTTGTCCTATCTGGTGCTGGGCCGGCCACTGAGCACTACCGGCGAGGACAACAACATGCTCGCCCAGGCGGCATTGGGCTTGGGTTTGATGGGCAGCTCGGGCGTGACCACCAGCCTGGCCAATAACCTGGGGATCGAGGATTTCCAGCTCGACACCCAGGGCAGCGGCAATGCCACCAGCGTGGTCGCCAGCGGCAACCTGTCGGAAAAACTCAGCCTGCGCTATGGCGTTGGCGTGTTCGAACCGGCCAACACCATCGCCCTGCGCTACAAGCTCAGCAAGAGGGTCTACCTCGAAGCCGCGAGCGGCGTCGCCAGCTCGTTGGATATCTTCTACAAGCGCGATTTTTAACCTTCCCCCAAATCCCCTGTGGGAGCGAGCAAGCTCGGCTCCCACAGGTTCTTCAGGTTGCCTATAAATCGCGGCGCAATGCAGATCCCATTGCGGGAGCGAGCTCCCACATTTGTCCCTCAGGTTTATCTGCGCTTCGGTTGCTTTTACATAGCAAGCTACCTATATGGTTGACATTTGCTGCCTAAGCAGTAATATCTCGACATACATTCACTGCCTAGGCAGCAAACGGTGGTCAGATGAAGCATTTCACCCCAGACAACTTTCACAATTGCCATCTCGGCATGCTGCTCGGTCGTACCGCGCTGCTCAAGGACCGGATCATCGACACCCACATGGAACCCGTTGGCATCACCGCCGCGCAGTTCAAGGTGTTGATCATCATGACCCACTACGGCATCGAGACGCCGGCCGAGCTGTGTCGTTACTTATCCCTGGACAGCGGCTCGATGACGCGGATGCTCGATCGCCTGGAGCAGAAAGGTTTCCTGGCCCGTGAACGCTCCGCCCAGGACCGCCGACAAGTGCGCCTGGTGCTGACCGAAGCCGGTCAGGCCCTCGCCGATCGCCTGCCGTTCATTGGTGCCGAGGCCATGAACCAGTTGGCCAGCGCCATCAGCCCCGAGGAGTTGCAAACCCTCGAACAGATCCTCAAGAAAATTCTGCTCGCCGCCGGTGACCCCATCACCGTGTCGCGAATGGGGGAAAAATGAAGCGTGACACCTTGCGGACCCGATTAAGCCTGGTGGTCTTGGCCATGAGTCTGACGGGCTGTGCCAGCTACAGCGGCCTGAAGACCGAAGGCGTCGGCCTGGAGGCTCAGAACCTCAAGGCCGGGCAATCCCTGAACGGCGTTACGCTGTCGCTGGCAGCGTGGCCGAAAAGCGATTGGTGGAAGAGCCTCGGTGACCCGCAACTCGATGGCCTGATCCGTGAAGCCTTGCGCGATAGCCCGGACATGCAGATCGCCAGCGCCCGGGTGCATCAGGCCAGTGCCGCCGCCTATGCCGCCAACGCGACGCGTCTGCCGACCCTGAATGCCAGCGGCGGCGCCAGCCGTTCGCGCCTGTCCCGTGACCAGGATCCGCAAGGGCAGGGCGGGGCGTACAGTACCCTGCGCACGTTAGGTGTGGACTTCAATTACAACTTCGACCTCTGGGGCGGCCAGCGTGCAGCTTGGGAAGCAGCCCTGGGCCAGGCCCGCGCCGCCGAGATCGATCGCCAGGCCGCGCAACTCACCCTGGCCGCCGACGTGGCCCGGGCCTACAGCGACCTGGGCCAGGCCCACATTATTTATGACCTGGCCTCCGAGGACCTCAAGCGCACCCGGCAGATGCTCGACCTGGGCAAGCGCCGCCTCACCGCCGGGATCGACAGCGAATATCAGTTCCAGCAGACCGAAAGCCTGGAAGCCAGCGCCGATGCAACCCTGATCGACGCAGAGAAACGCCTGCAAAGCGCCAAGATCGCCCTGGCGGTGCTGCTGGGTAAAGGCCCGGACCGCGGCAATGAAATCGCCCGACCCAACGTGCTGCAAGCCAGTGCGGTCGCCTTGCCGTCGAACTTGCCGGCCGAGTTGCTGGGGCGGCGTCCGGATCTGGTCGCGGCACGCTGGCGGGTCGAGGCGGCGAGCAAGAACATCGAGGCCGGCAAGACCAACTTCTACCCCAATCTCAACTTGAGCGCAGCCGCCGGAACCCGGTCATTGCTGGGCGATGCGATGTTCGGTTCGGCCAGCCGTTTCTTCAATGTGGGGCCGACGGTGTCGCTGCCAATCTTCGATGGCGGGCGCTTGCGGGCGGACCTGGATGCCCGGGACGCCGGTTACGACCTGGCGGTGGCGCAATACAACAAGCGCCTGGTCTCGGCCCTTGGGGATGTCAGCGACACCATTAACCAATTGCGTGACATCGCTCGCCAGATCGGCGCCCAGCAACATGCCACTGATATCGCACAGAGCTCCTACGACACGGTGGTCCAGCGCTACGGCTCGGGCATCGGTAATTACCTGGACGTGCTGAGCATCGAGCAGCAATTGCTACAGGCCCAGCGCCAACTGGCGAACCTGAATGCCGACCAGATCGATTTGTCGATCCAACTGATGCAGGCCCTGGGCGGTGGTTTCGAAGCCCAGACCCTGGCGACGGCCACCCCGGCCTCTACCACGCCAAATAACTGATTCGAGGTACTTGTCATGGCGACTGCCGAAACGACTCAATCCAAACATGCGCAAGACAGCAACCCACGCAAGCGCAAGGTCATGCTGCTGACACTGACGCTGCTGGTCATTCTTTCGGGCCTGGGCGTCTGGGCCTGGCACGAACTGTATGGTCGCTGGAGCGAAAGCACCGACGATGCCTATGTGAGCGGCAACGTGGTGGAAATCACGCCGCTGGTCACCGGCACCGTGGTGAGCATCGGGGCCGACGACGGCGACCTGGTGCGTGAAGGCCAGATGCTGGTGCAGTTCGACCCGAACGACGCCGAAGTCGGGCTGCAAAGTGCCCAGGCCAACCTGGCCCGGACCGTTCGCCAGGTGCGTGGTTTGTACAGCAACGTCGATGGCATGCGGGCGCAGGTCAATGCGCAAGAGGCCGAGGTGCAGAAGGCCCAGGAGAACTACAGTCGGCGCAAGAGCCTGGCGGCCGGCGGGGCGATTTCCAAGGAGGAACTGTCTCACGCTCGGGATGACCTGGCTTCGGCGCAGAACGCCTTGGCCAATGCCCGGCAACAGCTCAAGACCACCAGCGCCTTGGTGGACGATACCGTGGTGTCATCCCATCCCGACGTGCAATCCGCCGCTGCGCAACTGCGCCAGGCCTTCCTGGCCAACGCCCGCAGTACCTTGATCGCACCAGTCACCGGCTATGTCGCCAAGCGCACCGTGCAACTGGGCCAACGGGTGCAGCCGGGCACGGCGTTGATGGCGGTGATCCCGCTGGATCAGCTGTGGATCGACGCCAACTTCAAGGAAACCCAGCTGCGCGACATGCGCATCGGTCAGCCGGTGGACATCGAAGCCGACCTGTACGGCAGCGAGGTGAAGTACAACGGCACCATCGACAGCCTCGGCGCTGGGACCGGCAGCGCCTTTGCCTTGCTCCCGGCGCAGAACGCCACCGGTAACTGGATCAAAATCGTCCAGCGGGTGCCGGTGCGTATTCACATCAATGCCCAAGAGCTGGCCAAGCATCCGCTGCGGATCGGCCTGTCGACCCTGGTCAGCGTCGACCTGCACGATCAGAGCGGCCCGGTACTGGCCCAGCAGCCACCGCAGAAAGCCTCGTTCAGCACCCAGGTCTACGATCGGCAGTTGGCCGATGCCGACGCGATGATCGCTCGTCTGATCCATGACAACAGTGCCGTGGCGAGCAAGACCGCGCAGCGCTGATCGCAATTGCAGGCCAACCTCTGAAGTCTGTGCGAGCACGGCTGTCGGCTGTGTGGAAGTAAAGCTTGCTCGCGACACAAACGATGCGGACTTTCAGAAATCGAGTTGGCTGTTTCGCGAGCAAGCTTTGCTCCCACACAACCTTGCTCCCACAGGAGTTGGGTCTTGTCCCAAGGGATTTCGCTACCTTCGCTTCATAGGATTTCGCAATGAGCAATAACGCGTCTTTCACGCCGCCCAGCCTGTTGCTCAGCACCATCGGGCTGTCGCTGGCGACGTTCATGCAAGTGCTCGATACCACCATTGCCAATGTCGCCTTGCCGACCATCTCCGGCAACCTGGGCGTCAGCTCGGAGCAGGGCACTTGGGTGATCACCTCGTTCGCGGTGAGCAACGCCATCGCCTTGCCGCTCACCGGCTGGCTGAGCCGGCGGTTTGGCGAGGTGAAGCTGTTTTTGTGGGCAACGATGCTGTTCGTGCTTGCGTCGTTCTTGTGTGGTATTTCCACCTCAATGCCGGAGCTGATTGGCTTTCGCATACTCCAGGGGCTGGTGGCCGGGCCGTTGTACCCGATGACCCAGACCTTGCTGATTGCCGTATACCCGCCGGCCAGGCGCGGCATGGCCCTGGCGTTGCTGGCGATGGTCACGGTGGTGGCGCCGATTGCCGGGCCGATCCTGGGCGGCTGGATCACCGACAGCTACAGTTGGCCGTGGATCTTCTTCATCAACGTGCCCATCGGCGTCTTCGCGGCGCTCGTGGTGCAACAACAGCTCAAGGCGCGGCCGGTGGTCACCAGCCATCAACCGATGGATTACGTGGGGTTGATCACGCTGATCATCGGCGTCGGCGCGCTCCAGGTGATCCTCGACAAAGGCAACGACCTGGACTGGTTCGAATCGAATTTCATCATCATCGGTGCGCTGATTTCGATCATTGCTCTGGCGGTGTTCGTGATCTGGGAAATGACCGACCGTCACCCGGTGGTCAATCTCCGCCTGTTCGCCTATCGCAACTTTCGCATCGGTACCATTGTGCTGGTGGGGGGCTACGCCGGGTTTTTCGGCATCAACCTGATCCTGCCACAGTGGTTGCAGACCCAGATGGGCTACACCGCCACCTGGGCCGGGCTGGCGGTGGCGCCCATCGGCATCCTGCCGGTGCTGATGTCGCCCTTCGTCGGCAAGTACGCCCACCGGTTCGACCTGCGTGTGTTGGCCGGGCTGGCGTTCCTGGCCATGGGCCTGAGCTGCTTCATGCGCGCCGGGTTCACCCACGAAGTGGATTTCCAGCACATTGCGATGGTGCAGTTGTTCATGGGCATTGGCGTGGCGCTGTTCTTCATGCCGACCCTGAGCATCCTGATGTCAGATCTGCCGCCGCATCAGATTGCCGACGGCGCGGGGCTGGCGACATTCCTGCGGACCTTGGGCGGCAGCTTTGCCGCGTCCCTGACCACCTGGATCTGGATCCGCCGGGCCGACCAGCATCATGCCTACTTGAGCGAAAGCATCAGCACCTTCGAACCGGCCACCCGCGAAGCGCTCAACCAACTCGGTGGCGCGAGTGCCCCGGGCTATGCCCGGCTTGAGCAGGTCCTCAACAGCCAGGCGTACATGCTCTCCACCGTGGATTACTTCACGCTGCTGGGGTGGGCGTTCGTGGGGTTGATCGTGCTGGTGTGGCTGGCGAAGCCGCCGTTTGCGGCGAAGGCTGGGCCGGCATCGGCGGGGCATTGATTCAGAAGTGGAAGGCAGTCCACTGTGGGAGCGAGCTTTTGTGGGAGCCGAGCTTGGCTCCCACAAAAGCCCGCTTCCACCGCGGCTGTGGGGTCTCTAAGTGCTTGGCAACGCCAACTGCGCATTACCAAACCCAAACGGCGCCAACGCAAACCCCTGTTCGTCCACCTGCAACGCCCAGCCCTGTTTGTCCCAATCCCCCAACACAATGCGCCGGGCGGCGTGTTCGTCCAGTTGCAACTTGTGGATGGCGGGACGATGGGTGTGGCCGTGGATCAAGGTCTTCACGCCGTATTGCTGCATGATCCGCGGGATCTCTTCGGGCGTGACGTCGACGATGTCATTGGCTTTCATGCGTGTCTGCGTGCGGCTTTCGCTGCGCAGTTTGCGCGCCAGTTTCTGGCGACTGCCCAGCGGCAGGTGCCGCAGGACGAACAGCGTGACCGGGTTGCGCAGCCAGCGCCGCAGCTTCATGTAGCCTTCGTCGCGGGTGCAGAGGCTGTCGCCGTGCATCAGCAGCACCGGCTCACCGTTGAACTGCACGACACTCGGGTCTTTGAGCAGGGTGCAGCCGGCCGCTTTGCAAAAGGCCTGCCCCAGCATGAAGTCGCGATTGCCGTGCATCAGGAAGATGGCCGTGCCGCTGTCGCTCAATTCGCGCAGGGCCTGGCAGATGGAACGCTGGAACGGCGTCATGGCATCGTCGCCGATCCAGGCTTCGAAAAAGTCGCCCAGAATGTACAACGCTTGCGCCGAGCGGGCGCGTGTGGCGAGTAAATCCAGAAACGCCCGGGTGATGTCCGGGCGCTCCTCTTCCAGATGCAAGTCTGAAATCAGCAATATCACTCAATGATCTCGGCTTTCTCGATGATCACGTCTTCTGCCGGGACGTCCTGGTGGCCGGCTTTGGACGTGGTGGAAACGCCTTTGATCTTGTCGACCACGTCGGTGCCTTCGATCACTTCACCGAACACGGCATAGCCCCAGCCCTGGGTGGTCTTGCCGCTGTGGTTCAGGAAGCTGTTGTCCGCCACGTTGATGAAGAACTGTGCGGAGGCCGAATGCGGCTCCATGGTACGGGCCATGGCAACGCTGTACTTTTTGTTCGACAGGCCGTTGTCGGCCTCGTTCTGGATGCTTGGGCGCTTGTCTTTCTTTTCCTTCATGCCTGGCTCGAAACCGCCGCCCTGGATCATGAAGTTGCCGATGACGCGGTGGAACACGGTGTTTTCGTAGTGGCCGGCGTTGACGTATTCGATGAAGTTGGCCACGGTCAGCGGCGCTTTCTCGGCGTTCAGCTCCAGAACGATGTCACCGTGGTTGGTGGTCAGTTTGACTTTGCTCATGTATGGGTACTCTTTCAAGGAATTCGTGGGTTTCGGGGGCTTCACTGCCCGCAACCGGTCTGGCTGTAATCGACCAGGCTGGGCAGTTTAGCGTGCCGGGCACGAATTTCGAGGCTGTTTTTCATCTGGCCGTCGATTAAATTCAATCGTTTGCCGGCCTGGCCTGTCAGCGGCTTGACAGCATCGGCTATGATACGGGCTTTGATTTATCAGGCCGCACCTGGCCGCGCACTTGTATGTCCAAGGATCCTATGAGCAAGCCCACTGTCGACCCTACCTCGAATTCCAAGACCGGCCCGGCCGTGCCGGTCAATTTCCTGCGCCCGATCATCCAGGCGGACCTGGACTCGGGTAAGCACACACAGATCGTCACTCGCTTCCCGCCAGAGCCCAACGGCTACCTGCACATCGGCCACGCCAAGTCGATCTGCGTGAATTTCGGCCTGGCCCAGGCGTTCGGCGGCGTCACGCACCTGCGTTTCGACGACACCAACCCGGCCAAGGAAGACCAGGAATACATCGACGCGATCGAAAGCGACATCAAGTGGCTGGGTTTCCAATGGTCCGGTGAAGTGCGCTACGCCTCGCAATATTTCGACCAATTGCACGACTGGGCAGTGGAACTGATCAAGGCGGGCAACGCCTACGTGTGCGACCTGACCCCCGAGCAGGCCAAGGAATACCGTGGCAGCCTGACCGAGCCGGGCAAGAACAGCCCATTCCGTGACCGCAGCGTGGAAGAGAACCTGGACCTGTTCGCCCGCATGCGCGCCGGTGAGTTTCCGGATGGTGCTCGGGTGCTGCGCGCCAAGATCGACATGGCGTCGCCGAACATGAACCTGCGCGACCCGATCATGTACCGCATCCGCCACGCCCATCACCACCAGACTGGCGACAAATGGTGCATCTACCCCAACTATGACTTCACCCACGGCCAGTCGGACGCCATCGAAGGCATCACACATTCGATCTGCACCCTGGAGTTCGAAAGCCATCGTCCGTTGTACGAGTGGTTTCTCGAGCACCTGCCGGTGCCGGCCACTCCGCGCCAGTACGAATTCAGCCGCCTGAACCTGAACTACACCATCACCAGCAAGCGCAAGCTCAAGCAACTGGTGGACGAGAAGCACGTCCACGGCTGGGATGACCCGCGCATGTCGACGCTGTCGGGCTTCCGTCGTCGCGGCTACACACCCAAGTCGATCCGCAATTTCTGCGAAATGGTCGGCACCAACCGTTCCGACGGCGTGGTGGACTTCGGCATGCTGGAATTCAGCATTCGTGACGATCTCGACCACAGCGCCCCGCGCGCCATGTGCGTGCTGCGTCCGCTGAAAGTGGTCATCACCAATTATCCGGAAGGTCAGGTCGAGAACCTCGAGTTGGCGCGCCACCCGAAAGAAGACATGGGCGTGCGCGTCCTGCCGTTCGCCCGGGAACTCTACATCGACCGTGAAGACTTCATGGAAGAGCCGCCAAAAGGCTACAAGCGCCTGGAGCCTGCCGGCGAAGTGCGTCTGCGTGGCAGCTACGTGATCCGCGCCGACGAAGCCATCAAGGACGCCGACGGAAACATCGTTGAACTGCGTTGCTCGTACGATCCCGACACCCTGGGCAAGAACCCGGAAGGTCGCAAGGTCAAGGGCGTGATCCACTGGGTGCCAGCGGCCGCCAGCGTCGAGTGCGAAGTGCGCCTGTACGATCGCCTGTTCCGTTCGCCGAACCCGGAAAAGGCCGAGGACGGCGCCAGTTTCCTGGACAACATCAACCCTGACTCCCTGCAAGTACTCACGGGTTGTCGTGCCGAGCCTTCGCTGGGCAACGCACAGCCGGAAGACCGTTTCCAGTTCGAGCGCGAAGGCTACTTCTGCGCGGATATCAAGGACTCGAAACCCGGTGCTCCGGTATTCAACCGTACCGTGACCTTGCGCGATTCCTGGGGTCAGTGATCAAGTCTTAAGGGAAACCCTGTGCTTACGATCTACAACACGCTCACCAAGAGCAAGGAAGTCTTCAAGCCGTTGGATGGCAACAAGGTCCGCATGTACGTCTGCGGCATGACCGTGTACGACTACTGCCACATCGGTCATGGTCGCAGCATGGTCGCCTTCGACCTGGTGACCCGCTGGCTGCGGTTCAGCGGTTATGACCTGACCTACGTGCGCAACATCACCGACATCGAAGACAAAATCATCAACCGTGCCCGCGAAAACGGCGAGCCTTACGATGCGCTGACCGAGCGCATGATCAAGGCCATGCACGAGGACGAGGCGCGTCTCAATATCCTCAAGCCGGACCTGGAACCCCGTGCCACGGACCACATCCCGGGCATGCTGGCGATGATCCAGACCTTGATCGACAAGGGCTACGCCTACGCCCCGGGCAATGGCGACGTGTACTACCGCGTCGCCAAGTTCCTGGGTTACGGCAAGCTGTCGCGCAAAAAGATCGAAGACCTGCGCATCGGCGCGCGTATCGAAGTCGACGAGTCGAAAGAAGACCCGCTGGACTTCGTGCTATGGAAGGGCGCCAAGCCGGGCGAGCCGAGCTGGGCATCGCCATGGGGCGCCGGACGTCCGGGCTGGCACATCGAGTGCTCGGTGATGTCCACCTGCTGCCTCGGCGAGACTTTCGACATTCATGGCGGCGGCAGCGACCTGGAATTTCCGCACCACGAAAACGAAATCGCCCAGAGCGAAGCGGCCAGCGGCAAGACCTACGCCAACACGTGGATGCATTGCGGCATGATCCGGATCAATGGCGAGAAGATGTCCAAGTCCTTGAACAACTTCTTCACCATCCGCGACGTGCTCGACAAGTACCACCCGGAAGTCGTGCGTTACCTGCTGGTGTCGAGCCACTACCGCAGCGCCATCAACTACTCGGAAGACAACCTCAAGGACGCCAAGGGTGCCCTGGAGCGTTTCTATCACGCGTTGAAGGGCCTGCCGAGCGTGCCGCCTGCCGGTGGCGAAGCGTTCGTGGCACGTTTCACCGAAGTGATGAACGACGACTTCGGCACGCCGGAAGCGTGCGCGGTGCTGTTCGAGATGGTGCGTGAGATCAACCGCCTGCGTGAGAGCGATCTCAATGCCGCAGCCGGCCTGGCGGCCCGCCTGAAAGAACTGGCCAGCGTGCTGGGTGTGTTGCAGCTTGAAGCCGATGACTTCCTGCAGGCCGGTGCCGAAGGTCGCGTGGACGCCGCCGAGGTCGAGGCGTTGATCCAGGCGCGCTTGGCTGCGCGCGCCAACAAGGATTGGGCCGAATCCGACCGGATCCGCGATCAGCTCACCGCCATGGGCGTGGTGCTGGAAGATGGGAAGGGCGGCACGACCTGGCGTCTGGCGGACTAAGTCCTTACGCAGTACCCACTGTGGGAGCGAGCCTGCTCGCGATAGCGGAGTGTCAGACAACATTTTTGTCGACTGATGCACCGCTATCACGAGCAGGCTCACTCCCACATTTTTTTGTGGCCAGCCTGGCAATCATTGTTTTATGAGCTAGTACTGTCAGGTCGATTCGACGTTCTCTCTGACAGGGGTTCTTCCATGTTGGCTCATTGGTCGCTTGCGGCAATTCATCTGCTGGCCTTCGCCCTCGGGTTCTGGGCGGTGCTGACGCGCGGCACGGCGTTGCGACGCCTGGCGAGCGGTGTGGATGCGGTTCGGGGTGTCTTGATTGCTGACAGCCTATGGGGGATGTCGGCGCTGGTGTTATTGGTGACCGGTGGGATGCGGGCGTTTGGCGGGTACGAAAAAGGCACGGAGTATTACCTGCACCAACCGCTGTTCCACCTGAAGATGACTTTGCTTCTGCTGATCCTGTTGCTTGAGATCGCGCCAATGATCGCCCTGATCAAATGGCGGATGTTGCTGGGCAAAGGGGCTGTGATCGATTCTTCGAAAGCCGGCCGGTTTGCACGGATCAGCCACATCGAAGCCTTGCTGCTGATCTTGATGATGGTCGCCGCCACAGGCATGGCGCGCGGTGTGAGCCTGGCTTGACCGGCCGCGAACGTCCGCTTCGTCATCATTAAAACGAAACGTCTGACAGCCATGCTAAGCGCCATGTCATTAGTATCGGTTCGACGGGCTGGACGAAAAAAGTGGGAGGCAGGGAGAGGTGCGGTCGACCAGAATCTTTAGCCAGCCATTGCGGTGATGCAAACGGGCTGGCTACGGACCGTAGCAAGGCTCAGGGAGTTTGCGGCTTGTCGGGGGCAGTGAGGCCCGCCTGAATACGCTGGTAAATCTCTTCGCGATGCACCGCAACGTTTTTCGGGGCGTTGATGCCGATCCGGACCTGTTGGCCGCTAACGCCCAGAATGGTGATCGTGATGTCGTCACCAATGTTTATGCTTTCACCGATTTTGCGGGTGAGTATCAGCATGGTGTTCTCCTTGATTGCTTTATAGGGCACCTGATTCAGACAGTGCAGATGTCGGTACTGCTTATAGATTAGTGCTAAGTGTCACAATGTGGGTGCCTCTTTCTGACGTGCAGATGCAGCATTAATTCCCAGGGTGCGACTATACAGAGACGTTGGGCAGGATTCTCGTGTTTTGAGCACTGTTTGCGGCGATCTTGAGGGGCGCGGGTGCTAAAATCCGTGCCTCATGTCTTCCGGGGGAAACGTTGTGCGCAAATTGGCTTGGGTTATTGCGGTATTGGTGCTGGCAGGATGCGGTGAGGGACGTGACATTGAAGCACCGAAGCCCAAGCCTGTAGCGACCTCCGCACCGGCTGCCGCTGCCGCACCGCAGTGGGCCGTCGAGGTTCGCGGCGAGACGCCGCAGGCGGTCAGCGACCTGACCGGGTGGCTCATCGAGCACAGCTTCATGTCGAACGTGGTGCGGGAAAACGGCAAGGCGCGCGTCCTGGTCGGTCCTTTCAGTTCCAAGGCTGAGGCCGACGCCAAGCAGGAACAGGTGACGGCTGCCCTGGTCCGGGCGAAAAAACGCAACATCGAGACGTTGGTGGTGGATTACCCGACGGCCCAGTAATCGGGCAGAACAAAAACTGTGGGAGCGAGCCTGCTCGCGATAGCGGTGTATCAGTCAATGCAAATATTGATTGCAAGTTCGCTGTCGCGAGCGGGCTCGCTCCCACAATTGATTTGTGCTGTTCGCAAATGCCTCGTCAGCCGCAGGCCTTCAAATTTACCGGCCCCACGAACTCGTTCCCACGGCCCATGACGCACGCCACGCGCTGGTTGCGCTGACGCTCCCAGCTTTTGACCGGGTAGGTCTTGTCCCAGGCATCATACAAGCGCCGGTCCTGTTTCGAGAGGCGCAGGCCATACTGCTTGCTCATGTAGAAATAGGTCCGGGCGATCATGCCCCGGATAGAAGGACGGGGCATGACCTTCTTGGCCTTGAAGTCCACTTGGGTCAGGCATGAGCCGTACTGGCCCTTCTGCACCGGCAACCAGCCGAAACTGAAATTGCTGCGATCACCGTTCACTTCCCCGATGCTCGGCACCAGGTTGTGCAGGTCGGCCTCGGCCCGTTGATAGACCGGGTCATGGCGGGTGCAGTTCTTGCGACCCCCTTGTTGCCAGCATTGACGCTGATGGCCGATCTGCCACGCCGGAACAATATGCTCCCACTCGATGCGAGCGGCGCGCCTGGCATTCTTGCGCGGTACATACCCGCAGGCGGCCAGGTTCACGCGATTGCCGGTGTATTTGCAGCCGCAGTAGAACTCGGTGGATTGCGGCGCGTAGAGTTTCCAGGCGACCTTCTTGGCTTCGTTGAAGGTGCGCGGCGCACCGGCCTGTGCGCCCATGGCGATAAACACAAGCAAAAAAGCTAAACAGCGAACACTCATCAGGCTCAATCTTCCTTCGGCACAACCCAGAAAACCTGCACGCCACCATCGTCGCGATAGGCGAGGGTTACGTTGTCGTTCTCGTCGATTTCTTCCAGCAGGCGCTCCCATTCATCCACCGGCTCGTCGGGAAGACGGAAGATCAGGGCTGCCTTGGCTTTTTGCGCGGTGGGGGCGTTGATGATTTTCGAGACCCGCAGGCCGAGTCGTGTATAGGAATCTAAGGGGGTAGTTGCAGCGGAGGGCGTGGCCACAGGATTATCCTTATTAAGCTGTACGTGCATACAGTATTTAACCGTAGGCGTTTACGCAACTACTTAAAATTCAAGAAAATCGTCTGACAGCACTTTTTTCGTTTTGGTGTAGAAGAAAGGAATTTTTTATTGGCTGGTATAAACAGGTGGATCAATCGCTCCGGCCTGTGGCGGATTTGCGCGAGCGCTAAAGAAATGGCCTCGGCGGGCGATGTCCTGCGTAGGAGTCCCATCTATGGAGTTTTGTCATGTCGTTTTCTGTCGGTTTCCCCAATGCGGCGGTCTTGACCATCGGCGGTCAGTCCACAGCTACCCTGAAGGCCTTGAACGAGGCGACTGCCGAGGCCGCCGATGAGGCCTTGGGCGAGACACAAACGCCCGGCAAGGTCCGTACGGGCGCGAACGCGATCGATCAGGCGCAAGAGAGCGGCAGCACTCAGAGCATTGCCGTCCAGGTATTGCTCAAGCGGATGCAGGAGCTTCAGCAACAGCTCAGGGAGCAGCAACAACAACTGGCCGCTGCGCAGGCGGGGGCTTATCCAACCCCGGAAGCCAAGACCTCGGCGGTCATGGCGATCCAGGGACAGGTCGCCGACACCAGTGGCGCGTTGCTGGAGGTCACCGGCCATTTGGTCACGGAGCTGGCAAAGGGCGCCAGTTCGGGTACGGTGGTCAATACAACGGCCTGAGCGGCGAGGTTGCGGATGAAACCGCAACGTTGACAAATCCCCGAAGCCTTACCATAGTTCACTTCACGCAAACGTTTGCGCGGCGTTCCGTGCATTGATTTGCTGACAATAATCATAAGATCGGAGTGAACCCATGAAGTTGCCATTCGCTGGACGCCTTCTCGCTGTTGCTATGCTCGCGGCCGCATCCGCTGCGCTGCCTATCTCCTCGGCATTCGCCCAAGTCGCAGAAAAAACCAAGGTCGCGCTGGTCATGAAATCCCTGGCCAACGAGTTCTTCCTGACCATGGAAGACGGCGCCAAGACGTATCAGAAGGAACACTCCGCCGATTTCGATCTGATCTCCAACGGGATCAAGGATGAAACCGACACCGCCAGCCAGATCCGCATCGTCGAGCAGATGATCGTGTCCAAAGTCGATGCGCTGATCATCGCGCCAGCGGATTCCAAGGCCATGGTGCCGGTGATCAAAAAAGCCGTCGACGCTGGCATCACGGTGATCAACATCGATAACCAGCTCGATCCAGCCGTCGTCAAAAGCAAGAGCATCAACGTGCCGTTCGTAGGCCCGGACAACCGTAAAGGGGCGCGCCTGGTGGGCGAGTACCTGGCCAGGCAGCTCAAGGCCGGTGACGAAGTCGGCATCATCGAAGGCGTGTCCACCACCACCAATGCCCAGGCACGCACCGCAGGCTTCAAGGATGCGATGGAAGCGGCGCAGATCAAGGTCGTTTCCCTGCAATCGGGCGACTGGGAGATCAACAAGGGCAACCAGGTTGCCGCGTCGATGCTCAGCGAGTACCCGAACATCAAGGCCCTGCTGGCCGGTAACGACAACATGGCGCTCGGCGCTGTATCGGCCGTGCGCGCGGCGGGCAAGGCGGGCAAGGTGCAGGTGGTCGGCTACGACAACATCAATGCCATCAAGCCGATGCTCAAGGACGGTCGTATCCTGGCGACGGCCGATCAGTTCGCCGCCAAGCAGGCCGTGTTCGGCATCGAGACAGCGCTGAAAATGCTCAAGGGTGACAGTGTCGACAGCGGTACCAACGGCGTTATCGAAACTCCGGTCGAGCTGGTGACCAAGTAGTTATCCTGGCGACACAACGGTGCTCGCCCATCCGGGCGAGCGCATGGAGAGTTTTTTATGTCCGTTTGCGACCCGAACGCTGTCCTTTCTGTCAGCGGCATCGGCAAGACCTATGCCCAGCCGGTACTGACCGGCATCGACCTGACGTTGCTGCGCGGCGAGGTGCTGGCGCTGACCGGTGAAAATGGCGCTGGCAAAAGCACCTTGTCCAAGATCATCGGTGGGTTGGTGACGCCGACGACCGGGAAGATGCAATTTCAAGGTCAGGATTATCGCCCTGGCAGCCGGACCCAAGCTGAAGAGCTGGGTGTGCGCATGGTGATGCAGGAACTCAACCTGCTGCCGACCCTTTCCGTGGCCGAAAACCTGTTTCTCGATAACCTGCCCAGCCACGGCGGCTGGATCAGCCGCAAGCAATTGCGCAAGGCGGCCATCGAGGCCATGGCCCAGGTGGGGCTCGATGCAATCGATCCCGACACGTTGGTCGGTGAGCTGGGGATCGGTCACCAGCAAATGGTCGAGATCGCCCGCAACCTGATCGGCGATTGCCATGTGCTGATTCTCGATGAGCCGACGGCCATGCTGACGGCCCGCGAAGTCGAGATGCTCTTTGAACAGATCACTCGCTTGCAGGCTCGCGGTGTGTCGATCATCTACATTTCCCATCGCCTCGAAGAACTGGCGCGGGTCGCCCAGCGCATTGCCGTGCTGCGTGATGGCAACCTGGTCTGCGTCGAGCCGATGGCCAACTACAACAGCGAGCAACTGGTGACCCTGATGGTGGGTCGGGAGCTGGGCGAGCATATCGACCTTGGTCCACGCCAGATCGGCGCGCCGGCGTTGACCGTTAAAGGCCTGACGCGCTCTGACAAGGTCCGCGACGTGTCCTTCGAAGTGCGCAGTGGCGAGATCTTCGGTATCTCCGGCCTGATCGGGGCAGGGCGGACCGAGTTGTTGCGACTGATCTTCGGTGCCGATACCGCTGACAGTGGCACGGTGGCGCTGGGTTCGCCGGCCCAGGTCGTGAGCATTCGCTCCCCGTCGGATGCGGTGACCCATGGTATTGCGTTGATCACCGAAGACCGTAAGGGCGAAGGCCTGCTGCTGACCCAGTCCATCGCCGCCAACATTGCCCTGGGCAACATGCCGGAGATTTCCAGTGCTGGCCTGGTCGATGGCGATGCTGAACTGGCCTTGGCACGGCGGCAGGTCGATGCCATGCGCATCCGCAGTTCCAGCCCGACCCAGTTGGTGTCCGAGCTGTCGGGCGGCAACCAGCAGAAAGTCGTGATCGGTCGTTGGCTCGAACGTGATTGCGCGGTCATGTTGTTCGACGAGCCGACCCGTGGTATCGACGTCGGCGCCAAATTCGACATTTATGCGCTGCTCGGCGAGCTGACTCGCCAGGGCAAGGCGCTGGTCGTGGTGTCCAGTGACCTGCGGGAGCTGATGCTGATTTGTGACCGGATCGGCGTGCTGTCTGCCGGACGCCTGATCGACACCTTCGAGCGCGACAGCTGGACCCAGGATGACTTGCTTGCCGCCGCATTCGCCGGCTACCAGAAACGTGATGCGTTGCTCAATGAAGCAGCGCCTAGGGATCTTTCATGAAAACCGCATCTGCCGTCGGCAAATCGAGTGGCAACTTCTATGGTCTCGGGACCTACCTGGGCCTGGCCGGCGCGCTACTGGCCATGGTCGCGCTGTTCTCGGCCCTGAGCAGCCATTTCCTGTCCTATAACACGTTCAGCACCTTGGCCAACCAGATTCCAGACCTCATGGTGCTGGCGGTCGGCATGACGTTCATCCTGATCATCGGCGGTATCGACCTGTCGGTGGGATCGGTGCTGGCGCTTGCCGCATCGACGGTCAGCGTGGCCGTGCTCGGCTGGGGCTGGAGCGTCTGGCCATCGGCCTTGCTCGGCATGGCCGTGGCGGCGCTGGCGGGTACGGTCACCGGTTCGATCACCGTGGCGTGGCGGATTCCATCGTTCATCGTCTCCCTCGGCGTGCTGGAGATGGCTCGGGGCCTGGCGTACCAAATGACCGGCTCCCGGACGGCTTACATCGGCGATTCGTTCGCCTGGCTGTCCAACCCCATCGCCTTTGGTATCTCACCTTCGTTCATCATCGCCTTGCTGGTGATCTTCATTGCCCAGGCGGTGCTGACCCGTACCGTGTTCGGTCGTTACCTGATCGGCATCGGTACCAATGAAGAAGCCGTGCGTCTGGCCGGTATCAATCCAAAGCCCTACAAGATCCTCGTGTTCAGCCTGATGGGCTTGCTGGCCGGTGTGGCCGCGCTGTTCCAGATTTCGCGCCTGGAGGCGGCGGATCCGAACGCTGGTTCAGGGCTCGAACTGCAGGTCATCGCTGCCGTGGTCATCGGCGGCACCAGCCTGATGGGTGGGCGCGGTTCAGTCATCAGCACCTTCTTTGGCGTATTGATCATCTCCGTGCTGGCGGCGGGCCTGGCGCAAATCGGCGCCACTGAGCCGACCAAGCGCATTATTACCGGTGCGGTGATTGTGGTGGCGGTCGTGCTCGATACCTATCGCAGCCAGCGCGCCAGTCGGCGGGCTTGAACCATGGCGACGATCAAGGATGTAGCAGCGCTCGCCGGAATTTCCTACACCACCGTGTCCCACGTGGTGAACAAGACGCGGCCGGTCAGCGACGAAGTGCGGCTCAAGGTCGAGGCGGCCATCGAGCGCCTGGACTACGTGCCCAGCGCCGTGGCCCGCTCGCTCAAGGCCAAGACCACGGCGACCATCGGTCTGCTAGTGCCCAACAGCCTCAACCCGTACTTTGCCGAATTGGCCCGGGGCATCGAGGATTACTGTGAGCGCAACGGCTATTGCGTGATTTTGTGCAACTCCGACGACAACCCGGACAAGCAACGCAGCTACCTGCGGGTGCTGCTGGAAAAACGCATCGACGGCCTGATTTTCGCGTCCGCCGGCGGTGATGTCGGCCTGGCCGAGGGGCTGTCCAACGTACGCACGCCCATGGTGATCGTCGACCGTGGGCTCGATGGTGTCGACGCAGACCTGGTGCGCATCGATCATGAATACGGCGCGTACCTGGCGACCCGGCACTTGCTGGAACTGGGGCACCGCGATATTGCCTTCATCGGTGGCCCGGCCGATACCAGCGTGGCGCAAATGCGTCTGGCCGGTTACTGCCGTGCGCTGAAAGAGGCGGGGATCGAGCTGCCCGTCGAGCGCATGCTCGAGAGCGATTTCACCAGTACCGGCGGCTACCGCGCTGCCGCGCAACTGCTTGAACGGCAGCCGCCGAGTGCGATTTTTGCAGCCAACGACATGATCGGCATCGGTGTGCTGCGCGCCGCCGCTGAACGCAACGTGCGCGTGCCCAGCGAACTGTCGGTCATCGGTTTCGATGACATCCAGATGAGCCGCTATGTCTACCCGGCGTTGACCACGGTAGGGCAGTCGATCCTGCAGCTCGGTGAGAGGGCGGCCGAAGTGCTGCTGCGACGAATTGCCATGCCGGGGCTTGCCACCGAGCAGCGGATCGTGACGCCGAGTATTGTCCTGCGGGAGTCGACTGCGCCGCTGTCCGGTACATTCGCCCAATACCGCTGAACCGAATTGATGAGTAGTGATGTATGCCAGCAAAAGTAGTGGTAATAGGCAGCCTGAACATGGACCTGGTGACCCGGGCGCCGCGTCTGCCGCGCGGTGGTGAAACGCTGATCGGCGAGTCGTTCTCCACCATCCCGGGCGGCAAGGGCGCCAACCAGGCGGTGGCCG
This sequence comes from Pseudomonas sp. RL_5y_Pfl2_73, assembly GCF_963970515.1. Classification (NCBI taxonomy): domain Bacteria; kingdom Pseudomonadati; phylum Pseudomonadota; class Gammaproteobacteria; order Pseudomonadales; family Pseudomonadaceae; genus Pseudomonas; species Pseudomonas sp. RL_5y_Pfl2_73. The sequence goes on along the minus strand of NZ_CAXAPD010000040.1, from coordinate 12,711 downwards.
CCGCGCGCCTGGGGGCGCAGGTATCGATGGTCGGTTGCGTGGGCAATGATGCCTACGGCGAACAATTGCGCGGCGGGCTGTTGGCCGAGGGCATCGACTGCCAGGCGGTCAGCGTGGTAGAGGGGGCCAGTGGTGTGGCACTGATCGTCGTCGACGACAACAGCCAGAATGCGATCGTTATCGTCGCCGGTGCCAACGGTGCGCTCACCGCCGAGGTCCTGGACAGTGTCGATGCAGTGCTGCAAAGCGCCGATGTCATCATCTGCCAGCTCGAAGTGCCGGATGCCACCGTCGGTCACGCCCTCAAGCGCGCTCGTGAGTTGGGCAAAATCGTCATCCTCAACCCGGCGCCAGCCTCCCGGACATTGCCGGCCGACTGGTACGCCTGCATCGACTACCTGATTCCCAATGAAAGCGAAGCCGCGGTCTTGAGCGAACTGGCGGTGGACTCCCTGGAAGCCGCCGAAGCCGCCGCTGCGCATCTGATCGCCGCCGGTGCCGGCAAGGTGATCGTCACCCTGGGCGCCGAGGGGTTGATGTTCGCCAACGGTGTCAGCTTTGAACACTTTCCGGCCCTGCGGGTCAAGGCGGTGGACACTACGGCAGCCGGAGACACCTTTGTCGGCGGCTTCGCGGCAGCCCTGGCCAGCGGCAAAAGCGAGGTTGACGCGATTCGTTTTGGCCAGGCCGCCGCCGCGCTGTCGGTCACCCGCGCGGGCGCCCAGCCTTCAATCCCCACGTTGTTGGAAGTACAGGCTTTTAAATCATGAAAAAGACGCCGTTGTTGAATGTGGCACTGTCTCGACTGATCGCTTCCCTGGGCCATGGCGACAAGGTGGTCATCGGTGACGCCGGCCTGCCCGTGCCGCCCGAGGTCGAATTGATCGACCTGGCCCTGACCCATGGCATTCCTGACTTTGTCAGTACCTTGAAGGTGGTGCTCAGCGAAATGCAGGTGGAAAGCCATGTCCTGGCCGAGGAGATCCTCGATAAACAACCGTCGGCCCTGACGACCCTGGAGGCGCTGCATGCCGAGGGTGCGCTGGGCGAGCGGGAGCTGGTCAGCCATGAACAATTCAAGGTCATCAGCCGACAGGCGCGGGCGATCATTCGCACAGGCGAGTGCTCTGCGTACTGCAATATCGTGCTGGTCGCTGGAGTGACGTTCTAACCCTGTTCAACCCTGCACAAGGAGTGCGCCATGCACCGTTATGCTCAGAAAATGCATCAACTGATCCGGAGTCTGCTGCTTTTGTCATTGATCACCGCTACGAGCGCCCAGGCGGCGGAAAAAATCGACCTGATCATCGACACCGATCCAGGGGCTGACGACGTGGTGGCGCTGTTGTTCGCCTTGGCGTCGCCCGAAGAGCTGCATATCCGTGCGCTGACCACCGTCGCTGGCAATGTGCGCCTGGACAAGACCTCTCGCAACGCTCGCCTGGCCCGGGAATGGGCGAGGCGCGAAGACGTGCCCGTGTATGCCGGTGCGCCGAAACCGTTGCTGCGCACGCCGATCTACGCGGAAAACATCCATGGCAAGGAAGGCCTGTCGGGTGTCACCGTTCACGAGCCGAAGAAGGGGTTGGCCGAAGGCAATGCCGTCAACTACCTGATCGACACCCTCAAGGCGGCCAAACCTCACAGTATCACCATTGCCATGCTGGGCCCCCAGACCAACCTGGCCCTGGCGCTGGTGCAGGAGCCCGACATCGTCCAGGGCATCAAGGAAGTGGTGATCATGGGCGGTGCGCATTTCAATGGCGGCAATATCACGCCGGTGGCTGAATTCAATCTGTTCGCCGACCCACAGGCGGCCGAGGTGGTGGCCAAGAGCGGCGTGAAGCTGACGTACCTGCCGCTGGACGTGACCCACAAGATCCTCACCAGCGAAGCGCGCCTGAAGCAGATCGCGGCGCTGAACAACAATGCCAGCAAGCTGGTGGGCGATATCCTCAACGAATACGTCAAGGGCGACATGGAGCACTACGGCATGACGGGTGGGCCGGTGCATGACGCGACGGTGATTGCCTACCTGCTCAAGCCGCAGTTATTCACCGGTCGTTCGGTCAATGTCGTGGTGGACAGTCGCGAGGGCCCGACGTTCGGGCAGACGATCGTCGACTGGTACGATGGCCTGAAAGCGCCGAAGAACGCGTTCTGGGTGGAAAACGGTGATGCCCAGGGCTTCTTTGACCTGCTGACCGAGCGCCTGGCGCGCCTCAAGTAACCTGCCTGGCTACGCGCCCGCAGGCAAGGCCTGCGGGCGCGTGAGCATCAGTCCACGGCGTCGACGACACTTGGGTAGCGTTCGAATGCCTGCTGGATGAAATTGCGGGCGACCTCCGTCCCCAGTTCCCTCACCAGCAATTCTATGCCGATGATTGCCAGTTCCTCGGGGCTGCTCGGGCTATAGGAACTATGGCCCTGCGACCATTTGGCATTGATGGTGGCTTCGATGCTGACGGTGCTCATGGTAGGGCTCGCGAGTTGGAGGGCTGTAAGAGGAGTTAAGCATTTTTGCCCTCGGTTTGGCACTGCGACTTAGGCATTGGAGGAGGGCTGTGCGACACTCTTTTTTTTGTTTTTAAAGGAGCCCTCGCTGTGCAGATCGATTTGAACGCTCCGGATGGGCTGACCCTCGAGACGGTTCGTCAATTGCTGGCCTCGGCCAGTGATGATGAGCATACCCAGCTGCGCGTGACCAAGGGCGGTATCGCCTATTTGTCCTCGGGTGTGGTCGGTGGCGCTAACATCGATGGTTTGCTGTTTCGGCTCGAGACTTGGGCGAAGGGCTCGGGATACGTCGGGCGGGTCGCTGCCAGCGATGAGGTCTGGGTCATGCAGATCTACAATGCGCTGAAGGACAACTGGCCGAATCCCCCCTTTGATTACATCGACGTTTATTGAGCTGTGTTCATATCCAGTCACGATTCATGTCTGAATAGCGGTGGCGGCTCAGGCAAACTGCCGGTTTTCCGGATGAGTCAGGCCGGCGGCCGTGGTGTTGAAACCAGGCGCTGTTTGGGTTGTCGCACGCTCTCTGTTTATTTCTCGAAAAAAGGAGGCTTCATGCCTTGGAAGCTCGCGTCATTGAGTACTCTGTTGGCCGTCGTGGTCTTGAGCGGTTGCAGCAGCACCTCGGAATCGACCCCCGAAGCCGTGGCGACCGAGACCGGTCACAGCCGCTGCGAAGCAAAGGCCGCCGAGTTCGCCATTGGCAAACAGGCCTCGCCGCAGTTGCTGGAGCAGGCCCGTACCCGCGCCGGTGCGCAGATTGCCCGGATCCTCAAGCCCAACGACATGGTGACGCTTGAGTACCGCTCCGATCGCCTGAACCTCAATACCGACGCCAACCTGATGATCAAGCAGGTGAACTGCGGCTGATAAGCGGTTTTCAATCGCCCATAAAAAACCCCGTCACATGGACGGGGTTTTTTAGTACGCGGAGAAATTACTCAGCGCGAACCTGTGCAGCTTGCATACCCTTTTGGCCTTTCTCAGCCACGAAGGAAACGGTCTGGCCTTCTTTCAGGCTTTTGAAACCGTCGCTTTCGATAGCTTTGAAGTGTACGAACAGGTCGTCACCGCCACCTTGAGGAGTGATGAAGCCGAAGCCTTTTTCATCGTTGAACCATTTAACGGTGCCGGTTTGGCGATTAGACATGGTGTATCTCCAAGAAACATATATTTTCAGTGTACTGTGCTGCTCAGGCCAACTGGGCACACCCGGGTATCATAGTCGAAATGTTCGATTTGGGACCCCCCCAGACGCTCTGTTTGCCAGTCAGTCGTGTTTACTTTACCGCCTTTACCCGCTGAAGCGCCCGGTTTTAAAGGCTTTCAGCCGAAAGTAAAGACGATAAAAAAACCTGTGAAACCTGAATAAATCGTTCAAAAAAGCCTGAAATCAGTGTTTTTCAACCCTTCCGGGCCTGTTCGGAAACCCTGCTTTCTCACTTTTTCGCCTTGTTGTCGGCCTTGCATTTTGCGATCTGCTCAAGTGCCTTTTGCTGCATGTCCGGGGTGGCCTTGTTGTCCATCAAGGCCTGGATGTCCGAGGCCTGATAGGACTTGATCGCATCGGCGCCACAGGCGCAATGGGCCTTGGCAGCAGCCGGGCCGATCTGGGGCGTCGCCGCCTCGGTGCATTGGGCCATGTATTTTTCGCGCTCGCCTTTGGGCCAGTCGGCGTGGGCGGTCAGTGGAAGCAGCAGGGCGAGGGGGGCGACAACTGCAAACAATGTATTGAGACGCATGCGAAGATGCTCCTTTCGGGTCGATGTCTTGATATCTGAGGCGTTGCGCTCGGTTCAGTTCAGCGCTCTGGCATAAAAACCCTGGATTTACGTCTGCTTCAATTCCGGCACGGCGATGACCGTTCATCTGTGCTAGCATGCCGGGCTCGGGTATTTTCAGGCTGCGGATGACAACTCGTCCCGGCGGCAAATGTTCGAAATAACCCTGATTTGAATCCCAGTCACTCTGGTTCGGTTTTCCCGGTTGGCCGCAAGGCTCCTGCCGCTGTAAGGCAGGCGTTCGTCATTGAATGGCCTGGACTGGATCTTGTACTGGCTCATCCCAACCCACGTGACCTTTGGTAGGGGTCACCACTAGGAGAGGAGGCGCCATGCCAACTATTACTCTTCCCGACGGCAGTCAACGTTCATTCGATCACCCGGTTTCCGTAGCCGAGGTCGCCGCATCCATCGGTGCAGGCCTGGCCAAGGCGACCCTGGCCGGCAAGGTCAATGGCAAGCTGGTCGACGCCAGTGACGTCATCGACAGCGACGCCACGCTGCAAATCATCACGCCAAAGGATGAAGAAGGGCTGGAGATCATTCGCCACTCTTGCGCGCACCTGGTCGGCCATGCGGTCAAGCAGCTGTACCCGAGCGCGAAGATGGTCATCGGGCCAGTCATCGATGAAGGCTTCTATTACGACATCGCCTTCGAGCGTCCTTTCACGCCGGAAGACATGGCGGCCATCGAGCAGCGCATGCAGCAGCTGATCGAGAAAGATTACGACGTCATCAAGAAGGTCACCCCACGCGCCGACGTCATCGAAGTCTTCAAGGCTCGTGGCGAGGACTACAAACTGCGTCTGGTGGAAGACATGCCGGACGAGCAGGCCATGGGTCTGTACTACCACGAAGAATATGTCGACATGTGCCGTGGCCCGCACGTGCCGAACACGCGTTTCCTGAAATCCTTCAAGCTGACCAAGCTGTCCGGCGCCTACTGGCGTGGTGATGCGAAGAACGAACAGTTGCAGCGCGTCTATGGCACCGCCTGGGCGGACAAGAAGCAACTGGCGGCCTACATCCAGCGTATTGAAGAAGCCGAGAAGCGCGATCACCGCAAGATCGGCAAGCGCCTGGGCCTGTTCCATACCCAGGAAGAATCCCCGGGCATGGTGTTCTGGCACCCGAACGGCTGGACCCTGTACCAGGTGCTCGAGCAGTACATGCGTCAGGTCCAGCGTGAGAACGGCTATCTGGAAATCAAGACGCCGCAAGTGGTGGACCGCAGCCTGTGGGAGAAATCCGGGCACTGGGCCAACTACGCCGACAACATGTTCACCACCCAGTCGGAAAACCGCGACTACGCCATCAAGCCGATGAACTGCCCATGCCACGTGCAGGTGTTCAACCAAGGCTTGAAGAGCTACCGTGAGCTGCCGATGCGCCTGGCCGAGTTCGGCGCCTGCCACCGCAATGAGCCGTCGGGTGCGCTGCACGGCATCATGCGCGTGCGTGCATTTACCCAGGACGATGCACACATCTTCTGCACCGAAGAGCAGATGCAGGCCGAATCCGCCGCCTTCATCAAGCTGACCATGGACGTCTATCGTGACTTCGGCTTCACCGAAGTCGAAATGAAGCTGTCCACTCGTCCGGAAAAACGCGTCGGCTCCGATGAGCTGTGGGATCGCGCCGAAGCGGCCCTGGCCGCAGCCCTCGACAGTGCGGGCCTTGCGTACGATCTGCAACCGGGCGAAGGGGCTTTCTACGGCCCGAAGATCGAGTTCTCGCTGAAAGATTGCCTCGGTCGTGTCTGGCAGTGTGGTACCCTGCAGCTCGATTTTAACCTGCCGATCCGTCTGGGCGCTGAATATGTGTCCGAAGACAATAGTCGCAAGCATCCGGTCATGCTTCACCGCGCGATCCTCGGTTCGTTCGAGCGTTTCGTCGGGATTCTGATCGAACACTACGAGGGTGCATTCCCTGCGTGGCTAGCGCCGACCCAGGCAGTGATCATGAATATCACTGATAAACAGGCAGATTTTGCCGCCGAAGTCGAAAAAACTCTCAATCAAAGCGGATTTCGTGCCAAGTCCGACTTGAGAAATGAAAAGATCGGCTTTAAAATCCGCGAGCATACTTTGCTCAAGGTTCCCTTTCTCTTGGTTATCGGAGATCGGGAGGTCGAGATGCAGACTGTCGCTGTGCGTACTCGTGAAGGTGCTGACCTGGGCTCGATGCCCGTCGCCGAATTCGCTGAGTTTCTCGCGCAAGCGGTTTCCCGGCGTGGTCGCCCAGATTTGGAGTAATTATTATTAAGCGTGAAATGAGACAAGATAAACGAGCTGCACCGAAAGCCCCGATCAACGAGAATATCTCGGCACGCGAGGTTCGGTTAATTGGTGCTGAAGGTGAACAGCTTGGGATTGTGTCAATTGAAGACGCGCTTCTTAAGGCTGAAGAGGCCAAACTGGATTTGGTGGAGATTTCCGCCGATGCAGTACCCCCTGTTTGCAAACTGATGGACTACGGCAAGTCGATCTTCGAAAAGAAGAAGCAGATTGCCGCGGCGAAGAAAAACCAGAAGCAAATTCAGGTAAAAGAAATCAAGTTTCGTCCAGGGACGGAGGAAGGGGATTACCAGGTAAAACTGCGCAACCTGGTACGTTTCCTGAGTGATGGGGACAGGGCCAAGGTATCCTTGCGATTCCGCGGCCGTGAGATGGCCCACCAGGAGCTGGGGATGGAACTCCTCAAGCGGGTTGAACAAGACCTGCTCGAGTACGGTTCGGTCGAACAGCATCCTAAGATGGAAGGACGCCAGCTGATCATGGTCATCGCCCCGAAAAAGAAGAAGTAATCACCAGGGCACGGCAGGCCTTGCGATTATGTTTATCAACTGAATGCGGAGTATCCGAACATGCCAAAGATGAAAACTAAAAGTGGTGCTGCTAAGCGGTTTCTGAAAACTGCTAACGGTATCAAGCACAAGCACGCTTTCAAGAGCCACATCCTGACCAAAATGTCGACCAAGCGTAAGCGTCAACTGCGCGGTAGCAGCTTGCTGCATCCGTCTGACGTGGCAAAAGTCGAGCGCATGCTGCGCCTTCGTTAATTTTTGGATCAAGAATAGAGGAAGTAACTCATGGCTCGTGTAAAGCGTGGCGTCATTGCCCGTAAGCGTCACAAAAAAATTCTGAAACTTGCTAAAGGCTACTACGGCGCGCGTTCCCGCGTATTCCGTGTTGCCAAGCAAGCGGTAATCAAGGCAGGCCAATACGCCTACCGTGACCGTCGTCAGAAAAAACGTCAGTTCCGCGCTCTGTGGATCGCTCGTATCAATGCTGGTGCTCGTGTTAACGGTCTGTCCTACAGCCGTTTCATCGCTGGCCTGAAAAAAGCGTCCATCGAGATCGACCGTAAGGTTCTGGCTGATCTGGCAGTGAACGAAAAAGCGGCGTTTGCTGCGATTGTCGAGAAAGCTAAAGCCACCTTGGCTTAAGTACCCCCGGCAGTCACCAGGGCCCGCATCTGTGGGGCCTGGTGTCAAACGTCATAAATAGGGGAAGAGCCTTAAAGCTCTTCCCCTATTTCGTATCTGGAGTCTGTACATGGAAAACCTGGACGCGCTGGTCGCTCAAGCACTAGAGGCTGTGCAAAGCGCTGAAGATATCAATGCCCTGGAGCAAATCCGGGTTCACTACCTTGGCAAGAAGGGCGAGTTGACTCAGGTGATGAAGACCCTGGGGAACCTGCCAGCCGAAGAGCGTCCGCAGGTCGGTGCGCTGATCAACGTTGCCAAGGAGCGTGTCACAGAGGTCCTCAATGCGCGCAAGGCGTTGTTCGAGGAGGCGGATCTGGCTGCCAGACTCGCCGCCGAGTCCATCGACGTGACCCTGCCTGGCCGTGGCCAGACTTCCGGCGGGCTGCATCCGGTGACCCGGACCCTGGAGCGCATCGAGCAGTTCTTCACTCACATCGGCTATGGCATTGCTGAAGGCCCTGAGGTCGAAGACGACTACCACAACTTCGAAGCGCTCAACATCCCAGGCCATCACCCGGCCCGGTCGATGCATGACACCTTCTATTTCAATGCGAACATGCTGTTGCGCACCCATACCTCGCCGGTACAGGTCCGCACCATGGAATCGCAACAGCCGCCGATCCGCATCGTCTGCCCAGGCCGTGTGTACCGCAGCGACTCCGATATCACCCACTCGCCGATGTTCCACCAGGTTGAAGGCCTGCTGGTTGATCGCGACATCAATTTCGCCGACCTGAAAGGAACGATCGAAGAGTTTCTGCGGGTGTTCTTCGAAAAAGAACTGGCTGTGCGTTTCCGCCCTTCGTACTTCCCGTTCACCGAGCCATCGGCTGAAGTCGACATGGAATGCGTGATGTGTAGCGGTAAAGGCTGCCGCGTCTGCAAACAGACTGGCTGGCTGGAAGTCATGGGCTGCGGCATGGTTCACCCGAACGTGCTGCGTATGTCCGGGATCGATCCGGAAGAGTTCTCGGGCTTTGCTTTCGGCATGGGCGTCGAACGCCTAGCCATGCTGCGTTACGGTGTGAATGACTTGCGCCTGTTCTTCGACAACGACTTGCGGTTCCTTGCGCAATTTCGCTAAGCCGCAGACCCGTAACGAATCTAATAGGAGAGCAGGATGAAATTCAGTGAACAATGGCTGCGCGGCTGGGTAAGCCCGCAGGTAAGCCGGGACGAGCTGGTTGCTCGCCTGTCGATGGCCGGCCTTGAGGTCGATAGCGTCACGCTGGCCGCCGGTGATTTCAGTGGTGTGGTGGTGGGTGAGGTGCTGGCCACCGAGCAGCATCCAGACGCTGACAAGCTGCGGGTTTGCCAGGTCAGCAATGGTGCGGAGACCTTTCAGGTGGTCTGCGGTGCGCCCAATGTGCGCCCGGGCCTGAAGATCCCATTCGCCATGATCGGTGCCGAACTGCCGGGCGACTTCAAGATCAAGAAAGCCAAGCTGCGCGGCGTTGAGTCCAACGGCATGTTGTGCTCCCAGGCCGAGCTGCAGATTGGCGAAGGCAACGATGGCCTGATGGAACTCCCGGCGGATGCGCCGGTTGGCCAGGACATCCGTGAATACCTGGGGCTGGACGATGCGAGCATCGAGGTCGACCTGACACCGAACCGTGGCGATTGCCTGTCCCTGGCCGGCCTGGCCCGTGAAGTCGGCGCGTTGTATGCCGCTCCCGTGACGCGTCCTGTGGTCGCGAGCGTGCCGGTCGTGCACGACGAAGTACGTTCGATTGAAGTCCTCGCGCCATCCGCGTGCCCGCGTTACCTGGGTCGTGTGATCCGTAACGTCGACCTGTCCAAGCCGACGCCGCTGTGGATGGTCGAGCGCCTGCGTCGCGCCGATGTGCGCAGCATCGACGCCGCCGTTGACATCACCAACTATGTGATGCTGGAGCTGGGTCAGCCGCTGCATGCGTTCGATCTCGCCGAAATCAACGGTGGTATCCGCGTGCGCATGGCCGAAGAGGGTGAGAAGCTGGTGCTGCTCGACGGTCAGGAAGTGACCCTGCGCAGCGATACCCTGGTAATTGCTGACCACGCCCGAGCCCTGGCAATTGCCGGCGTAATGGGCGGCGAGCACAGCGGGGTCTCCACGACGACCCGTGATGTGTTTCTGGAAAGCGCGTTCTTCGATCAGATCGCCGTCGCCGGCAAGGCCCGCTCCTATGGCCTGCACACCGATGCCTCGCACCGTTACGAGCGTGGAGTGGACTGGCAACTGGCCCGTGAAGCCATGGAGCGCGCCACAGGCCTGTTGCTGGACATCACGGGTGGTGAAGCTGGCCCGATCATCGAGACGGTCAGCGAACAGCACCTGCCCAAGATTTCCCCGGTCACCCTGCGTGCCCAGCGCATCACCCAGATGCTGGGCATGGAACTGGACTCGGCCGAAGTCGAGCGTCTGCTCAGCGCCCTGGGCCTGAACATCAGCGCCGATGGGGCAGGGCAGTGGCGTGTCGAGGTGCCAAGCCATCGCTTCGATATCAGCCTGGAAGTCGACCTGATCGAAGAACTGGCCCGCCTGTACGGCTACAACCGTCTGCCGGTTCGCTACCCGCAAGCACGCCTGGCCCCAAAGGCCAAGGCTGAAGCCCGCAGCGACCTGCCGGAACTGCGCCGCCTGCTGGTGGCCCGTGGGTATCAGGAAGCGATCACCTACAGTTTCATCGATCCACGCCAGTTCGAGCTGTTCAATCCAGGGGGCGAGCCGTTGCTGTTGGCCAACCCGATCTCCAACGACATGGCAGCCATGCGTTCGTCCCTGTGGCCGGGCCTGGTCAAGTCGCTCCAGCACAACCTCAATCGCCAGCAAGATCGCGTGCGTCTGTTCGAAAGCGGCCTGCGTTTTGTCGGTCAGTTGGATGGCTTGAAGCAAGAACCGATGCTGGCCGGAGTCGTCTGTGGCAGCCGTTTGCCGGAAGGCTGGGCGCAAGGTCGCGATGTCGTCGATTTCTTCGACGTCAAGGCTGACGTGGAGGCGGTGTTGGGCTTCGCCGGCGCGCTCGACGCATTCACTTTCGTCCCGGGCAAGCACCCGGCGCTGCACCCGGGGCAGACCGCACGCATCGAGCGAGACGGGCGTGAAGTCGGCTACGTTGGTGCCATTCACCCTGAACTGTCGAAAACCCTGGCTCTTGATCGTCCCGTTTTCGTTTTCGAGCTGGTTCTGGCCGAAGTGGCGCTGGGGAAAATGCCGAAATTCCAGGAGTTATCGCGCTTTCCTGAAGTGCGTCGTGACCTCGCGTTGCTGGCTGACCGTGACGTTGCGGCCAGCGCTGTACTGGACGTAATCCGTGAAAATGCAGGCGAATGGCTCACGGACCTCAGGCTATTTGACGTGTATCAGGGTAAAGGCATTGATCCACATAGAAAAAGCCTTGCAGTCGGCTTGACCTGGCAGCATCCATCGCGCACTCTTAATGACGATGAGGTGAATACCGCAACGCAGAATATCCTCACCTCGCTCGAAACCAGGTTGAACGCCACGTTAAGGAAGTGACGTATGGGGGCTCTGACGAAAGCTGAGATGGCGGAACGTCTGTATGAGGAGCTGGGCCTGAATAAACGGGAGGCCAAAGAATTGGTCGAACTGTTTTTCGAAGAAATCAGGCACGCTCTGGAAGACAACGAACAGGTCAAGTTGTCCGGTTTCGGCAATTTCGACCTTCGGGACAAACGCCAGCGGCCTGGCCGCAATCCGAAAACGGGAGAAGAAATCCCGATCACGGCTCGCCGTGTGGTCACCTTTCGTCCAGGGCAGAAGTTGAAGGCCCGAGTTGAGGCTTATGCTGGAACCAAGTCATAACGACGAACTCCCCGTCATCCCGGGCAAACGCTACTTCACCATTGGTGAAGTCAGCGAGCTGTGTGCGGTAAAACCACACGTGCTGCGCTATTGGGAGCAGGAGTTTCCTCAGCTCAACCCGGTCAAGCGCCGCGGAAACCGTCGGTATTATCAGCGCCAAGACGTGCTGATGATCCGACAGATCCGCGCGCTGCTCTATGACCAAGGGTTCACCATCGGTGGCGCGCGTCTGCGCCTCTCCGGTGATGAGGCCAAAGACGATACAACCCAGTACAAACAGATGATCCGCCAGATGATCGCCGAGCTCGAAGATGTACTGGTGGTGCTCAAGAAATAAATTTCTGCTTTTAAATACTTCCAGTTTTCAAAAGCTTGCGATATATTCCTGAGCGTTCCGTTGAGAAGCGGAACAAGATTCACGCCTAGTCGGGGCGTAGCGCAGTCCGGTAGCGCACTAGCATGGGGTGCTAGGGGTCGAGTGTTCGAATCACTCCGTCCCGACCATATAATTCAAGGGGTTGCGAGATTTTATCTCGCGACCCCTTTTTATTTTAAAGCGTTTTTACCCCTACAAAACGACTGGCTCTGGGTGGAATCTTCAACTGGTACGAAGGCCAGAGTTCGTTCCACATCCCAAGCCGTATCAGGCAGTCCAAAACATTTCGCAGTCATAGAATTCTTTTCCTCGGATGCCATAGGCTCTTCAACATCTCAGCGCGAGACAGGCTGCTGTTGGTTCTCCCTAATTTCGTATAAAGCCTAAAAGTAGGACTTAAGGCGGCCGTGTTGTCATGCCTAGCTGTCGGCGGCCATCTGGGAATGAGCCGGTAGCAGATCAATAACGTCACAGAAGAGTTTCCGCTGCTTCCAGTCATTGCGATCGCAATCACGTACAAGCGACGCTTGGCCCGGGGTGGCCGGCGTTTTGCAAGGTAGTTGTCGCGTCAGCCGTGTTTTTAAGCTGCTATTTTCAGTGTCGGTTGCTCCCGCTCTGGGTTGAGCGTGACGGCTCCGATAGGTTGCCAATTTCGCGTTGCACCTGACCAGCGATGCGGGTGTTGATTACGAGCTTGCTGATACAGCGCATGACGCTTGGCCAGCACCTCTTGATCCTCTCC
>NZ_CAXAPD010000039.1:0-42029 GCF_963970515.1 Pseudomonas sp. RL_5y_Pfl2_73 | reverse complement strand
CGCGGGTGCTGACACACCAGTGATAGCTACGGCCTCTTTCCCCGCGCGCACCCAATCTTAAGCCGAGCACTTGTTTGCTGCGCGACAGCGCAGCGTCGAAGACGCGGCGGGGACTCCCTCGCCACAATGAATCGAACAACTTCCCGCACGTCGGGCCTGTCATTGGCTGGGCGCTAAAGCCACGTCTCCACCACCCGCCGGTCCAGCTCCTCCCAATCGGCCATGCCCAACACCCGAGTGGTGTTCAGCCCGCGCAAATAGCCGCGCAGTTGATTGGCCGTGGCGCGCCTGAGTTCCGGGTCGGGTTCGGTGCTGCTCAACAGCACGCTTTCGTACTGGATCAGGTAATCAGCCACCCGCTCACGGAAGTCGGGCAATACCGCGTCGCGAATCAGATCAAACGTTCTCATGGCTATACCTCATCAATCTTTCTCGGCTTGCAACTATTGCTAGGAGTAATAGTGACCATTACCAAATGCAAGTTTTGCTTTGCCAGCAATCATTGGAAAATCAGCGCCATCGAACACGCAGCCCACTCTTTTTATTTTCAGGACCTCGCCCATGCGCCCTTTATTTTTGCTTCCCCTGGCGTTTTCCCCGTTGTTGCTGGCCGGGTGTGTCTCGGCGCCGAACGATCCGACGCTGACCTTGCAAACCAGCAAGACGCCGGCCCAATACGCTGAATGCGTCGTGCCGAAATTGCAGGGCAATGCCTTGAACCCGATGGTCTCGCAGACCCAGCGCAGCTACCGCATCGTGGTGCCGAGCAAAGTCTCGGCGGATAACGTGCTGGAAGCCTACAAGGCCGGCAACGGCGGCAAAGTGTTCATCTACGAGCGGCATTTGCTGGCCTCCAACCTCCTGCCATCGAGTTTTGAACGCGCCGCAGAGGAATGCATCTGACCGGCCCGTAAACGTTTTTCACTGTGCTCCTTTGGTTGGCCGCAACCAACCAATTCCCTTGCCCCGCACCGTCCTCGGTCGTGGGGCTTTTTTTGCCTGCCGGTTTCAGATTGATCCATCATCCGTCCGGATGAACTCGATGAGTGCTTTCAGGGCCGGTGGCACATGGCGTCGGCTGGGGTAGTAGAGAAAAAACCGGCTTGGCGGTGCTTTCCATTGCGCAAGCAGTTCCGTGAGCTGCCCATTGCGGATGTCATCGCGCACCAGCTCCTCGTAGACGTAGGCAATCCCGGCGCCATCTTTTGCGGCCTGGATCATCAGCGCATCGTCTTCAAGAATGAGCGGGCCGGTGACGGACAAGCGCATCGGTTGCCCTTGTGCCTGATACTCCCAGGCATAGAGTTTGCCGCTGGGAAAACGTCGGGCGATACAGGCATGGTCGAGCAAGTCGCGTGGGGCCTGGACGACCCCCTTTGCGGCCAGGTAAGCCTGTGAAGCGACAGTCACGAACGATTGAGGAGGGCCGACAGGGACAGCGATCATGTCGCCGGCCAGGCTTTCGCCAAAACGCACGCCAGCGTCAAACCCGCCGTTCACGATGTCGGTCAAGCCATCATCGGTGACCAGGTCCAGTTGAATACGTGGATACCTGGCCACGAATGGCGCGAGCACTTTCGCAAACACCGCCCGCGCCGCCGGACGCGCCACGTTGAGGCGAAGCTTGCCGGCGGGCACTTCCTGCATTGAGGTCAGTTGCGCCAGTGCATCGGCAACCTGCTGCAGGGTCGGGGCCAGCGTTGCCAATAGCTGGTGGCCGGCCTCGGTCGGGGTAACGCTGCGTGTGGTTCGATTGAGCAGCCTGACACCCAGGCGTGCTTCCAGTGCACGCATCGCGTGACTCAATGCAGAAGCCGAAACGCCACGCTCCTCGGCGGCCTTGCGAAAGCTGCGGTGGCGAGCGACGGCCGCGAAGGCATCCAGTTCGGAAAGATCGGGGTGCTGACTCATGAGTACAGTTCAGTAGTTCAAATACGATTACCCATCTTATCGTCATGAGATCACTCGCGGATACTGGCCCACATCATCTGTGGAGAACTCGCTATGCAAAAGAATCGTCTTGGATCATCGGATCTTCTGATTTCGCCCATTGGCCTGGGAACCTGGGCCATTGCCGGCACCGGCTGGGAATACAGTTGGGGCGCGCAGGATGACGAGGACAGCCTCGGTGCGCTTGAATATGCCGTCGAACGCGGTGTGAACTGGATCGATACCGCGGCGGTTTATGGCTTGGGCCACGCCGAGCAGCTGGTTGGGCAATTGTTGCGTCGGGTGCCAGCTTCACGGCGTCCGTTGGTGTTCACCAAGGGCAGTCTGGTGTGGGACCCGGTCACCAAAGCGATCTCGCACTCGCTGGCGCCTCAATCGCTGCTCGCCGAGGTCGAGGCAAGCTTGCGCCGGTTGCAAGTCGAAACGATCGATCTTTATCAGATCCACTGGCCGGCCTTTCCTGCCGACGGCAGTAGCGAAGGAATCGAGAGTGCGCTATCGGCGTTGGCCACCGCGCGCGAACAGGGGAAAATTCGCGCTATCGGCGTGTCCAATTTCGATGTCGCGCAACTCCAGCGGGCCCAGGCGGTGACCGAGATCGTCTCTCTCCAACCGCCTTATTCAGCCCTGATGCGAGACATCGAAAAGGACGTCCTGCCATTTTGCGAGGAGGTGGGAATGGGGGTCCTGGCTTATTCCACCCTTCAATCGGGACTGCTTAGCGGGAGCATGACGCGCGAGCGCATCGCCCAATTACCCGATGACGATTGGCGCAAGGCCCGAAGCGCGGATTTCCAGGAGCCTCGTTTGAGCGCGAACCTGGCGCTGGTCGAGGTTTTGGCGGGTATCGGTGAACGACACGGGGTGAGCGCGGCGGCAGTCGCCATCGCCTGGGTGCTGCGCAAGCCGGTGGTGACCGGCGCCATCGTCGGAGCCCGCCATCCCGGGCAGGTCGATGGACTGATTGCCGGCGCACAACTGCGCCTCAGCGCCGAGGAAATCGACAAAATTCAACCTTTCCTGCCCTTGGGAATGGGCACGAATGTCCCTGGGGCCGCATGACCTTTATGGTTTGGCCGCCCGCTTGAACGAGCGGGTTTGACGCCTCGCTGCATAAGCGGCACTATTTGCTCGTTTGTGATCATTAGTGCTCGTTTATGCAGGTTACAGCGTCATGACTTCTCCTCACGAAGCGTTCCCCGGCGAACGCCAGCAATTGATCAGCCAGCGTCTCGCCCGATATGGCCGGGTGATCGCGGCAGACCTGGCCTGCGAATTCAATGTGTCCGAGCACTCGATACGGCGTGATCTGGGGGCATTGGCAGCGGCGGGAATGTGCAAGCGCGTTTATGGCGGCGCGATACTCGTGCCCGCTGCCGAAGGACCGATGGAGGTACGCGTGCGCAAAGACCCGGCGCGCAAGGGCAGTCTCGGTCAAGCGGCCGCCGCACTGTTGCGTGCGGGCCAACATGTGTTCATCGACGCCGGGTCGACCAACCTGGCCGTGGCCTGCGCCATCGATCCGCAACTTCAGTTGACCCTCACCACCAATTCGCCGCTGATTGCGGTTCAGTTGATGAAGCTGCCCCGCGCCGAGGTCATCCTGCTGGGTGGCCGCTTGAATCCAATCGCCGGTGGCGTGATCGGGTTGACGGCTGTCCAGCAATTGCGTCAGTTCAGTTTTGACGTGTGCTTGCTCGGTGCCTGCGCCATCGATCCGGACAATGGCGTCACGGCATTTGGCCTGGATGACGCGGAGTTCAAACGCGCGGTGGTCGCGGCAAGCGGGCAGGTGATCGCGGCGGTGACCAACGAGAAACTCTCCAGCGTCGCCCACTATCAGGTGGTCTCCTGCGAAGAAGTCGCCGCCCTGGTGGTGGAGCACGATGCGCCGCGTGAGCGGCTGGAGCCCTTCTTCGGCCGGGTGACCAACGTCGTGACGGCGGCCAGTGAGTCGCGACAGAGCTGAGGTCTTTGCTGCACGGCTGTTGCCCAATTGCGCAGGACAATCGTCTAGATACTGCACGGCCCCATTGTCCGCCGGGCGATTTGCGTCTAGTTTGCTGCCCGATCACAAGTACAAAAAATCAGGAGTCATCGATGCAACCGATTCGTCTCGGGCTGGTGGGCTACGGCAAGATTGCCCAGGATCAGCACGTTCCAGCCATCCATGCCAACCCCGCGTTCCAATTGGTGGCGGTCGCCACGCAAGGGCAGCCTTGCGCCGGGGTGGAGAACTTCCGGTCCCTGGGCGAGTTGCTCGAAAACGGCCCGCACGTCGATGCGATTGCGTTTTGCACACCGCCCCAAGGTCGATTCGCCCTGGTACAACAGGCACTGGCGGCCGGCAAACACGTCCTGGTGGAAAAGCCGCCGTGCGCCACGCTGGGTGAAGCCATGGCGTTGGTGGAGCAGGTTCGCGAGCAAGGCATCAGCGGCCTGTTCGCCTGGCATTCGCGTTACGCGCCGGGCATCGAAGCGGCCCGTGACTGGCTGGCGAGTCGCACCTTGCAGAGCGTGCAGATCGACTGGAAGGAAGACGTGCGCAAGTGGCACCCTGGCCAGGCATGGATCTGGCAACCCGGTGGCCTGGGCGTCTTCGATCCGGGTATCAATGCCTTGTCGATTGTGACCCATCTGCTGGCACTGCCGCTGTTCGTGGAATCCGCCGAGTTGCGCGTGCCGGACAATTGCCAGTCGCCGATTGCCGCCAGCATCAAGATGGCCGACGCGTGCCACCTCGATATTCGTGCGGAGTTCGATTTCGACCATGGCCATGACGAGCTCTGGAGTATCGAGATTCGCTGCGCCGAAGGCGTCCTGCGCCTGGACAACGGCGGTGCGCTGTTGAGCATCGACGGCGTGCGCCAGGCCGTCTCCGAGGAGGGCGAGTACGCGGCGGTGTATCGACATTTCCAGCAACTGATCAACGACAAAGCCAGCGACATGGACCTGCAGCCACTGCGGTTGGTCGCAGACAGCTTCTTTGTCGGCAGTCGGACGGCAGTCGAGCCGTTCTACGATTAACCCAGGGAACTGCAGTTGAACGAATACACATTGTCCATGCGCCTGGAGCGCGTGGCGGCGCATATGCCGGCGGGTGCGCACCTGGCCGATATCGGCTCGGATCACGCTTACCTGCCGGTGGTCTTGCTGCGCCGCGGCGCCATCGCCATGGCGGTGGCTGGCGAAGTGGCGCTGACGCCGTTTCGCGCCGCCGAACGCACCGTGGGCGAGAATGGCCTGGAACAGCAGATCAGCGTACGCCTGGCCAATGGCCTGGCGGCGATCGAGCCGGAAGACGGGATCACGGCGATCAGCCTCTGTGGCATGGGCGGCGAGACGATCCGCGACATCCTGGACAGCGGCAAAGCGCGGTTGAGCGGCCAGGAACGCCTGATCCTGCAGCCCAATGGCGGTGAGCAACCGCTGCGCCAATGGCTGATGGAACACGACTACCGCATCCTCTGCGAGGAGGTGCTGCGGGAAAACCGTTTCTACTACGAGATCATCGTCGCCGAGCGCACCGGGCCGGTGACGTACACCGCCGAGGAGCTGTACTTCGGCCCGCTGCAACTGCAAGCCCGCACCCCGGCCTTCCTGGCCAAGTGGCAGCACCTGCTACGCCAGAAGCAAAAGACCCTCACCAGCTTCGCCAAGGCGCGGCAAGCCGTACCGGAAGAGAAGCTGCAAGACACTGCCCGGCAGGCCCGCTGGATCACTGAGTTGTTGGCTTAAGTCGCTGAGGTGGGCTTTACCGACGTCATCGCGAGCAGGCTCGCACACAAGGGGTTGCGCCAGTCCTTTTTGTGGGGGCAAGTTTGCTCGCGATGAGGCCATCAGCTGAATGCCACGGTCTCCAGCCGCCTGATTATCGACCCACCACCGGGTAGTGCTTGATGCGACACGCATACGAGTTGCCGTCGCCTTTACAGACGCCATCCAGGTAGCGATAGTCGACCTGTAGTGACTGTCCTTTGCGGGGCCATTGCCGGCGGGGCAGCGTGGCTTGGTAGTCCGGGGTTTCCGGGGTGAAGGTCAGCATTGAGCCTTGCGCCGGACACTCCACCAAGGAGGACTTCGGCCTGGCCTTCACGATCTGCGCCTGCAACTGCGGATAGGGTTGTTTCAGGACCTGGACGATACGCAGCTCCAGGTGGCAGATCTGCCACGTCGAGGCCTGGACCGGCTCGCATAGGAAGGCGAGCGTCAAGGCAGACAGTCCGAGGCATGCTGTGTGAGTGTTCATGGTTGCCCTTGTTCGAGGTGCTGACGTTTGCGCGATCATAGCGTGGCATTGCGCCTTTGCCTGGCTCAACCGTCCTCGCGGCGTGGGGCGATCGCCAGGATGATGAGGCGCTGGCCTTTGATCTATTGCTTGCGACTCAAGTGTCTGGGACAAGATCGCAGCCTCGCTTCGCTCGACAGCTCCTACGGACGTAGCCCAGCGGTAGCAGGTTCCCTGGCAATGGTTGTTCCGCGGGTCGGTGCTGAAGGAACAATGTCGATAAAAAGTTTTATTGACTAAAGAATTACATCGAGTAATTATTCTCCTGCATCTGCTTTCACGCAGAGTCATTTTGCAGGGGCAACCCGATGAATCAGAACACCGTGCCTTCACTGGCCAGTCTTTACGTCGAGACTCACGAATCGCCATCTGACGCACGCCTGGCACCTTCCCTCATGCAAGGCTTTCCCGCCGACCCCCAGCGCCGCGTCACCTGGCACAACTGGATGAGCCCGCCGTTCAACCAGTGGGGCTTCCGCAACCTGGCGCGCTTGCGTCCTTCCATCGACGTGCAGGCCGGCAGCGGGCCGGTCAGCGCGTTCAAGCAGGCGCTCCAGCCGCTGGATGCACTGCACTTTGACAGCGAGTGTGGCTTGAGCATCAGCGTGATCGATCACCTGGTCGCCAGCCAGACCGATGCTTTTCTGGTCTTGCAGGGCGACACCGTATTGTTTGAGCGCTACTTCAACGGCCAGCATCCCCAGGACCGGCACATCATGTTTTCGGTGACCAAGTCGCTGATCGGTGCCCTGGGCGAGCAACTGGTCTGCGAAGGCCTGCTGGACCCGATTTTGACGGCGGCCCATTACGTACCGGAACTGACCGGTAGCGCGTTCGGCGATGCGACCGTGCGCCAATTGTTCGACATGGCCGTGGCCGTCGATTACAACGAGGTCTATGAGGATCCGGATTCGGAGAGTTCCCAATACGGCTACGCCTGCGGTTTCCAGCCGGCCCCGGCGCAGTACACGACGTTCGAATCCCTGTACCAGTACTTGCCGTCACTGAGGAAACGCGGCAATCACGGCGGCTTTTTCCATTACGTGACGGCCACCACCGAGGCGTTGGCCTGGGTCATGGAGCGGGCGTCTGGCAAGGCCTGTCACCAATTGCTGCAGGAGGTCTGGAGCCAGTTGGGCTGTGAACGTGACGGCTATTTCCTGGCGGATCCCTGGGGCCGCAGCGTGGCCGGTGCCGGGTTCAGCGCGACCTTGCGTGACATGGCGCGCTTCGGCCGCCTGCTGGCCAACGAGGGCCGTCAGGACGGGCGACAACTGCTCTCGGCCGAGGCCATCGCCGGCATCGCCGCCGGTGCCGACCCCGCGATCTATGGCGCATGCGCCGACTTTTCGAGCTGGACCCCCGGCGCGTCCTACCGCAGTCAGTGGTATGTCTTCAATGACCACAGTCAGGCGCTCATGGCCGGTGGCATCCATGGCCAATACCTGTTCGTCGACAAACCGTCCGGCGTGGTGATCGTCAAGCAGTCGTCCCTGGGTGAGGCCGTCAGCCCGTTCGACGGCGACAGCGTGCGCATGCTGCGGGCCATCGCGGCGCAACTGACGCCCTGACTTCATCCGATAAACACAAGAATTTCGTTCCGCTCACCTGGCCCAGCCAGGTGTTGGCGCGGGTTTGCGCCGCCATTCACTGCCCTGTAACAACAATAATCAACAGGAGCTCCATATGGTTTCCATGATGCGTTTGTCCCGAGCGTTTCTCGTGCTCGGGTTACCCTTGACCGCCCAGGTTGCCTGGGCGGGCTACACCTTCGAGGAGGGCAACCTCAAGGGCGAAGTCAACTTAACGGCCGGTGGCGCAGTCTTGTCCACCCGCAACGTCAACTTTGGCGGCGGCGTGGTGGACATGCGCAGCGGCAAGAATGGCGGCACGAAAATCGACTGGCAGGAGTTCTACGTCAAGCCGGGCATCAAGTTGGAATACGCCGTGCAGCCGGATTTCAGCCTGTTGGCTGGCGGCTCCCTGGTGGGCGCGACCACCTTCGGTGATGGCGATGCCGGTGGCTTCACCCGTAGCTCCGACGGCAAGGTGTCGACCGAAGAGTTCTATGGTGGTTTGCGCGCTGGCGAATGGACGGTCACCGGCGGTCGCCAGAACTACATGATCGGCAACGGTTTCATCGTGATGGATGGCAACCTCGACCAATTGAACGACGGTGCCTATTGGCTCGCCCCACGCACTGCCTTCAAGGATTCGGCGGTGGTCGCCTGGGACCATGGCGCGTTGAAGGTCCAGGGCTTCAGCCTGGGCACCGACAGCGACCTGGGTGACTTTCGCATGAGCGGCGTGAACCTGGACTACAACCTCGACGACCAGGTGACGCTGGGCGCCACCGCGTTGAAGGTCAAGGCCATGGGGCCCAAGGGCAGCACGTTGCCGCGCCGCCGCGATGGCATGCTGGTTTACAACGTCAGGGCGCTGAATGCCAAGCTCCCGGGTATCCCGGACCTGACCCTCAATGCCGAATATGCCCTGGAACGGGGCAGCGGCGAAGGCGTGGACTACGATGCCAAGGCCTGGTATGGCCAGGCGGATTACACCTTCAGCACGCTGCCGTTGACCCCGGTGATCGGCTACCGCTACGCGAGTTTTTCCGGCGACGACAACCTTACAGACAACCGGCAGAAAGCCTGGGACCCGTTGAGCAAGGGCTTCGTCGACTGGAGCACCTGGCTGATCGGCGATGTCGTCGGCAACTACCTGATGTTCAACAGCAACGAAAACGTCCAGCAGTTCTCGCTCAAGACTCACCTCAACGAAACCCTCACCCTCGGTGCGATCCACTACCAGTTCTGGCTCGACGAAAAAAACTACATGGGCACCGCCGTCAGCGACAAACGCTTTGCCGACGAGAGTGTAGTCTTCCTGGATTGGGCGCCTTCGAAGTCGTTGTCCACCTCGCTGTCCTACAACTGGGTCAAGCCCATGGCAGCGGCCAAACAGGTCTTCGGCGACGATCGGAAATTCAGCGCGCTGGAACTCTACTTCACCTACCGCTATTAAGTGCCGCGAGCCTTCGCGGCCGCGCTGGAGTGTTAGATCATGAACATGTTTTTGCGCAACACCTTGCTGGGCGCTGTCGTTTCGATGCTGGTCAGTGGCGCAAGCCTGGCCGAAGAGCGGACGGTGCGAATCTACAACTGGATCGAGTACCTGCCGCCAGAAATCCTCAAGAGTTTCCAGGAGGAAACCGGCATCCGTCCCATCTACGACGTCTTCGACAGCGTTGAGACATTGGAGTCCAAACTGCTGACCGGCAACTCCGGGTATGACGTGGTGTACCCGAGCAGTTCCAACGTCAGTCACCTGATTGCCGCCGGCGCCGTCCAACCCCTGGACCGCAGCCAGTTACCGAACTGGGAGCATCTGGAACCCGAGTTCATGAAGTCCCTGGAGGCGGTGGGCGATCCCGGCAACCGCTATGCAGCGCCGTATCTGTGGGGCACGACCCTGATCGGCTACAACGTCGACAAGGTGCGCCAGGTATTGGGGCCTGATGTGCAAATGAACACCTGGGACATCCTGTTCAAGGAAGAGAACATGGCCAAGCTGGCCAGTTGTGGCGTCGGTCTGCTGGACGCCGCCAACGAGATCGTGCCCATTGCCTTGCACTACGAAGGGCTGGACCCCAACAGCCAGAAACGTGGGGACTACGCAAAGGCGCAGGCGGCCATGCTCAAGGTGCGGCCGTACATCACCTACTTCAATTCATCGCGCTATGGCATGGACCTGGCCAACGGTGATATCTGTGTCGGGGTGGGTTGGTCCGGTGGTGTGGCACTGGCCAAGCGACTGGCCGAAGACGCAGGGAAGGGGGTGAAGGTTGAGCTGGCGCTGCCCAAGGAAGGTGCGCCGATGTGGTCGGACGTCATGATGGTCCCCACCAATGCGCCTCATGCCAAGGAGGCCTACGCGTTCATCAACTACATCTTGCGTCCAGACGTCATCGCGAGGATCAGCAACAAGATCGGCTACCCCAACCCGAACAAGGAAGCCACGGCGTTGGTCAATGCCGACATTCGCAATAACCCCGCCATGTATGTGCCGGACGAGGCGCGCAAGACCCTGTTCGCCTTGGAGCCGGTGCCGGCCGCCGTGGAGCGGATCCGCACCCGCACCTGGACCGGCATCAAGACCCATCGCTGATCGGCGTGACCCGGCGTTGCGGCGCCGGGTCCCTCGTTGGATCAGGCGCGCATGCCCAGAAAGAGCAATTCAGTGATGCGTCTGACCTGAGCGGAATGTGCCTCGATGTCCGGTTGCTCCTGGTTGACCAACCTGAACAACTGCAAGTGCGAATAGTCGTTCAACAGGAACGCGGCGAGGTCGACGTCCAGGTCGGCGCGTAGTTTGCCGGCCTGTTGCAATTCCCTGATCAGCCCACTGATTTCGGCCCTGAGCGCATCGTTCATGGCGCGATACCCCTCGGGCAGCCCGTTGTCGCCGCCAAACAGGATCAGCGGCAGCAACTCGCGCCACAGGCTCGGGTGCATGACCTCCAGTGCGTAGCCGGTCAACAGCCGCTCCAGATAACACAGCGCTTCGACCGGGTCTTCGATTTCAGGCATCTGGCTGCGGGTGTCCGTGAGCGCGCGCTGGTCGGCGTCGTGCAGGATCTCCAGGATGATTTCCTGCTTGTTGCCGAAGTACTTGAACACGGTGGGCGCCGATACGCCGGCCTGGCTGGCGATTTGTTCGATGGTGGTGTTCTGGAAACCCTGGCGCTCGAACAGCTCGACCGCCGCCTTGCTGATGGCTTGGCGGCGTTCGGCTTTTTGACGTTCACGCAGTCCGCTCACGGGTGGTCCTTGTCGTTGGGAAGATGAGGATAGAGGGCCGGCGCTCCCACAGGGTTTGTCGTTGCCATCGGCGCTCAGGTATCACGCAAAATACTTAACTGAGTAAAACTTTTAAAGCAGTCATTTCGATCGTGTCGTTCTCAAGAGCAGCCTTCCACTGGTCATGGAGGTGAAAACACTCACCTCGGGCGGGCACTTACCTAAGCTTACGTTGTCAGTACTTGGCGTCCGTAGCGACGACGATCGGCTCAGATGGCTGCACGTCAGCAACATGACGCTCTTTTTTTTGACGCCTTCGGGCACGTAACTCGCGATGGATTGCGCCGGGACCGACTATTCCTATTGCGGGTTAATTCTCTATGCGCTTTCTACTCGATCCGCGTCATGACATTGATGCTGCCTTATTGAGCTACCGTCGGGTGTTCTGGGCCCTGGCATTGTTCAGTGGCGTGATCAATCTGTTGGTGCTGGTGCCTTCGCTTTACATGATGCAGGTCTACGACCGGGTCCTGACCAGTCGCAACGAAATCACCTTGTTCATGCTCACCTTGATGGCTTTGGGGCTGTTCATGTTCAGCGCCCTGATCGAGTGGGTGCGCGGCGAGGTGATGATTCGCATGAGCGCGGGGCTGGACGATGCCTTGGGCGAGCGGATTTTCGACGCGGCCTTCGCCCGCAGCCTGCGCGAGCACAACGCCAACCCGGCGCAGGTGCTCACCGACCTGGCCACGCTGCGCCAGCTGATTACCGGGCAAGGCCTGATTGCCTTGCTCGATGCACCCTGGCTGCCGATCTTCCTGCTGGTGGCGTTCATCTTTCATCCCTGGTTTGGCGTGCTGACGCTGGTGCTTGCCCTGGTGCTGATCGGCCTGGCGCTGTGGGGCGAACTGGCGACGCGCACGCGCCTGGGCGAAGCCAATAGCCTGGGGGTGCAGTCGTCTATCTATGTGAACAGCACGCTGCACAATGCCGAAGTCATCCAGGCCCTGGGCATGCTCGGGCCGCTGCGCCAGCGCTGGAGCCTGTTGCAACAACGGATCATTGCCGCCCAGGCCCATGCCAGCGACCGCAGCGCGCGTATCACCTCGACGACCCGTTTCGTGCGTATCTCCGGGCAGTCCCTGGCGCTGGGGCTGGGCGCCTTGCTGGTGCTTGAAGGCCAACTGTCGGCAGGCATGATGATTGCGATGTCGTTGTTGCTGGGGCGAGCCCTGGCGCCCGTGGAAATCGCCATCGGCTCGTGGAAGCAATTCAACGCCGGACGTCAGAGCTACCAGCGCCTGAGCCAATTGCTGGCCGAGCATCCGCGCAAGCGCCTGCGCATGCCGTTGCCGCCACCTACCGGCGCGGTGCGCCTGGAACAGTTGTATGTCGGCCCGCCGGGTGCTTCGCAGCCGATCCTGCGGGGGATCAATTTCAGCCTCGTCAAGGGCGACGTGCTGGCCGTGGTTGGGCCCAGTGCCAGTGGTAAATCGACACTGGCCCGTGCCCTGGTCGGGGTCTGGCCGGCCATGGGTGGGTCGGTGCGCCTGGACGATGCCGAGATCAGCCAGTGGTCCCACGACGCCCTGGGCCCGCACCTCGGCTACCTGCCCCAAGACATCGAGTTGTTCGACGGCACGGTCGCCGACAACATCGCCCGTTTCCATGAGCAGGATGCTGACCAGATCATCGCCGCCGGACGGCATGCCGGCATCCACGAAATGATCCTGCGCTTTCCCAAGGGCTACGACACGCCGTTGGGCCCCGGTGGGCTTGGCTTGTCCGGTGGGCAGAAACAACGCCTGGGCCTGGCTCGCGCGCTCTACGGACGGCCAACGCTGATCGTGCTCGACGAGCCCAACTCCAATCTCGATGATGCCGGTGAGCTGGCGCTGGTGCAGGCCATCAATGCGCTCAAGGCGACTGGCAGCACCGTGGTGTTGATTACTCACCGACCCAATGTGCTGGCGGTGGTCGATCACATCCTGGTGCTCAAGGACGGTACTCAACAAGCATTCGGCCCACGGGACCGGGTGCTCAAGGCATTGATGCCGGGGCCGAGACCGGCCGCGGTCAGGGAGGCGGGCGGCGATGCGTGATCTGACTCCGGAGACACAAGCGCGCAGCGACCAGGGGCTGAGCGTGTGCAGCACCACGACGCTGCCCAGCGCCAGCACCGACGCCGGGAGCGCGGCGCGTTATGGCGTGGGATTCCTGGTCCTGACGCTGGGTGGTTTCCTGCTCTGGGCCTGCCTGGCGCCACTCGACCAGGGGGTGGTGGGCAGCGGCACCGTGGTGGTGGCGGGGGAGCGCAAGGCCGTGCAGTCGTTGGTCGGCGGAGTGGTGGAAAAGCTGCTGGTCAGCGATGGCGACCGCGTCACCCAGGGGCAATTGCTTGTGCAACTCAACACGGTGCAGGCGCAGTCGCAACTGGACGTGACCCTGGGCAAGCTGCTCAACGATCGCAGCATCGAGGCGCGCTTGATTGCCGAGCGCCTGGGCAGCGCCGAGATCCAATGGCCCGCGGAACTGCTGGCCCACGCCGACGAGCCACGGGTCAAGGCGGCGATGGCCTTGCAGAGCCAGTTGTTCCTTACCCGCCGCGCGGAGCTGGGCAGCCGCTTGCAGATCATCGAGCACGAAGCCGCGGCGTTGCAGCAACAACTGCTTGGCTACGAAGGCGTCAAGCGCAACTACGACGCGCAGATGCGCTTTCAGCAGCAGGAGCTTGAAGGCCTGCGTGACCTGGCTCGGGAAGGCTACGTTCCGCGCAACAAACTGTTCGAGGCCGAGCGCAACGCGGCCCAGTTGGCGGGGCAGATCGCCTCCGGCGTGGGCGATGTCGGCAGGACTCGCCAGGCGATCAACGAAAGCCGGCTCAAGGCCTTGCAGGCGCAGCAGCAATTCCGCCGCGATGCCGAAACCCAGCTCAGCGAAGTCTCGGCCGAGGCGGCCGGTTATGCCGATCAGATTCGGGCCTTGCAATTTGAAGTCGACAACGGTGCGATCCGCGCGCCAGTGGCCGGGCAGGTCATGGATGTGAGCATTCATACGGTCGGCGGCGTTGCCCAGGCCGGCCAGACCCTGATGCAGGTGGTGCCGCTGGATGCGCCGATGGCGATCACCGCGCGCTTCGAGCCGCTGATGGCCAACAAGCTGCGCCCGGGCCTGCCGGTGCATGTGCATTTCACCGCGCTGCAACGGGTGGATACGCCGACGGTCACCGGCACGGTGACGACGGTGTCGGCGGACCAGTTGATCAATGAACAGACGCACCAACCGTACTTCTCCGCCAAGGTCGAGATTCCCGCCGACACCGTGGCCGCGTTGCAGAGCGCCGGCCTGCTGGTGCGCCCCGGCATGCTCGCCGATGTCACGGTGGTGACGGGCGAACGCACCTTGATGAATTACCTGATGAAACCTTTGCGTGAACGCTTGCTGGCAGCCTTCAAGGAGGAATGAGCATGGTCGACCGTTGCCCCTACCGTTTGCGTGTGCTGATGGGCTTGTGTGCGGCTTGGGCGATGCTCAATCCGGTGTGGGCCGCTGAGACTGGCCTGAGCCTGACCGCCGCCTACGATGCTTCGCGCCTCAACGATCCGACCGTGCAGTCGGCGGCCCACGCTTTTGAAGCTTCGCGGCATGAAGAGGACATCGGTCGTGGCGGCCTTTACCCGCAAGTGTCGCTGACTTCGCGCTACGGCTACGGCGGGCGGACCGACGGCGGCGACGACAGCACCTACGTCAACAGCAACGATTACCAGGCGAACAACGTGACCCTGGTGGCGCAGCAACCGCTCTATGACAAGGCCCGCTGGGCGGCGTATCAGGAGGGCAAGGCACGCGGTCAACTGGGCACCCAGGTGTTCGATGTGGCCGGCCAAACCCTGTATGACCGGGTGGCGAAGGGCTATTTCGACGTCGCCCGGGCGGAGAACGAGATCAAGTTGATCACCCAGCAAAAGTCCGCCATCCAAGGCCTGGTCATTCAGAGTAAAAAGCTTTATGAGGGCGGTCAGGGCGCGATCACCGATATCGACGAAGCCCAGGCGCGGCTCGATCTGGTGCAAGCTCAGGAGGCTGAAGCCCAGTCGCGCCGCGTGGCGGCTTTGCGGGCCTTGTCCGGGCGAGCCAGTGTGCTCATCGATGACATCTTGCCGATGCGCGAAGAATTGGCCGCCGGTAGTCCGATCCCGCCGGAGCAGGACTTGCCGTACTGGACGGCGATTGCCCGTGAAGCCAGCCCCGAGCTGGCTGCTCGGCTGGCGGCGGTGAAAGTGGCCGAAGCTCAGGCTGACAGTCAGCGCGCCGGGCATTATCCAACCTTGTCGCTGACCACCCAGTTGACCCGCCGGGAAACCCGTCAATACCAGGAACTCGACCCGCGCCAGGACACCTACTACGTGGGTGTGCAATTGGATATCCCGTTGTATCGCGGCGGGGTGGTACGGGCGTCGGTGGCCAAGGCCGAAGCGCAACTGGCCGGCGCCCAGTCTGACTACGACGTGCAACGCCAGCAACTGGCCGAGGATATCGAGGCCGATTACCTGGGCGTCGTCGCCGGGTTTGCCAAGAGCAAGGCGATGCAGCGGGCGGTGGCGTCCAATCAGCGAGCACTGGCCTCGACGGAAAAAGGCTTCCAGGGCGGCGTGCGTTCCACGGTGGATATTCTTGACGCACAGCAGCGGGTGTTCCAGGCCCGTCGAGACCTGCTCAACACCAAGCTCGACATGCTGCAAAGCTATGTGAGCCTGCACACCCACACCGGCCAGATGAACCGCGCGGTGCTGGAGCAGGTGCAAAGCTTGTTCTAGACAATCCAGGGCTCAAGTTTGCAACTTATCCCTGTGGCGAGGGAGCTTGCTCCCGCTGGGCTGCGGTAGGTGCTGGCGAAGGCTGCGATCTTTTGATCTTTCACTTAACACTCAACAAGGCCTGAAAAGATCGCAGCCTCGCTTCGCTCGACAGCTCCTACAGCGCAGCCGAGCGGGAGCAAGCTCCCTTGCCACAAAAACGGTCTAGGCCCAGTGCTTGCCTTCAAGCACAACACGCCCCCTGTGGGAGCGGACTTGCTCGCGATAGCGGTGGGTCAGTCAGCATCCATGCTGAATGTGCCGCAGCTACTGCGGGCAAGTCTGCTCAGGAGGGCAATCAGGCGGTGAAGTCGCTGGCGTGCAGCTCCTTGACGCCGACCAGTTCGAATTCGAACTCGGGGG
Source organism: Pseudomonas sp. RL_5y_Pfl2_73 (assembly GCF_963970515.1). Lineage (NCBI taxonomy): Bacteria > Pseudomonadati > Pseudomonadota > Gammaproteobacteria > Pseudomonadales > Pseudomonadaceae > Pseudomonas > Pseudomonas sp. RL_5y_Pfl2_73. Next base: position 25,773 of record NZ_CAXAPD010000039.1, on the reverse strand, counting down.
TGGCGTCGGCGTTGGTGCTGCCGGAGAGGATGCCATCGACGAAGCGCAGCTGGCCGGTGGCGTTGGTGGCGTCGAAGGCGTTGCTGCCGATGAAGGTGAAGGCATCGACTGTGGCCGTCAACGGGTTGGCGTCCAGGCCGGTGAGGTCCAACGTGTCGAACTCCGCGCTCTTGAAGCCGCTGATCACATCGCGCAAGGCCCCGACGCCCATGTCCGACAACGCACCAAACACGTAGGTGTCGGCGCCGGTGCCACCGGTGAGGTTGTCGGTGCCTGCGCCGCCGATCAATCGGTCATCGCCGGAACCACCTACCAACGTATCGTTGCCGGCCCCCCCGTCGAGGACGTTCGCCGCACTGTTCCCCGACAGGGTGTCGGCGTAGGCACTTCCCTTCAGGTTCTCGATGAACTTCAAGGTGTCCAACCCGGACCCCACGGTGTTCTGTTGCGCCGACGTCGAGAGGTTGACGGTCACGCCGGACAGGGCGCGCTCAAAGCTGGCCGTGTCGATGCCATCGCGTCCATCCAGTACATTGTTGCCGGCGCCGGCGAACAGCGTATTGTCCAGCGCGTTGCCGGTGCCATTGGCGGCGCCGGTGCTATCGATATACAGGTTCTCGACGTTGCTGCCCAAGGTATAGGCCGCCAGGTTGCTGTGCACGCTGTCGATTCCGCCGGTCACGGTATTGCTGTTGGTTTCGATCACGCTGTCGTCGGCATTGTCGACAAAGTAGCTGTCGTTGCCATCGCCACCGCTCAGGCTGTCGGCCCCTGCGGCGCCGTCCAGCACGTTATTGGCGGCATTGCCGGTGATGAAATTGCGTCGTTCATTGCCGGTGCCGTCGATGTCCGACACACCGGTGAGCACCAGGTTTTCCAGATTGGTGCCCAGGGTCCAACTGACCGAGGCTTGCACCGTGTCGATCTGCGAGGTTGAGGTGTTGGTTTCCACCACGCTATCGAAGGCATTGTCGACCACGTAGATGTCGTTGCCATCACCACCGCTCATGCTGTCGGCACCCAGGTCACCATCCAGCGTGTCGTTGCCTGAACTGCCCAGCAGGGTGTCGTCCTGGTCGGTACCGGAGATCATCCCGCCCTGGTTCTGGGCGTTGTCGAAGATGTCCTGCACGCTGTTATTGTCGTTGGGGTTGCCCTGGAAACCGAGGTCATCGGCAATGTAGTCCGCCAGGCGTTGGCCAACGATTTCCGCCGATTCCTCGTGCAGGTGCCAGACGTCATCGGGGTACACCAGGGGATCGACTTCGTAGCGCAAGGGCAGGTCGGTGTAATCCACCGCCAGCTTGACGTCGGCGCGCTCGGCGGCGATGGCTTCCTGAGTGGCGCGCACATAACCGACGCCCTCGACGATGGACGCGATTTTCTCTTGCGAATAACCACGGGCCCGGGCCGCATCCTCCTCGTAGTGACCGGTTTCCATCAGGTACACGCTGAAATTGCCGAACTGGGCGTGCAAGTAGTCGAACACTTTCAGGGTCGCAGCCTTATAGGCCGCTGCTGCCGCCGCTTTGTCGGTGGCGCGGGCGATTTCCTGGGCGGCTTCCTCGCCCTGGCCCCAGATGATGCCCATGGTGACGTTATCGATCGACTGCAGTTCGGTGAGCTGGTCGCGCAACAACGTCACCGCCCGCAACAGTGCCGGCCCGGGCTGGTTGGTGTCTGTCAGCCACCAGCACAGCTTGAGCGCCTCGGCGCTGAGTGTGGACAGGCCGTTGACCGTGCTGCCGCCCACCGCGATGTCGATGCCGTTGCCATCGGCATCGGTGAACTGGCTGCGCACGTCGTAGGGGGTGTAGCGGTCCAGGTCATTGACCAGCATCGAGGTGCCGGACTGGTTGTCGTCCTCGGTCATGCGCAGCAGGCGCGCATTGGATTGGCCGAGGGTTGGCAGGTAGAGGATGTCCTGCTGGGCGCGCTCGCCGAAGACAAAGTCGCTGGCGGTGAGGGTATTGAGGTAGTTGCCACTGAGGGCGATCTCGAAACGATTGCCGTCGGCATCGGCTTCGGCGGACTTGATGTAGGTCTTGTCGCCGGCCGCGTTCAGGGTCATGTACAGCGTGCCGTTGCTGCCATTGCCGAGGCCGAGAAAACCCAGCCCCGAGACATCGATTTTGTCGACGCCGACGGTGAAGTCATAAATCGTGTCGGTGGCCGTGACGCCTCCGGTGTCGTAGTCGCGGTAGCTGTCCAGCACGTTGGTATAGCGGAACGTGTCGGCACCGTCGCCGCCGTACAGCGAGTCGCGTCCAGCACCGCCGTCGACGATGTCCGCGCCGGTGCCGGCCTTGATCGTGTCGTTGCCGCCCAGGCCAAGGATCAGGTCCGCGCCTGTCGTGCCATTGAGGGTTTCGGCGTTGTTGGTGCCGGTGATGGTGTTGGCGGGCGTGTCGGCCACCACCAGGGCGAAGCTGTCACTGACCGAGGCGCCCGAGGGATCGGTGGCCTTGACCAACACGTCGTAGTTGCCCGCCGCGGTGCTGGTTGGGGTGCCACTGAAGGTCAGGCTGGTGGCATTGAAACTCAACCACGCGGGCAGGGCGTTGCCGTTGGCGAGGGTGGCGGTGTAGGTCAGTACATCCTGGTTGGCGTCTGTGAAGCTGTTGCTGGCCAGGGTGTAGCTCAAGGGGGTGTTTTCACTGGCGCTCTGGTCCAGCAGCGCGATAGCCACGACCGGCGCCACGTTGGTGGTGGGGTTCTGATCGGCGAAGATAAAGTGACTGGCCGTCAGGCTGCCGGTCAGGTTACCTGCTAGCGACACTTCGAAGCGATTGCCGTTGGCGTCGATCGTGAAGTCCTTGAGATAGGTGCGGTTGGTCGAGGCGCTGTAGGTCACCTGCAGCGTGCCGTCGCGGCCATTACCCAGGCCGGTGTAGCCGAGCGTCGAGACGTCGATCTTGTCCGCCGCTACGTCGAAGTCGAGGATCTGGTCACTGGCGCTGGTGGAGCTGGTGCGGTAGCTGTCGAGTTTCGAGGTGTAGCGGAACACATCGGCCCCGGTGCCACCGGTGAGTTTGTCCACCCCGGTGCCGCCGACCAGGATGTCGTTGCCGGCGTCGCCATCGAGGGTGTCGTTGCCCGCGCCCCCGAACAATTGCTCATTGTCCGCGGTGCCGGTCAGCGTGTCGTTGTTCGGCGTGCCATTGATCACAATGGCGATGGGGACGTCCTGCACGGCGAGGGTAAAGCTATCGCTGACGGTGGCGTTACTGCCGTCGGTTGCGGTGACCTGGATGGCGTAGGTGCCCGACGCGGTGTCGGGCGGCGTGCCGCTGAAGGTGCGGGTGGCGGCGTCGAAGATCAGCCAGCTGGGCAGGGCACTGCCATTGGCGAGTTTGGCGGTGTAGCTCAGGCTGTCGTTATCCGGATCGGTGAAGCTGGTAGCCGGCACCACGTAGCTGAACGGGGTGTTTTCGGTGGCGTTCTGGTCCAGCAACGGCGTCGCCACCACGGGCGCCTGGTTGGTCGGCGACGACGTGGCGAAGACGAAGTTGGCGCTGGTCAGGGTGTTGAGGTAATTGCCGTCCAGCGCCACTTCGAAGCGGTTGCCGTTGGCGTCGGCCTCCAGGGACTTGATGTAGGTCTTGGTGCCGGCACTGTTGAGCACCAGGTACACGGTGTTGTTTTTGCCGTCCCCCAGGCCGGTGAAACCCATGGCGGAGAGCTCGATCTTGTCGGCGCTGATGTCGAAGTCGGTGATCAGGTCGCCCAGGTTGGCGCCGCCGGTGTTGTAGTTGCGGTAGCTGTCCAGGCGGTTGGAGAACACCAAGGTGTCCGCCCCGGCGCCACCGGTGAGGGTGTCCTTGCCAGCACCGCCGTCGAGCTTGTCGTCGCCGGCGCCGCCGCTGAGGCTGTCATTGCCCGCCAGACCAAGCAGGGTGTCGGCCGCATCGCTGCCCAGCAGCGAGTCGTTACCGCTGGTGCCGGTGATCACGCGATTGAAGATGAAGTTGCTGGCGGTCAGGGTGCTGGCCAGGTTGCCTGAGAGAATCAGCTCGAAGCGATTGCCGTTGGCGTCGGCGTCGTAGTCCTTGATGTAGGTGCGGTCACTGCTGGCGCTGTAGCGGACCTGCAGGGTGCCACCACGGCCATTGCCCAGGCCGGTGTAACCGAGGCCAGCGAGGTCGATCTTGTCCTGGGTGACGTCGAAATCGGTGATGGTGTCATCGAAGCTGGTGGTGGCGTTGCGGTAACTGTCCGATTGCGCGACGAACCGGAACGTATCGGCACCGGTGCCACCGGTGAGTTTGTCGATGCCGGCGCCGCCGACGAGGGTGTCGCTACCGGCCGCGCCATTGATGGTGTCGTTGCCTGCGCCGCCGTAGAAGATCTCGTTGGCGGCGCTGCCCAGCAGCGTGTCGTTGCCCGCCGTGCCTTGCACGGTGGTCATGGGCACCGTGGCGCTGACGTAGCTACCGTCGCCATAGACCAGCGTGGCGCCCTTGCTCGTGTGGCTGATGGTGTTGGCGATGATGGCGTTGCTGTCGGTGCCGTCTTCGTTGCGCTCTGCCACGCCATAGGTCGACAGGTCGCTGCCGCTGATGGTGTTGCCCTGGATGAGGTTGTCGCTGCCGTTGAAGTACTTGCCGGACACGCCCTGGGTGTCGTCGTAGGACTGGATGATGATCTCTGGTACGGCACCGCCCAGGGAATTGTTGTTGAGGGTGTTGTCGATGATTTCGACGTGGTTGCTGCCGTAGATGCGGATCCCGGCGCTGTTGTTGTCGTGAATGTCGATGCCGCTGACGGTCACCACGCTGGAGAGCTTGATCAGCACCCCTTCGGCGCCGTTGCCATACACCTCGCCCCCGGTGATGGTGATGTTGTTGGGCGAGGGGATGTCCTCGCTACCGCGCTGGACCACGATGCCATTGCCGCCGTTGTCGTAGGCGACGTTATTGGTCATGGTGAAATCGTGGGTGCTGGTGACGACGTTGAAACCGTGGCGGTCGTTGTCGTAGGCGATGTTGTTTTCGAAGGTGCTGTCACTGAGGAAGTCGGCGACGAAGCCGTCCAGGCCGTTGCCGTGGGACACGCTGTTCTTGATGATCATGTTGACGGTTTGCTCGTGGGGGTCGAAACCGTACCCGGAGCAATCCTTGATCTCGACGCTGTCGAGGGTGACGTTGGAGTCGTAGCCTTCTTCGCCGGGAATATAGCCGTTGAACCAGCCGTCGACCTTGCCGGTGGTGTTGCCCCGGTTGCCGTCGATGGTGAGGTTGCTGACGCCGAAATCGTGGGTTTCCTCACCGTAGGCCGAGCGGATAATGCCGGTGATCTTGGTGTCGGAGCCATCGGCCACTTTGACCGTGGTTTCGCCTATGCCGTCGCCGTACAGGTAGACGTTGCTCTTGAGCATCAGGCAGCCATCGGAAGGTTCCTCTCCTGCCGAAACGATGTAGGTGCCGGTGGGCATGTACACCTGCCCACCGCCGGCCGCGGCCGCCGCATCAATCGCACTCTGGATGGCTGCCGTGTCGTCTGTGATGCCATCTCCTTTGGCGCCAAAATTTTGTACGTTGAAAATCATAAGCTTATCTCCGTATCAGACTTCAACCTAGGTAGACGTCAACATTCCATCGACGACCTCCGAGTTATGACCCAGCGGCGCGCAAAAGTTGTGACCACATATCGGGGAAAGTGTCAAAAAGTCGGACTAACTGATCAGTGGTATTGTCGGGATGAGCAAAAAACAACGTTCCGTTGACGCTTTCAAGGCCGAATGACGTTCTTTTGTAGGAGCGGGCTTGCTCGCGAAGGCGGCGAATCAGTCGACATTGCCGTGACTGACACACCGCTTTCGCGAGCAAGCCCGCTCCCACAGGTTCTGTGGCGACTGATAGGGGGTTCCTTGATTGACATCAACCTCACTTTCGGGACAGCGCGATAACCTCGAATAAACCATCGCCCCGCTGCAGAGGGCGACCGAGGACGCTCATGAGTTATCCGTTGTTTCTGACCTTGCATCTGTTTGCCGCGCTGGTTTTCATCGGCACGGTTTTCTTCGAAGTCCTGTTCCTGGAGAGCATTCGCAAGCAACTGCCCGCCAAGGTCATGGTGTTGCTGGAGCAAGGCATCAGCCAACGCGCTCGGCAGTTGATGCCGTGGGTGCTGCTGGTGCTGTTCGGCGCGGGCATTGGCATGGTCTGGCTGCGCTATTGGCCGGTGCTGTCGTCGCCGCTGCAGTCATCCTTCGGGTTGCTGCTGGGGTTCAAGGTCCTGTTGGCGGGCAGTGTGCTGGGGCATTTCCTCTGGGCCATGTGGCTGTTCAGGAGCGGGCGCATGAACGCTCGCTACGTGCGCATCATTCATACCAGCGTGTTCCTGCATATGGTCGCGATCGTGCTGCTGGCCAAGGCCATGTTCTACGTCACCTGGTAAGCGCTGGCGGGTGGTTCCAAGGCGCTTGATACAGGTCAAGGTGCCCCGGCGGGTTACCCCGCAAACTGCTCCCGCACAGCCACTCGGAGATTGTCATGTTCGACCCGTTCCATACCCTCAGTGAGCGACCCTCGGGACGTGCCCCTGTGGTGGCTGATTTCGATTGTCCGGTCGGTACGCGTAGATTCCACACAGGCATCGGTTCGCTCGACCTGCTTCGAGGGTTACGCAGCAGCCGGCAGACACGACGGCCCTTGTCCCTGGCGGTGCACCTGCCTTCGCGTTTGCGGCTGGCGTCGTGTTCGCCCCTGGCCAGCGACTGCCGGTGCGGTGAGATCGAGGGCTATCTGCAACGGTTGACGCATGAGCTGGGGTTGGTTGGGTGCCACCTGGGGGCAGGGCGACGCGTCGAGCAGTTTTGCCTGACCGGTGGCACACCGGTGATCGCTCACCTGCAGAAGCTGATGGGTGATCTGCGCAAGCGCTTCGACTTCAATGAGTACGACGGCGGCGATCACAGCATCGAGGTGGACCTGCACCACACGGATTGGTCGACCATGGGGCTGATCCGTGACCAGGGTTTCACCCATGTCAGCATCGGTGTCCCCGACATTGGCGTCGACAGCGATCTGTCGGTCGATTGCTACCAGAACCCGGCACCGATCCATTCGTTGATCGATGCGGCGCGCACGTTTGGTTTTCGCTCCATCAACATTGACCTGGGCTATGGCCACGCTTGGCAGACGCCCAGCAGTTTCGCCCTGAAACTGGCGACGCTGATCGAACTGGAACCGGACCGGTTGCACGTTTTCGACTATGCCCGCGCACCATATCGTTATCGCTCGAAAAACGCCGGGGTCGCTGGCGCCTTTTGCAGCACGGTCGACAAAGACGCCATGCGGCGGATCTGCTGTGAGCAACTGACTGACGCCGGTTATCACTACATCGGCCTGGGCCAGTTCGTCAGGGCCGACGATGACCTGGCGGTGGCCCAGGAGCACGGACGCCTGCATCGCAATTGCCAGGGTTTTAGCCGTCACGGTTGCTGTGATCATGTGGGCTTCGGTTTGTCGGCCATCACGCAGATCGAGCACCTGTATGTACAGAACACCGATGACCTGCATCAATATTGCCAACAGCTGGACGCCGGGCAGTTGCCGGTGTGTCGCGGCTGGCGCTGCGAAGCGCAGGATCAGGTCAAGGCGAGCGTGACCGAGCAGCTTTCCTGTGACCTGGAGCTGGATATCCTGGCCATCGAGGCACGTTTCGGCCTGGTGTTTCGCGAGCATTTCGCGTCTGCCTGGCCGTCGCTGGAAGCGTTGCATGACCAGGGATTGATCGAACTGTCGAGCCGGTTTATCGGCATCCTGCCCGCCGGGCGCTTGAACGTCGATGCGATCTGCAATCTGTTCGACTCAGGACTGGATGACGCAGGCCCACACCCTTTTGAAAAGTTGAACCCATCATGAGTGCTGCATCCGGTTTCAATCGTACCCTGGTGGAGAAATACGACCGCCCAGGGCCGCGCTACACCTCCTATCCGACGGCGCCGCAGTTCCACCAGGCCTTTGCCATGGACGAATACCAGCAGGCTGCCCAACGCAGTAACCAGGCGCCATCGCCCAAGTCGATATCGGTGTACATCCATATCCCGTTCTGCCAGAGCCTCTGCTATTACTGCGCGTGCAACAAAATCATCACGCGCAAGACCCATCGCGCCGTCGAATACCTGAGCTATCTCAAGCGCGAAATTGCCCTGCAGGCGGCCTTGTTCGACCGCTCGCGCAAACTGACTCAACTGCACCTGGGCGGGGGCACGCCGACGTACCTGACCCATGAGCAACTGGCCGACCTGATGGACTGCCTACACCAGTCGTTCGACATGGACGACAGCGATGCCCATGAGTTTTCCATCGAGGTCGACCCGCGGACCATCGATGCGCAACAGATCCAAGGCCTGCGCCAGCTGGGGTTCAACCGTCTGAGCTTTGGCGTCCAGGATTTCGATGCCCAGGTGCAGATCGCTGTCAATCGAGTGCAAAGCGAAGCCCAGGTTGTCGAGCTGGTGGAAGCCGCACGCCTGGCGCGCTTCAGGTCGGTCAGCGTCGATCTGATCTACGGCCTGCCCTTGCAGACCATTGCCAGTTTCGATGTCACCTTGAGCAAGATCATCGCCCTGCGTCCGGACCGGATCGCGGCCTACAGCTACGCCCACCTGCCGCAACGGGTGCGGGCGCAACGGATGATCCGACCAGAAGACATGCCGCCGCCAGAGCGCAAGCTGGAGTTGCTGGAACTGACCATCAATCGCCTGACTGAAGCCGGCTACGTCTACATCGGCATGGATCACTTTGCCTTGCCGGATGACGAACTGGTACGCGCCCGCGCCCAGGGCAGCCTGCAGCGTAACTTCCAGGGTTATTCCACCCACGCCGACTGTGACTTGATAGGCCTGGGGGTGTCCTCGATCGGCAAGGTGGGCGACAGCTACAACCAGAACGTCAAGGAGCTTTCCCAGTATTACGCCCGGTTGGATCAAGGCTTGCTGGCGGTGCAACGTGGTTATCGGCTGAGCGACGACGATCGCCTGCGGCGCGAGGTCATCAGCGAATTGATGTGTCACGGCCGCATCGATTTCGCGCGGATCGAGAGCGCCCATCGCATTCGGTTTACCGAGTACTTCGCCGATGCCCTGGACCGGCTCCAGGAGCTGGTGCGCGATGGGTTGCTGGACCTTCGCGACGATGAGCTGGTGTTGTTGCCCCAGGGACAATTGATGATGCGCAACGTGGCCATGGCCTTCGACGCGTACCTGGGCGCGAACCAGACGGTTCAGTACTCGCGCACGGTCTGATGTGGCATTTGTGGCAAGGGGATTTACTCCCTCGTCACAGCGGTCTATTTCGTCCGCTACGACCGCTCCGTATCCGAACCGGCGACGGCTGGGATCAGGTCGCGTGTCGCATAGAAGCCTTGCACCAGGCGATTCTTGGCCCGGTACTCGCACAGGAGCAGCAAGGTATCCGGCACCTGGGAGATGGACGAGGAATGTTTGACCACCATCGTCTTACCTCCCGAGCGCAAGCGCACCAGGGTCCCGGGTTCGAATGTGCCCATCTGCAGTCACCTCACAGTCACGTTGCTTGTGCGTTCTACCCACCCCCCGCCCAGGGCCTTGTACAGGTTGACTTCAGCGAGCAGTTGCGAGAGCCGGTCGACGATCAGGGTTTGCTGGGCGTTGAACAGCGAGCGTTGGGCATCAAGGAACGTCAGGCTGCTATCCACGCCAATGCGATAGCGCCGCTCCGCCAGGCGGTAGTAGTCCTGGTTGGCTTGCACCAGGTCGCGCTGGGCGATCAATTGGTCTTTATAGGTCTTGCGCGCCGCGAGGCCATCGGACACTTCCTGGAAGGCGGTCTGGATGGCTTTCTCGTATTGCGCCACGCGGATGTCTTTCTGGACTTTCGAGTAGTTCAGGCTCGCCCGAAGGCTGCCGGCGTTGAAAATCGGCAGGTTGATCTGCGGTTGAAACATCCAGCTGCCCGACCCGCCCTTGAATAGCCCGGACAGTTCTTTGCTGGAACTGCCTGCGTTGGCGGTCAGGCTGATGCTCGGGAAAAACGCGGCACGGGCCGCGCCGATATTGGCATTGGCCGATTGCAACAGGTACTCGGCCCCAAGGATGTCCGGCCGGCGTTGCAGCAAGTCCGACGGCAGGCCCGCCGGTACTTCGCTGAGCAGGTCCGATGACAATGGGCGGCCGGGCAGGTCATCGGCAACCGACGTGCCCACCAGCAACGTGAGGTTGTTGCGGTCCTGGGCGACCTGGCGCTGGAACCTGGCCAGGCTGGCCCTGGCGCTTTCCACCGAGGTTCGCGATTGGCTCAGGTTCAAGGCCGAGGCGGTACCGACCTGGTTGCTGCGTTCGGTCAGGCGCAGGCTTTGCTCGTAGGATTGCAGCGTGTCCTGGGTCAACGCCAGCAGCTCCTGATCGGCACGCCAGGTCAGGTAGGCACTGGCGACGCTGGCCACCAGGCTCAATTGGCTGCTGCGCCGGGCTTCTTCACTGGACAGATAGGTCAGCGACGCCTGGTCGCTGAGGCTGCGTATGCGCCCGAACAGGTCCAGCTCATAGGCGCTGATCCCCAGTGTGGCGGAATACGAACGGCTGATGGCGGCGTCGCCGGTTCCGCTGAGGCTGGCCGGCAGGCGCTGGTGCGAACCGGTGCCGTTGGCACTGATTGCCGGGAAGAGGTCCGCCCGTTGAATCCGATACTGCGCCTGGTAGGCCTCGACGTTCAGGGCCGCTACCCGCAAGTCGCGGTTGTTGGCCAGCGCGCTTTCGATCAGTTGTGCCAGCACCGGATCCTGGAACAGGTCACGCCAACCCTGTTCGGCCGCCAGGGGCCCCGACAAGGCCGGGGCATAGGCCGAGGTTTGCGGATACTGCCCGGCGATCGGTGCGGCGGGGCGTTGGTAGTCCGGGATAAGCGAACAACCGCCCAGCATGAACGCCGCGGCGGCCAGGGGACTCAAGAGTTTATGCATCGACCTGTTGTCTCATTGTGGTGCCTGGCCAGGCACCACAGGCGCAGGCAGGCGGGTTGCGGCGGGCCGTCATGATCCGATCATCCACTTCGCCAGCCCATGCCGCCCGCTCACGCCCAGCTTGGCGGCGGCACGCTTGAGGTAGGTTTCGATGGAGCTGTTCTTGACCTGTAGCTTTTCCGCGATCTCCGGCACGGTACCCCCGGCCAGCAGGCCCAGGCAGACCTCTTTTTCCCGCACGGAAAGGGTCACATCGCAGGGGCTCAGTCGATCGTTGAAATCACGCTGCAGTTGGCTCTGATCGGCGGCATCGAGCGGATGGCTCGAGGCGCTGCCAGGGGCTTTGAAACATTGACGATTGAGGTGCGCGTGACGCTCGGCCAGGGGTAACAGCGTTTCGGAAAGGTACTTCAAAAAGGACAGTTCCTGGAGGGAAAAGTCGCGCTGTACCTGGGGGCGTTGCAACGAAATCACACAACGGCGGTTGGCCTTGCGTGAAATCAGAATGCATTGGTGGGAGGTGCCGAGGCAGTCGTTGCCTCTTTCGTCCTTCATCCGTGCGTTCAGATGGATCAGCAGGGCGTCATCCACCTCCAACACTCTTTTCACCAACGGATGATCGTTGCGCTCTATCGCCGTGGTGGGGCAGGGGGATTGCATGTGCACGTTTTTTTCCGAACCTGCATACCCCAGCAGCTGTACATCGAGGACATTCGACTGGGGGGCGTCGGCTGTCCATTCACTCAATTCGAGTCGACTGACAGGCACTGATGTTTCGATCATCTGGTGCATGTTAGTCAAGAAACTCTCGTGTCCGACACTTGAAATCAGCTTTCCTAGCTCTACGTAGAGGTGCGATTTTTCCGCCCCCTCAATACACGCATGTCGATTCATTGTCCTTATCCTGCTGACTCGAAAAAACTCCGCATCTCTGACCGTTGACGGAAGAAATCCGACCGCATTCTAAAATGCTGAAGCCTCTTCTGAAGTTGATACTTGGCGTCAATATCGGTCTTGTGAACCTATTGACATAAACGGTTTAGCCGGTAGGGCTATTAGGCGTTTCCATGTAGGAAAAGTCTGTAAGGGAAAACAGGGACATTCCGGTTCAGTCGTTGGGTGCTGGTTTTTTGATACCTGCGGGCAAAAAAAACACGTTGGGTCAAAGATTTTTTCCTCGGCGGTGATCGCTGCGGGGACAGGTTTCAGCGCGATCTTAGAAAAAATATCCAGTTAAATTAAAGGGTTGTGTTCGTATGCTGGTGCTTGAACGGCTGTGTTTTTCATGGCCGTCATTGTAGGAGTTGTCTGGCAGTAGTCTCCCGAACCTGGGTTCCCAGTATGGTGAAGACTTCTCATTTCGCGATTTTTATCCCGATGTGTGTCGTTTTTTGTCTGTATGGGAGTCGCTTTCTGTCATTGACGCTCTCTGGGCGTGGGTGGTCGGACGGGGTTCCGCGCCGTCCAGCCTGGTCGCCCAGTGGCCGTTCTGGCGGTTTACGCGCAGGGCTTGAACGAGAGGATATCGATGTTCTTTTTACGCAGGCTGCGCTGTGGCGTCAGGCGCAAATACCATTCTCGAAGCCAGCAGGCGAGGGTCGACTCGGCTTGCTCGATGCCGCTCATGAAGCGAGCTGCATTGACGATCCCGTTGGCCCGGGGGTGTCTATGGGCCTGGTAATGCAGCAGTGCGGTGCGCAGGTCCGGCGTTCGCGCGAGCAGGTCGGCCAGGACTACGGCATCCTCGATCGCCTGCGCCGCGCCTTGACCCAGACTGGGCAGCATGGGGTGAGCCGCATCGCCCAAGAGCGCCACGTGTCCATCGCAGAATTGCTCGACGGGATGGCGATCCCGAGCATGCATTTTCAGTAGGGCACTCTCAGGGGTGGCCTCGATGGCGGCCACGACTTCCGGCGCCCAGCCAGCGTAGGCCGCGAGCACTTCCTGCTTGCTGATGCTCAAGGCGGCATCCGCCGCGTTCTCGTGATTGCAGGTGCCCCACCAATACGCCTGGCCGTCCCCGACATCGCAGAGCCCGAAGCGCTTGCCGCGTCCCCAGTAATGCGCCACGTAGCCTTCGGTCATGACCGGATGGCTGAAGGGCGCCACCGCCAGCCAGGCGACATAGCCCGAGGGGCGTGTGGGGGTTTCGCCGAGCATCTGCTGGCGGATCACCGAGTTCAGGCCATCGGCGCCAATCAACAGATCCGCTTCCTGCAGGCTGCCGTCTTCGAACCGCACCATGACGCCATCGGGAAGAGGGTCATACCCGGCGCAGCGCAACCCGGTTCGCAAGGTGTCGGGTGCGAGCTGTTGTGCCAATGCACGTAGCAACAGCGGGCGCTGGATATTCACACTGGGATGACCCAGCTGTTCGCCGATCTCGTGGATCGGCATGCGGGTGATGGCATCGCCCTGGTGTTTCTTGAAGAAGAAGTCGCGGATCACCTGGCCTGCCTGTTCCACCGGAATATGGGCGTCAATCGAATGCAACGCGGCCATGGCATTGGCCATGACGGACAAGCCGGTACCACCGGTGCGCAGCGTCTGGGCCGCTTCGAAGACCTTGACCTGCCAACCCGCACGCTGCAGCGCGATGGCGGCGGTCAGCCCGCCGATCCCGGCGCCGGCGACAATGGCTTTTTTGGGTGCTGTCATGCTGTTTCACCTGTATCGAGCCCGGAATGACCAGGCGATGGAGTCAAGCGGGGCCGTCAATCCGGCCCCGTGATCGTTGGTCACGGTTAAGCCAATGCGCCCACGGACTCGACGCTCCTGACCCGGGCCAGGTCGATCCGCGACCGGATGAATTGACCCACACGCTCGATGTGCGGCTCACGCATCATGGTCAGATGGTCACCCTCCACGGCGACTCGTTGTACCTGGGGCGCAATCGAGCGCCAGCCGCGGTATGGGTCGCGGAAGGCGGTGCCCACCAGTTCATGAGGGGCTTGCAGCACATCGGGCAGCTCGACATCCGCCGCGAACAACGTGATGGGCAGGTCCAGTGGCGCAAAGCGATAGTCCAGCAGCCCTTGCCAGTTGGCATGGAACACGCGGAACAACTGATCGAGCGTCGCCAGGGTGATGGTCTCGTCGAAAATGCCCTGGTCGATGCCGTGCTGCCGGATCGCCGCGAAGGCCTGTGGGTCGTCCAGGGAGGAGAAGTCCAGGGCGTGGTAGGCGTAGTCCTTCTGTCCGTCGCCGCTGAGCAATTCCCACATGAACCAGTTCATGAACTCGCTGCGTTCTATCTGCACCTCGCCCTGCCTGACGCGCACGATAGTGTCCAGCAGGAATACGTTATGCAGGCACCGTCCGCGTCGCTGCAACTCGCTCGCCAGCTCATACGCCACGACGCCCCCATAAGACCAGCCGCCGATGTTCAAGGGGCCATCAGGTGCGACCTGTTCAATGGCGTCCGCGTAGTACACCGCCTGGGCCTGCACCGATTGCAACGGCTCGCGGGCATCCCATGTGCCCGGCGCTTGCAGGGCATACAGGTGGACCTGGTCCTTGAGCACCCGTGCCAATGCCGCATAGCACAGCACGTGTCCGCCGATGGGGTGGACCAGGAACAACGTCGGACGGCGCGTGGCATTCCTGAAGTCCACCAGCGCGCTGGTGCCGGGGTGTCCGGTTTCGGTCTGTTGCAGCACTTGGGCGAACTCGGCGATGGTCGGCGCCTGGATGAAGTCGGACAGCGAAGGTTCCAGGCGTTGATGCCTGGCGAGCATGGCCACCAGTTGTACTGCCTTGAGCGAATTGCCCCCCAACTCGAAGAAGTTGTCGTGGATGCTGATGCTGTCCAGGTCCAGGGTTTCCTGCCAGTAGGCTTGCAGCAGATCCTCCATGGCATTGCGAGGGCCGATGAAGGGACGCTGCAAGGTGGTCTGGACTTCGATCTTCTGCAAGCGCTGCCGGTCGATCTTGCCCGTGGGCCCGAGCGGTAGCTTCGCGATCCTGACCAGTGTGTTCGGCACCATATAGTCGGGCAGTGCCAGGCGCATTTCCGCCTTGAATTGGTCCAGGTCCGGCTCGCACCCCGGCAGTGCCTGGACGAACCCCACCAGATAACGGCTGCCATCGGTTGCTGTCTTGTCGATGACCGCCACCTGCTCGATGTCGGCCCTGAACCGGGCAGAGCCGAGCATGGCCACTTCGATCTCGCCGAGCTCGACGCGGTAACCGCGGATCTTGACTTGGGCGTCGCTGCGGCCTTGGTACACGAGATCGCCCCCTGGCAAGTAGAAGCCGATGTCTGCGGTTTCATACAAGCGCCTGGTCTGGCCTTCGAGCTGGCGATAGATAAAGCGTTCGTCGGTCAGGTCGGGACGGTTCCAGTAGCCATTGGCAAGGCAGACCCCTTCGATGAACAGATCGCCCGTCACGCCGACCGGGCAGGAGTTGCCCGCCGCGTCGAGGACATGCATGCGCACCCCGTCGATGGGCGTGCCGATGGGCGGCATGCTCGGCCAGGTCGCCGTCACGCCTTCAAGTCGCAGGCTCGTGACCACATGGGCCTCGGTCGGGCCATAGTGGTTCTCGATCCGACAAATGCCGAGGCGGTCAATCAGGGCACGGATTTCGGCGGTGATTTTCAGCTGCTCACCAGCGACGTTGATCTGGCGCAACGAGGTGGGGTGGATACCGAGCTGTGTGGCGACTTCAGCCAAACCCTGGAAGGCGACATAGGGCAGGAACAGGCGATTGACCTCTTGCGCGCCAATAAACTTCAGCAAGCGGATGAAGTCATAGCGCAACCCTTCGTCAATCATCACCAGCTCATGCCCGCTGGACAAGGTCGAGAAAATTTCCTGGAACGAAACGTCGAACGAAATGGGCGCGTATTGCAGCGTCTTCAGCGGTTGCGCCGCGTTGACGTCCTGCGCCTGCTGACGGTTCTGCCAGAGGATCATATTGGTCAATGCCTGGTGCGGCATGGCCACGCCTTTGGGGCGGCCGGTCGAGCCCGAGGTATAGAGCAAGTAGGCGTTGTCTTCGGCCATGACGCCGGCGGCAATGGCGGCCACCCGTTGGTGGCTGCCCGCCAGATCGTTGTCGAAGCCGGCGACCACGCTGTCCCAATGGCGCGTATCGGCCTGGCCCGCCAGGGTCATCGCCAGGTCCGCAGACGCATCGGCGAATAGCACCAGGCGTGGTTGCGAGTCTTCGAGAATCAGCTGGATACGCTCGTTCGGATAGCTCAGGTCGATGGGGACGTACGCGGCGCCAGCCTGTACGACACCCAACAACGCGACGATCAGGTCGGGCGAGCGGGGCATCATGATCGCGACCCGGTCACCCTGGCCGATACCGTGCCGCTGCAGCCAGCTCACCAGTTGCGCGCAAGTGTCGTGCAATTGACCATAGGACAGACGCACCTGGCCCAGACTCACGGCAGTCTGCTCGCCATGGCGCGCGAAACTGTCCAATAACAAGCTCGAGAGGTTGTCGTGGGGCGAGGCGGCAGTGGCGCTTGACGTGGTTCGTTCGACGGGGGGCTGCCAGGCCGGTATGGCCGGTTTGGCGTCAGGCGCGGCGATCATCAGTTCCAGCGTGCGCAGCAGGTAATCGGCATAGGCTTCGACCTGACAGGTGGGGACACGCGCGGTGCAGTAGTCCATCTTCACCATCAGCGAACCGTTGGCTGGGTGGCGGCCCAGGGTGGTCAGCAAGTCGTAGTTGCTCGCTTCCGTGGTTTCCCACTCGGTGAGGATTTCTTCGCCTTGGGTCAGCAGGTCCTTGAGCACGTAAAAGTCGACGTAGTTGAACACCACGTTCAAGGCCACGTCGGTCTCGCGATGAATCAATGCGAACGGATAGCGCCGATGGGCGAATACCTGTTGTTCCTGGGCAATCGTTGCCTGGATCATCGCCAGCCAGCTCTGGCCCTGGCTGCTGAACCGTACCGGCAAGGTATTGAGGAACAGCCCCAGGATCGAGGCGGCATCTTCGAACGCCGGCCGGCCATGGCTGATCACGCCACACAGCACTTCCTTTTGATTGGACATGATCGCCTGGGCGAAGCCGTGGGCCGTCAGCAGGACCGCGCGCAAGGGCAGGTCCCGCGCCTGGCAGAACGCTTCGAGGCGGGCCAGGTCCGCGGCGGGCAGTTCACGGTAGGCCGAGCGGTGTGGCGTCGGGTCTGGCGCCACTGCATGAACCCAGCTGGTCATGGCGGCGGCGGGGGCCTCGTGCAAGTAGTCGCGCCAGAACCGGCGGTGGGTATCCGTTGCCGTGGCCTCTTGCTCCAGGGCCACGAAGTCGGCCGGTGTGGTGGTCAGGGCCGGCAGTGCGTCGGTGCCAGGCGCCGAGGTGTAGAGCGTGACCAGGTCGCGCATCAAGGTGGCGACGCTCCAACCGTCGAGAATCGCATGGTGGAAGCTGAAGATCAGGTCGATTTCGCTCTGTGCGACGAACACGCAAAACTGATACAGCGGCGCCCGATGCCAGTCTTCGCGGTAACGCTTGCGTTTCTCCACGTAGCTGGCAATGGCTTGTGTCCGGGCGTCGGGGCTCAGCGAGCAGACATCAATGACGTGCACGGGGGGCTCGACCGTCGAGTGCACCCGGGCCATGGGCACCTCGGCGTGACCGATATCGAACGACATGCGCAAGGCCGGGTGACGCCAGATCAATGCCTTGCAGGCTCGCTCAAAGGCGGGGGCATTCCAACGCAGGCGCAAGCGGTAGCGGAAGATGTCGTGATAGATCGCCGAATCCGGGTGCATCATCGAGTGATAAATCATCCCGACCTGCAGCTGCGAGGCGGCAAACACGTCATCGAACACGCCTTCGCTGGCCAGACGGATCGCCGACGGAACCTGGGCGAAAGCCTCTACATGGGTCAAGGGCTCAAGGCTGGCGGCCGACGTTGGCCCGGACTCCAGGGCCTCGGCCAACTGGGCGATGGTCGGGGACTGGTAGACCTGCGCCAGGGTCAGCGCAATGCCTTGTTCACGGGCGTTGATCTGCAAGTGGATGACTTTCAGGGAGTCGCCGCCCAGCATGAAGTAGTTGTCATGAATGCCCAGTGACGAGCGCATGAGGTTTTCCTGCCACAGCTCGACGAGTGCCTGCTCCAAGGCCGTGCGAGGCGCTGTCGTATCGGTGCCCTGGGTGGCTGTTGGCTCGGGCAGGGCCTTGCGGTCCAGCTTGCCGTTGACACTTAACGGGAACTGCTCAAGCTCAATCAGGTGCCTGGGCACCATGTAGTCAGGCACCTGTTGGCGCAAGGTCCTCTGCAGCGCTTGCGCAGAAGGCGTGCATCCGGGCTCGCTCACCCAATAGGCGCTGAGGTATGCATCCCCGGCGTCCTGGCGGGCGATCACGACCACGTCCTTGACACCGTCGCACGCGAGCAGGTGGGCTTCTATCTCGCCCAATTCGATGCGCAGGCCGCGAATTTTTACCTGGAAATCGTTGCGTCCCAGGTATTCGAGGCTGCCATCGGGCAGCCAACGCCCAAGGTCGCCGGTCTTGTACAGCCGGGCCTGGGGCTCGCTGCGCAAAGGGTCATGGATAAACCGTTCGGCCGTCAGTTCGGGACGGTTCAGGTAACCTCGCGCGACCCCGAGGCCTGCGATATGCAGTTCGCCGGCCACCCCCGGGGGCAGTGGTTTCAGGTTCGCGTCGAGGACATGCATCTGGATGTTCGCGATTGGCCGTCCGATCGGTACGATGCCGTCGTGCACATCCGGCCGGCAATGCCATGCCGTCACGTCAATGGCCGCTTCGGTGGGGCCGTAGAGATTGTGCAACTGCACCGTTGGCAAGTATTCGAAAAAGCGCTTCTGCAAGGCATGGGGCAAGGCCTCGCCGCTGCACAGGATCTGCCGGAGCGCGGGCAACCGCTGCGGCTCCACCTGGTCGAGAAAGACCTGCAACATCGACGGGACAAAGTGCAGCAGCGTGATGCCGGCGCTCGCCATGATGTCCATCAAATAGCTTGGGTCCTTGTGCCCGTCGGGGGCGGCGACGATCAGTTGCGCGCCACTGAGCAACGGCAGGAAAAACTCCCAGACCGACACATCGAAACTGAACGGGGTTTTTTGCAGGATCCGGCTGTGTTCATCGACCCCATAGGCATCGCGCGCCCAGAGCAATCGATTCACGACCCCGTCATGCTGGTTCATCACGCCTTTGGGCAAGCCGGTGGAGCCCGAGGTGTAGATCACGTAGACCAGGTGCCGAGGCGTCAGCCCGAGCGCAGCGGCGTCCGGGTTGTGCGCCGGTTGTCGGGACAATGCTTGAGCCTCGGTATCCAGGCACAGCACGGGCATCGTCACGGCGGGCAGGTTCGCCAATAACCCTTGGGTGGTGATCAGGGCGCTGGGTGCGCTGTCGCTGAGCATATGGCTCAAGCGGTCGGCCGGATAGCCCGGGTCGAGCGGCACGTAGGCGGCACCCGCTTTGAGAATGCCCAGCAAGCCGACCACCATCTCCAGGCTGCGCTCCATGCAGATGGCGACGCGATCGTCCCGGCCAAGCCCGGTCTCCAGCAGGGCGTGGGCCAGGCGGTTGGCCTGGCGGTTCAGCGCCTCATAGGTTAGCGCCTGGTCGGCGAAACGTACCGCGATCGCGTCGGGGCGAGCGGCGACCTGGGCTTCGATCAACTGATGCAGCAGCACATCCTTGGGGTAGTCGACGTCGGTGCGATTCCATTCCTGCAGCAGTTGGCGCTCAGCGGGTGGCAGTGGGTCGAGAGCCATGACCGACACGTCGAAATTGGCGGCCACGCATTCCAGGATGTTCATGAAGCGTTGTTGCAAGGCCTCGATCTGCGGCGCGTCGAAATAGGCCTCGTTGTAGATGAAGTGCATCCACACATCGTCTTCTGGTGCGGACTCCCGAACGTGCATTGCCAATGGCATCTGTTCGTAGCCATTGCTGAGCTTGACCGGTTGTGCCGGCGCAGGTCCGTACCAGGTGTCCTGGTCCTGTTCGAAGGACACCACCACGTCGAACAACTGGCGCCGGCCCAGGTTCTGCAAGCCGAGCTCGCGGTTCAATTCGCTCAGCGGGAAGCGCTGGTAGCGATAATCCTGCTTGAGCGTCAGGGCAATCTTGCCCACCAGATCGCTGAAACTCAGGTCGGTGCCCAGGCTAAGGCGGACCGGGCTCATGCCGACGAACATGCCCATCGTGGCCTTGTGAGCGGCATTGGCCCGGTTGAGGATGGGCAGGCCGATCACGATTTCATCCCGTTGCTCGGTGCGCGCAAAGTAGCTATACAGCACCCCGAGCATGACGTGGAAGACCGTTGCCTGTCCCGCCGCCTTGGCTTTTTCGCCAAGACGGTTGTAAAGCGCCCGAGGCAAGCGCCAGGCATGGTTCTGGCTGGGTGCCAGGCGCTGGTCGAATCGACCCGGCTGACGGGGCGCGAGCAGGGGCTCGGGCAGCGTGCGGTATTTCTCCAACCAGTATTGGCGTTGGCGCTGGAACGAAACCGAGTCTTTGCTGGCAACTTGCTGCTCGACATACGCTTGATAGGTCGGTGCCGGTGCCGCGTTTTGCACCTGGTCGTGCAGGGCCGTATAGGCCTGGCTGAGTGTTCGGCCAATCATGGCAAAGGACCAGCCATCGATGATCAGGTGATGGCAATTGACGAAGCAGTAGTGGAGGTCTTCCCGGACCTTGACCAGGTCCGCGCGCACCAGCAGTCCATCATCAAAGGAAAACGGGGTTTGCAGCTTGGCCTGCAGCAAGGCCAGTGCGCTGGCCTCTGGATCGGCATGGCCCGATACGTCGTGCACCGCCAGCGGGACGTCGACCGGCCCCTGGAAACGTTGGCGCGGCAGAGGGTGCTCGCTGGAGCCGGGCACCAGTTGGATCCGCAGGGCATCGTGTCCGTTGACGACCTGGTTGAAGGCCGTCTGCAGCAGCGTGGCGTCGACCGCGCCATTGATGCGGGCATAGCCGCCGATGTTGTACAACGGACTGTCGGCATGCAGCACCTGGTCCAGCCAGATGTCCAGTTGCGGGGTGGTGAGGGGATAAAGCACGTGCTCTGCGTTTGATGCGGGCAGGGTCTGGGTCATGGTGTTCTCCGTGGGCCGATCCGCTGGCCCGATGAAACGAATGAAAAATAGGCCGTGGGGCCAGGCCATGGGCAGCGCAGAGTCAATCGCCAATCAATTCGTGATTACGCGACGCGATACATGGCGGTGCGGGCGACGGCCTCGACTTGCAGCGCTGCTGCTGTGCGGGCGCTGGCACCACTGGGCATCAGCTTGCTGTAGCGGTCACAACTGGCGCGCACGTCAGGACTGTTCAGCACTTTGTCCAGGGCCGTGGCCAGTGATTCGGCGGTGGCCGGGGTGGAAACCTGCAAGCCGCATCCCAAACGTTGCATTCGCGCTGCGTTGTCGAAATGGTCGTGCGCAAAGGGTGTGGTGATCTGTGGCACCCCGGCGGCGATTGCCAGGGCCGTGGTCCCGACGCCGCCGTGATGCACCAGGGCCGAGGTGTGGGGCAGGATTTGGCTCATGGGGACGTAAGGCCTTACCAGGATCCTGCCGTCGCTGGACAACGACGGGTCTACCGGTTGGCTGGTCAGGAACACGCCGCGGCGGTCGATCAACTTCAGCGTTTGAGCCGCAGCGGCAAAATATTGTTCGGCATTGACCGTCGTCGAACCCGGAGTAAACACCACGGGTGGGGCCACGCTCAAAAAGTCCTGCAGTTCGGCGTCTAGCGCCTCGAAGCCGGATTCATCGAATAATGGGAACCCAGTGAGTACCGTCTGGGCAGGCCAGTCCTGTTGGATCGGTGCGAACCAGTCGGGGAACAGTCCCAATACCCGCTCAGGCGAGGAGATCCACTGACTGATGATGCGTTTGACCGGGGGCAAACCCAACTCGCGGCGAAAACCGTTGAGTTCAGGCTTCATAAGCCGATCGAGGACGGTGTGCTCGACGACCCCTAGCAGCAGGCGTCTCAAGGGATACGGCAAGAAGGCCGGCAGGTTCGTTCCAGGTGGATGGACGGGGCGCGCGAGGGGCGACCAGATGGCAAACGGTGTGACCTGGCCTGTGACCAGTGGGATGCCGTGTCTTTCCTGCAGCAGGCGAGCGGAAAACGCCCACAACGAACCCAGCATGACGGTGTCGTCGTCACACGCTTGCTCCAGTAGCCGATACTGTTCGCGCAGTGTGCCGGCAACGGTTTTCCATAGGGTGGGCAGTGACGTGCGCGGGTGCCACAACGCCGGGTCAGCCATGACCGCTTGATACTCCTCACGGGTCCCCAAGGGCAGGAACTTGAAGCCGCAGCGCTCGATCACCGGCGCGAATGCCGCGCTGGCGCAGAACGTTATCCGATGCCCGCGTGCTGCAAGGGTGCGGCCGATCCCGACGAATGGGTGAACGTCACCGGCTGAGCCGATGGCGGTAATGATCACATGCATAAAGCTCCTTTTTTAGAGTGATCGTGCGGTGGGTATCAGTCCTGATCGGCGGGCGATCGGACATCGTCTGTGGACTCCATCCACAAAAAACGATTCAGCTTGGGGGGTATTTAAGCGGTGCAGGTAGGAAACGTCTGTAGCGGAAAACAGGGACAATTCGGCCCGCAGATTGGGAGTGAAATTTGTGCGAGCGAGCCTGCTCGCGATAGCGGTGGGTCAGTTTCCACACCATGGGCTGCCCAGCGAATTGCTCGCAGGACAGCCCAAGACGGTCTATGACGTGGTGACGGTTTTCAAGGCCAGGGAAATTGCCTCCCCCAGCCGGGCCACATGGGGGGGCTTGACCAGTGTGTTGTGGGTGCCGGGCAGTGGCGTCACGCTCACCTGATCGGGCAGCAACGCACGCCAGCCCAGGGTCGGATCGCTACGTTGCTGTTCGCTCGCGGTGAACAGCGACACCTTGAGCGCACTGGGTGGGCTGACGTAGGCGCCAATGGCCAGTCGCATCCGATAAGCCACTTCCAAATGAGTGCGCAGCAGGGCGGCGTCGATGTCGTTGGGTAACTCCTCCGGGAGCAGACGGTTGCTCGTGCACAGCGCCAGCATGGCGTCGATGTCCGAATGTTCCGCCAGCATGGTCAGTTGCCGCAACAGATCAGGGTCGACCTGCTGGGGTAGCCAGGCCATCAGGAACTGCGCTTCGCTGATCGATTGTTCCAGCACCGGATCCGGACGGGCCGACGCATCGATGATGCCGAGGAACTCCACGACTTCACCGTCGGCCTGCAGTTGACGCGCCATTTCATAGGCGATCAGACCACCGGCCGACCAACCGGCGATCCGGTACGGACCTTGCGGCTGGACCTGGCGGATGGCTGTCAGGTACCGCGTTGCAATGGCCGGCACATCGCCCAGCGGTGCCTCGCCCGCCACCAAGCCACTGGCTGCCAAGCCATAGACCGGTATCTGGGGATCGAGCACCGGCGCCAAATCCCGCGCATATTGCACTTCGCCGCCCAGGGGGTGGACCAGATACAGCGGCCGCTGGGAACCGGTACGGCGGATCGGCACCAGATTGCGCTGGGCTCCCGGCCGGGATTGGCCATCAAGAGTCCTGGCGAAACCGGCAAGGGTCGGCTCGACGAACAGGTCGCGCACGGCGATCGGTTTACCAAGAATTTTGCGCAAGCGAGAGGCCATTTGCACCGCCATCAGCGAAATGCCGCCGAGGCTGAAGAAGTCGTCATGGCGGCTGATCCGCTGCTGTTTGAACAGGTCCTGCCAGAGGGTCGCGATGGCAATCTCGGTGTCACCTTGAGGCGCTTCGTAAGGCAGCGGCGTAGAGCCGTCTTCGACGATGGAGGGCTGGACGACGGCATTGGCCGAGCGCACCAGCGTTGGGGTGCGCTGCAACAACTGACCGATGGATTGCTGAGGGTCGGTCACCAGGTTTTCCAGGACCGTGGCAAACAATCCGGCGATGTTCTGCACGGTGGCGATATCGAACAGGTCGTTGGCGTATTGCAGACTGCCACCGATGCGCTCGCCATTGTCGATCAGGGACAGCGACAGGTCGAACTGCGTGGTGTTGTGCGGGCTCGCGAGGGTTTGCACCTCAAGCCCGGGCAATTGCAACGGTGCCGGCGGCGTGTTGTCCAGGCTCAACATCACCTGGAACAACGGGCTGTGGCTCATGCTACGAGTCGGCTGCAGGGCGCTCACCACCTGTTCGAAAGGCAGGTCCTGGTGATTGTAGGCGGCCAAGGTCAGATCCTTGATTCGCCCCAGCAGTTCGTCGATGCGGGTGTCGCGCCTGGTGGTGACTCTCAACGCCAGGGTATTGGCGAAGAAACCGATCAACGCCTCCAGCTCCGGACGCTGACGATTGGCCACCGGCGTGCCAACCACCACATCCGTCTGGTCGCTCAGGTGACTCATCAACACCGACCAGCCCGCCAGCAGCACCATGAACAAGGTGGTGCCCCGGGCCTGGCTGAACGCGCGCAGATCGGCGCTGAGGGCTGGCGAAAAGCTGCACTCGATGATGCCGCCGGTATACCGCTGTATCGTCGGTCGCGGACGATCCAGCGGCAGGTTCAGCAGCACGGGCGCCCCCTCAAGGTGTTGCCGCCAGAAGTCGATCTGCGCTTGCAGCGCCGGGCCTTCAAGGGATTGCCGTTGCCAGGCGGCATAGTCGACATACTGCAGCGCCAGGGGCGGCAACGGATCTTTCTGGCTTTGGGTGAAGGCGTTGTAGAGCACGCTGACCTCACGGGCCAGCACGCTGTTGGACCAACCGTCGGAAACGATGTGGTGCAAGGTGATGAACAGCACATGTTCCTCATCGGCCAGTTGCACCAGGTGGCCGCGCAGCAGTGGCCCTCTGTGCAAGTCGAACAGCTGCGTGGCGTTGATGTGGCCGAGGTGCTCAAGCGTGGCCTGGCGTTCAGCGGGGGCGATTGCGCGCAGGTCCTGTTGCTCCAGTCGGAAGCCATAGTCGGCGGGGGCGATTTTTTGCAGTGGCTCGTCGTCCACCAGTTCGAAGCGCGTGCGCAAGGTTTCGTGACGTGCTACCAGGCGGTCGAGGGTGGCTTGCAGTGCCCCTTTATCCAGCGCTCCCTTCAGGCTCAAGGCCAGTGGCAAGTGATAGGCCGCGCCTGCCGCGTGGTCCAGATGATCGAGGAACCACAACCGCTGTTGCGAGAAAGACAACGGTAGGCGTCCCGCGCGATTGGCCAAGGGAATCGCCACGGCCTCGGTGGGCGCGGCCGCTTGCACCAGCGCAGCGAGGCCGCGCACGGTCGGCGCGTCGAACAGTTCGCGCAGGGTCAGTCGCGCGCCCAGCTTGCGCCGCAGCCGCGATAGCAGTTGCACGGCAAGCAACGAGTGGCCGCCGAGTTCAAGGAAGCCGTCATGGCGGCCGACCTGGTCCAGGTGCAGCAAACCTTTCCAGATTTCGGCAATGGCGATTTCGGTGTCGCCCTGGGGCGACTCGTAGGTTTTGCTGGCCAGGGAATCCTGGCCAGGGGCCGGCAGGGCGCGACGATCAAGCTTGCCATTGGCGGTCAGGGGCAGGGCATCGAGGTGGACGAAGGCGCTGGGCACCATGTACTCCGGCAGGCTACTCAACAACGCGCTACGCAGTTGCTCGGCCGGGACCGGTTCGCCGCAGACGTAGGCGACCAGACGCTTGCTCTCCACATCGCCTTGGCTATCCTCCCGCGCGATCACCACGGCCTCGCGGATACCCGGGTAGGCCACCAGGGCATTCTCAATCTCACCCAACTCAATGCGGAAGCCACGAATCTTCACCTGGAAGTCATTGCGGCCCAGGTATTCCAGCGTGCCATCGGCCAGCCAGCGACCGAGGTCGCCGGTCTTGTACAGGCGCGCGTTCGGCTCAGTGCTGAACGGGT
>NZ_CAXAPD010000038.1:0-42877 GCF_963970515.1 Pseudomonas sp. RL_5y_Pfl2_73 | reverse complement strand
GCGCCTTGCTGCGCCCGGAAGGGCTGAAAAATGAAGAAAATGGATCAAATTTCGACGCGGGTCGTTTTTTGAAAAGTACTGACGGCTCGATAGCCGGAAAACATCCGGCTATTTCAGACCATCCCTACACGACACTTTGGCGCCAGAGGCAGCCGGTGTTCAGCAACTTTTTGTATCACCACAACTTTCAGGGCATTCGCCATGCGACCTTCTTTGATTACCACTGCACTGCTAGTGGTTCTTTTTGATATTTCCTCGTCCGCCGAGGCTCAGTTGATTTGGGATGGAGATGCCGCCAATCCTATTGGCAAAGAAAAAATATTTGCCAATGCCGTGACTGAATGCCCGGCGCCCTCCAGCATCACCGTGATAGACGACACGGCCCGAGGCAAATCCTGGTTATTCCATAAAGGCGCCGGCGAACCCCGCTGCGAAGCGCGCAATGTCAGGACCGGTTCCAATCACACGATCTATCGATTCGAAAAAGACAAAACCTACTTCATAGGCTGGTCATTCAAGCTGAATGACACCCAGAGCAATCATCACCCATTCCAATGGAAGTCCTATGAAACGGGACATCAACAAAACTATCCATTCCTGATGAATGCCAGGGACGGCAACTTGAATCTCTTCTATTACGGCACGCCAACCGAGACATCCGGCATTATCTGGAGCAAACCCATTGAGCCATTCAAATGGTATTGCCTTGTCCTGGCCATCCATACTTCCAACCAATCAAGCAACGGCTGGGCAGAGCTATGGTTCGACGCTCAAGCACAGACCTTCAACAACGGTCAGGAGCGCTTTTTCGGGAGAACCTGGGACGGCGCGAGCATAGGTGCGAACGAGCCTAAATGGGGTGTCTACAACAAACATCAGCCGGGTGTCATGGAGGATGTAGAAAACTATATTTCAGGTCTGAAGATAGGCACCACCTACAACGATGTGCAACAGGTATGTAACTGACACGCGCTACGAGGATCAGAGTTCGTATTGAGCCCATGCCACCCATGAAAAAACGGCCCGCCTCCATTGGAGACGGGCCGTTTTTCATGCAAACCCTCCTGCGAGCCATCGGGGGCTCGCTGAAGGCCTTACTGGTTCAGACGAAAATCTTTTTCCGCCGCGTCGAAGCGCTGCAGCATACCCGCGGTAGGCGAGCCCATCTTGCTGACGATGTAGATGGCCAGACTGGCGAAGATAAAGCCCGGGATGATTTCGTACAGACCCAGCAACGCGAAGTGCTTCCAGACGATCACGGTGATCGCACCCACCAGAATGCCGGCAAGCGCGCCATTGCGGGTCATGTTCTTCCAGATCACGGAGATCAGAACAACCGGACCGAAGGCGGCGCCAAAACCGGCCCAGGCGTAGCTCACCAGACCCAGCACACGGTTTTCCGGGTTAGCGGCCAGGGCGATAGCGACCAAGGCCACCAGCAGCACCATGGCGCGACCGACCCAGACCAGTTCCAGCTGGGAAGCGCTCTTACGCAGGAAGGTCTTGTAGAAGTCTTCGGTCAGGGAGCTGGAGCACACCAGCAACTGGCAGCTCAGGGTACTCATGACCGCCGCCAGGATGGCCGACAGCAACACACCGGCAACCCATGGGTTGAACAGGATCTTCGCCAGCTCGATGAACACCCGCTCAGGGTTCTCGGTCACCGGACCGGCCACGTCAGGGTGTGCCGAGAAGTAAGCGATACCGAAGAAGCCCACGGCCACGGTGCCGCCCAGGCAGAGGATCATCCACGCCATGGAGATGCGACGTGCCTTGGCGATCGACTTGACCGAATCAGCCGCCATGAAGCGCGCCAGGATGTGCGGTTGGCCGAAGTAGCCCAGGCCCCAACCCATCAGCGAGATCACGCCGATGAAGGTGGTGTTTTTCAGCATATCGAACGAAGTAGGATCTTTTGCTTCGATGGCCAGGAACGTAGTGTCCACACCACCGGTAGCCAGCAGCACGATGATCGGCGTGAGGATCAGCGCGAAGATCATCAGGGTGGCTTGTACGGTGTCGGTCCAGCTCACGGCCAGGAAACCACCGATGAAGGTGTAGGCGATGGTCGCCGCAGCGCCGGCCCACAGCGCCGTCTCGTAGGACAGGCCGAAGGTGCTTTCGAACAAACGGGCGCCGGCCACGATGCCGGAAGCGCAGTAGATGGTGAAGAACACCAGGATTACCACCGCCGAGATGATCCGCAGCATACCGCTCTTGTCTTCGAAACGACTGGAGAAGTAGTCCGGCAGAGTCAGTGCGTCACCGTTGTGCTCGGTCTGCACCCGCAGGCGACCGGCCACGAACAGCCAGTTCAGGTAGGCACCAACGATCAGGCCGACGGCGATCCAGCTTTCCGACAGGCCGGACATGTAGATGGCCCCCGGCAAACCCATCAACAACCAGCCGCTCATGTCGGAAGCACCGGCGGACAATGCCGTTACCACGCTGCCCAGGCTGCGACCGCCCAGGATGTAATCGGAAAGGTTGTTGGTGGAACGGTAAGCCATCAGACCGATCAGGACCATGGCTGCGATGTAGATCACGAAAGTGATCAAAGTGGGATTACTAACACTCATGAGTTACGCCCTGGCTTTGTTTTTATGTA
This sequence comes from Pseudomonas sp. RL_5y_Pfl2_73, assembly GCF_963970515.1. NCBI lineage: Bacteria > Pseudomonadati > Pseudomonadota > Gammaproteobacteria > Pseudomonadales > Pseudomonadaceae > Pseudomonas > Pseudomonas sp. RL_5y_Pfl2_73. The sequence continues at coordinate 40,269 of NZ_CAXAPD010000038.1, read as the reverse complement.
GCGGTGGCCGTTGAAAGCGTCGTCAACGCAGACATTGTAGCGACGACTTACAGCCCCGCGAATTTATGACTGATGTTTCCCCAGGAAAGCCATCAGCCGATGCCCCTCGGTTTGAACCGGTTGCACCTTGGCCACGAATGCTATTCAACAAATCAAATAAGGTGCAACCAGTTTCGCTCGAATAAGTTGCACCTGATCGGTTTTATCGCAAAATCCGTGTTTTCGCTCCTTTTTAGTGCACTTTATAGCACTCAGATAGAAGCCGGCGCACCAAGCCGGTGCAGGATTAATAGTGCGGTATTTGCTTCCGGATGAACTGCCTGTCATTTCGAGAAAAAAAGGGTTGCACCCGGTTGCACCTCCATCATCGCGCAGCTAATCTTGCCGCCAGCTGATGCCACGCAATACGTGGTAAACATGAGGATAAAAATATGGCTACCACCACCCTTGGGGTCAAACTCGACGACCCGACCCGCGAACGCCTCAAGGCCGCCGCAACCTCGATTGATCGTACGCCGCACTGGCTGATCAAGCAGGCAATTTTCAATTACCTGGAAAAACTCGAGGGTGGTGCAACCCTGACCGAGCTGAACGGTTCACCTCGCACCGACGGCGACGATGCCGACGATGTGCAGGTCGACCATGCTCACCAATGCTTCCTCGAATTTGCCGAGAGCATCCTGCCGCAATCAGTCCTGCGCGCCTCCATCACCGCTGCTTACCGTCGCCCGGAATCTGAAGTGGTGCCGATGCTGATCGAGCAGGCCCGCCTGCCGGCGCAAATGGCCGAAGCCACCAACAAGCTGGCCGCCTCGATTGCGGAAAAACTGCGTAACCAGAAAAGTGCTGGCGGCCGTGCCGGTATCGTTCAGGGTTTGCTGCAGGAATTTTCCCTGTCGTCCCAGGAAGGCGTAGCGCTGATGTGCCTGGCCGAGGCGCTGCTGCGCATCCCGGACAAAGGCACCCGTGACGCCCTGATCCGCGACAAGATCAGCACCGGCAACTGGCAGCCGCACCTGGGCAACAGTCCGTCGCTGTTCGTCAACGCCGCTACCTGGGGCCTGCTGCTGACCGGCAAACTGGTCTCCACCCATAACGAAGCGGGCCTGACTTCTTCCCTGAGCCGCATCATTGGCAAAAGCGGCGAGCCGATGATCCGCAAGGGCGTCGACATGGCCATGCGCCTGATGGGCGAGCAGTTCGTCACTGGCGAAACCATCGCCGAGGCCCTGGCCAACGCCAGCAAGTTCGAATCCAAGGGCTTCCGCTATTCCTACGACATGTTGGGTGAAGCCGCGCTCACCGAACATGACGCCCAGAAGTACCTGGCCTCGTACGAACAAGCCATCCAGTCGATCGGTAAAGCGTCCCATGGCCGTGGGATTTATGAAGGCCCAGGCATTTCCATCAAATTGTCCGCCCTGCACCCGCGTTACAGCCGCGCCCAGTACGAGCGCGTCATGGAAGAGCTGTACCCGCGCTTGCTATCGTTGACCCTGCTGGCCAAGCAATACGACATCGGCCTGAACATCGACGCCGAAGAGGCCGACCGCCTCGAACTGTCGCTGGATCTGCTGGAGCGCCTGTGCTTCGAGCCGCAACTGACCGGCTGGAACGGTATCGGTTTCGTGATCCAGGCCTACCAGAAGCGTTGCCCGTACGTGATCGACTACGTCATCGACCTGGCCCGCCGCAGCCGCCACCGGTTGATGATTCGCCTGGTAAAAGGCGCGTACTGGGACAGCGAAATCAAGCGCGCCCAGGTCGAAGGCCTGGAAGGCTATCCGGTCTATACCCGCAAGGTGTACACCGACGTGTCCTACATCGCTTGCGCCCGCAAGTTGCTGTCGGTGCCGGAAGTCATCTACCCGCAATTCGCCACGCATAACGCCCATACCCTGGCCGCCATCTACCACATCGCCGGTCAGAACTATTACCCCGGTCAGTACGAATTCCAGTGCCTGCACGGCATGGGTGAACCACTGTACGAACAGGTCGTAGGCCAGGTTTCCGAAGGCAAGCTGAACCGTCCGTGCCGCGTGTACGCTCCGGTCGGCACCCACGAAACACTGCTGGCGTACCTGGTACGTCGCCTGCTGGAAAACGGCGCGAACACTTCGTTCGTCAACCGTATCGCCGACCACTCCATCTCGATCCAGGAGCTGGTGGCCGATCCAGTGGCCAGCATTGAACAAATGGCGACGCTGGAAGGTGGTTTCGGCCTGCCACACCCGCGCATCCCATTGCCGCGCGATTTGTATGGCAGCGACCGCGCCAACTCCAGCGGCATCGATCTGGCCAACGAACATCGGTTGGCTTCGTTGTCCTGCGCCCTGCTTGCCACTGCCCATAACGATTGGAAAGCCGTGCCGATGCTCGGCTGTGCCGCCAGCGAAGAAACCCCGGCCCCCGTACTGAACCCGTCCGATCACCGCGACGTGGTTGGCTATGTGCAGGAAGCCACAGTCGCCGACGTCGACAACGCCATCCAGTGCGCCCTCAACGCCGCACCGATCTGGCAAGCCACGCCACCGGCCGAACGCGCCGCGATCCTCGAGCGTGCCGCCGACCTGATGGAAGGCGAGATCCAGCCGCTGATGGGCCTGCTGGCTCGCGAAGCCGGCAAGACCTTCGCCAACGCCATTGCTGAAGTGCGTGAAGCCGTGGATTTCCTGCGCTACTACGCGGTGCAGGCCCGTAACGATTTCACCAACGATGCCCATCGCCCACTGGGTCCGGTGGTCTGCATTAGCCCGTGGAACTTCCCGCTGGCGATCTTCAGCGGCCAGGTTGCTGCTGCCCTGGCGGCCGGCAACCCGGTATTGGCCAAGCCCGCCGAGCAGACGCCATTGGTGGCGGCCCAGGCCGTGCGCCTGATGCTCGAAGCCGGCATTCCGGAAGGCGTGCTGCAATTGCTGCCGGGGCGCGGCGAAACCGTCGGTGCCCGCTTGGTGGGTGACGAGCGAGTCAAAGGCGTGATGTTCACTGGCTCCACCGAAGTCGCTCGCCTGCTGCAACGCAACATCGCCGGTCGCCTGGACAACCAGGGCCGTCCGATCCCCCTGATCGCCGAAACCGGCGGCCAGAACGCCATGATCGTCGACTCTTCGGCGCTGACCGAACAAGTGGTCATCGACGTGGTGTCCTCGGCCTTCGACAGTGCCGGGCAGCGTTGCTCGGCCCTGCGGGTCCTGTGCCTGCAGGAAGATTCCGCCGACCGCGTCATCGAAATGCTCAAGGGCGCCATGGCCGAATCGCGCCTCGGCAACCCTGAGCGTCTGTCCGTGGACATCGGCCCGGTGATCGACGCCGAAGCCAAGGCCGGTATCGAGAAACACATCCAGGCCATGCGCGACAAAGGTCGCACCGTGTACCAGATGGCGATCGCCGACAGCGACGAATGCAAGCGCGGCACCTTTGTCATGCCAACCCTGATCGAGCTGGAAAGCTTCGACGAACTGCAGCGCGAGATCTTCGGCCCGGTGCTGCACGTGGTGCGCTACAAGCGCAAGGAACTGGATCAGTTGATCAACCAGATCAACGCCTCCGGCTACGGCCTGACCCTGGGCGTGCACACGCGCATCGACGAGACCATCGCCAAGGTCATCGACAATGTGCATGCTGGCAACGTCTACGTGAACCGCAACATCGTCGGTGCCGTGGTCGGCGTGCAGCCGTTTGGCGGCGAAGGCCTGTCGGGCACAGGCCCCAAGGCCGGTGGTCCGTTGTACCTGTTCCGCCTGTTGTCGACACGTCCTACCGATGCGATCCAACAGTCCTTCGTCCGTGGCGATGCCCTGACGGCACCTGACGTGCGTTTGCGCGAGGCCATGGGTAAACCGCTGGCCACCCTGCAAGCCTGGGCCGACAGCCAGAAGCTCGCTGAACTGAGCGCCCTGTGCGTGCAGTTCGCAGCCCAGTCGCAAAGCGGTATTACCCGCCAGCTGACCGGCCCGACCGGCGAACGCAACAGCTACGCCATCCTGCCGCGCGAACACGTGTTGTGCCTGGCCGACGTGGAAGGCGACCTGCTGACGCAACTGGCGGCCGTACTGGCCGTGGGCGGCTCGGCCGTGTGGCCGGAAACCGACACCAGTAAGGCGTTGTTCACACGCCTGCCGAAAGACCTGCAGGCACGCATCCAGCGGGTGGCCGACTGGACCAAGGACGAGGTGTTGTTCGACGCGGTCCTGCACCACGGCGATTCGGATCAACTGCGCGGAGTCTGCCAGCAGGTGGCCAAGCGCACCGGCGCCATCGTCGGGGTCCATGGCCTGTCCCAGGGCGAAACCAGCGTGGCGCTGGAGCGCCTGGTGATCGAGCGGGCCTTGAGCGTCAACACCGCCGCGGCGGGCGGTAACGCCAGCTTGATGACTATCGGCTAAACCGCTGCAAACCAGGCACCTGCAATGGGTGCCTGGTAATCGAAATCCCTGTGGGAGCAAGGCTTGCTCCCACAAGGCTTGTCCCCACAGAGCCTGTCCCCACATTGGGATTAGCGTCACCCCCGCTCCTCCATCACCCAAATCAATCATCCTGTTCAGCCTCCATTCCCACGCTTAGACTCGGTCCATCCCAAAAAAAGGTAAGCCGCCATGTCCGAGACGCTGCTCAGTTCCCGCAATCTGGCTTTCGAGCTGTATGAAGTCCTTGATGCCGAGGGCCTGACCCAGCGTGCGCGGTTTGCCGAACACAATCGCGAGACCTTCGACGCCGCCATCGGTACGGCCCGCAGCATCGCCGAGAAATTTTTCGCGCCCCACAACCGCAAGAATGATGAAAACGAACCGCGCTACGAGAACGGCGAGGCGATTCTGATTCCCGAGGTAAAACCGGCGGTGGATGCCTTCCTCGAGGCAGGCTTTCTCAACGCTGCACGCAGCTTCGAGGCCGGCGGCATGCAACTGCCGACGTTGCTGTCCCAAGCCTGCTTCGCGCACTTCCAGTCGGCCAACGCCGCTTCGACCTCTTATCCGTTCCTGACCATGGGCGCGGCGAACCTGATCGAGAGCTTCGGCAGCGAGGAGCAAAAGCAACGCTTCCTGCAACCGATGATCGATGGCCGGTTCTACGGCACCATGGCCCTGACCGAGCCCCATGCAGGCTCTTCGCTGTCGGATATTCGTACGCGCGCGGAGCCTGCATCCGACGGCACCTATCGACTCAAAGGCAACAAGATCTTCATTTCTGGCGGCGATCATCCATTGTCGGAAAACATCGTGCACATGGTCCTGGCGAAACTGCCGGACGCGCCACCGGGCGTGAAGGGTATTTCGCTGTTTATCGTGCCCAAGTTCCTGGTCAACGACGACGGCAGCCTCGGCCCGCGTAACGACGTGCTGTTGGCCGGGCTGTTCCACAAGATGGGCTGGCGTGGCACCACCTCCACCGCACTGAACTTCGGCGACAACGGCGATTGTGTCGGTTACCTCGTAGGCAAACCGCACCACGGCCTGAGCTACATGTTCCAAATGATGAACGAGGCGCGAATCGGCGTCGGCATGGGCGCGGTGATGCTGGGTTACGCCGGCTACCTGTATTCCCTGGAATACGCCCGCGAACGCCCACAGGGCCGGGTTCCCGACAGCAAAGACCCGAGCACCGCCCCCGTGGCGATCATCCAGCACGCCGATGTGCGCCGCATGCTGCTGACCCAGAAGGCCTACGTTGAAGGTTCGTTTGACCTGGGGCTCTACGCTGCGCGGCTATTCGACGACACCACCACCCTGGAAAGCGAAGTCGAGCGCAGGCGCGCCCACGAACTGCTGGACCTGCTGACGCCCATCGTCAAATCCTGGCCCTCGGAGTTCTGCCTGAAAGCCAACGAGCTGGCGATCCAGATTCTGGGGGGGCACGGCTACACCCGTGAATACCCGGTGGAGCAGTATTACCGCGACAACCGTCTGAACCCGATCCATGAAGGCACCCACGGCATCCAGTCTCTGGACCTGCTGGGGCGAAAACTGGCGCAGAACAGCGGTGCCGGGCTCAAGCAATTGATCCGCCTGGTGGCCGACACCACTGAACGCGCCCAGGCGCACGCATCACTGACGCCGTTGCGCCAACCGCTGGAAGCGCTGGTGGCACGCCTGCAAACCGTCACCCTCGGCCTACTGACCGACCTGGCCCAGGGCAAAGTCAACAGCAGCCTCGCCAACTCGGCGCTGTACCTGAAGGTGTTTGGGCACATGGTGATCGGCTGGCGCTGGCTGGAACAGGCGATTCGTGCCGAGGAAGGCCTGGCCAAGGGGAATGCGGCGGATAGCGACTTCTATAATGGCAAGCTGCAAGCAGCGCGCTACTTCCTGACTTGGGAAGTACCGGGTTGCCATCATGAGCTGGCGATTCTCGAGGCGCGGGATGATACGTGCCAGGGGATGCGGGATGAGTGGTTCTGAGCCAGCGCTTGTGGTGGGCCTCAAATCCCATCGCGAGCAGGCTCGCTCCCACAGGGTTCCAAGTGAACACGACATCTGCGTTCACCACCATCCACTGTAGGAGCGGGTTTGCTCGCGAAAGCGGTATGTCAGTTGCAATTGATTTGCCTGATCCACCGCCTTCGCGAGCAAGTCGGATCGCCGCACCGCCGCTCCCACAATGAGATCACCATCAACCTTTGGTCCTTAGGTTTCAGGCCTGCTGAATGGTCTTGGCAATCACATCGACCGTGGCGCTGACTTGCTCTTGGTAACGGTCGAGTTCCGCTTGATGGTCTTTCTGCATTTCCATCTGCTGCGAACACAGGTTCATGGCCGCCAGCACCAACAGGCGATCACCGATCAGCGTCGGGTATTTCCTTTTCGTGTCGGCCAGTGCGGCCTTGAGCATGACAGCGGCGTCCAACAGGGCCTGTTCCTGGCCGGCCGGCGCTTTGATTGAATAGTCCTCTCCCAGGATCGAGATGACTGTCACCCCATCGGCGCCGTGCTTCATGCGCTGACAGGACCGGCGCTGGCGCGCTCGATCAAGGCCTGGATGCGGGCGGCGGTGGTGCCGTGCAGTTCTTCCTGCTCCATCAAGCTCAGCTGCAGGCTCTCGTTTTCATCCTTGACCCTGGCAAGTTCTGCGCCCAGGGTTTCGTTCAGGCCGGTGAGGTGACGGTTCTGTTGCACCAGGTCATTGACCAGTTGCTCCAGTTGACTGAGGGATGTTTCCAACATATTGATTTCCAGCCGTTTTCAAGGGGCGCGTACGATAAAGAAAAGTCACTGCCAATACCACGTTTTACGGGGTAGCAGGGCTTTCCGGCGAGTTTTAGAGACTGCGAATGGGGAATCTGGTTCCGCCCCTTCGTCGCACCGCAGCCTTTGCTCTGCGACAAAACCACGCCTGTCACTCAAGACTTTAGTCGTATGACCGATAAGTCAGGGAACAGCTGTCATAGCCCCGCACGGATGCGCCTCCTTCCGGAATTTTCCATGTCCCTACGTAATATGAACATCGCGCCGCGGGCGTTCCTGGGGTTTGCCCTGATCGGTGCCCTGATGCTGGCCCTGGGGGTGTTTGCCCTGACCCAGATGAGCACCATTCGTGCATCCGGCAAGAGCATCGCCGAGAACACCGTGCCCAGCATCAAGGCCCTGGATGAGTTCACCCAGCTCACCCTGCGCCTGCGGGTGCTCTCCTATCGCTTGCTGACCAACCGCGAACCGGACGTCCAGCAGAAAACCTACGATCTGTTCGAGCAACGCAACCAGCAAATCCGCGCGGCCCAGGCGGCCTATGAAAAACTGATCAGCACCCCGGAAGAACGGGCCACCTACGATCAATACGTGCAACTGCTGGGGCAATACCGTCAGCTCGAAGAGCGGATGAAAAACCTGTCGCGCAACAATCAGATTGAAGATCTGCGGGCTCTGCTCAACACCGAACTGTTGAGCAACTCCGAAGCCATCAACGGGGTACTCGGGCGCCTGCTGGAGATCAATAACCAGCAAGCCGACGCTTTCAATCAGGGTGCAGAGCAACACTATTCAAGAGCCTTCAATTTGGTTGTCACACTCCTGGTTGTCGCCACCGGCCTGACCTTGCTGTTCGCCTGGCTGCTGACCAACAGCATCACCAAGCCGATTGCCAACGCCCTGGACGCCGCCGAAGAAATCGCCAAGGGCAACCTGACCCGCCCGATTGCGGCCGATGGCGACGACGAAGCCGGTCGTCTGCTGCGGGCGATGTCGACCATGCAGGAAAAACTGCGCGACACCTTGCAACGGATCTCAGGCTCAGCCACGCAACTGGCCTCTGCCGCCGAAGAACTCAACAGTGTCACCGACGAAAGCGCCCGTGGCCTGACCCAGCAGAACAACGAAATCGAGCAGGCCGCCACCGCGGTCAACGAGATGACCAGCGCCGTGGAAGAAGTCGCGCGCAATGCAGTCAGCACCTCCGAAGCGTCGAAAGACGCCACCGCGTCCGCTGGCGATGGCCGCGAACTGGTGCAGGAAACCGTCAGTGCCATCGAACGCATGAGCGCCGATGTGCAGGGCACCGCCACATTGATCGGCAACCTGGCCAATGAGTCCCGTGACATCGGCAAGGTGCTGGACGTGATCCGCGGCTTGGCCGACCAGACCAACCTGCTGGCGCTCAACGCCGCCATCGAAGCCGCCCGTGCCGGTGAGGCCGGTCGCGGCTTTGCCGTGGTCGCCGACGAAGTGCGCGCCCTGGCCCACCGTACCCAGCAGTCGACCAGCGAGATCGAGCGCATGATCGGCAGCATCCAGAGCGGCACCGAACACGCCGTGGATTCGATGCGCAACAGCACCGAGCGTGCGGAGTCGACGCTGAACATCGCCCGCGGTGCCGGCATGTCCCTGGACACGATCAACACCGCCATCGTCGAGATCAACGAACGCAACCTGGTGATCGCCAGCGCCGCCGAAGAGCAGGCCCAGGTGGCCCGTGAAGTGGACCGCAACCTGGTGAACATCCGCGACCTGTCGGTGCAATCGGCCACCGGCGCCAACCAGACCACCGCCGCCAGTGCCGAACTGTCGCGCCTGGCCGTGGACCTGAGTAGCATGGTTGGGCGGTTCAGCCTTTAACCCTCCAGCGTTTATGGCCAGAGATTGCTCCCGCGGGGCTCTGTAGGAGCTGGCGAAGCCTGCGATCTTTTGATCTTGATCTTTCGCTCTGGACTCAATTGGCTGTGGAACGATCGCAGCCTCGTTGCACTCGACAGCGCCTACAAGGGCGAGCGGGAACAACGGTATTGCTGCCGCGCTTGTCCCCCAATCCAAAACCTTTTTTGACAGCATCACATTTCAACAGGTTAGAATCGCTGGCACGCAGACTGCATGGTCAATCTGTGCCCGCCCTTCAGTTTTACCGGAGTAACGCCTTTGACTGCGACGACCATCAACAGCCTGTTCTTGATCGGCGCGTTGCTGGTAGGTGCGAGCATCCTGGTGAGTTCTCTTTCGTCGCGCCTGGGCATCCCGATCCTGGTGATCATCCTGGCCGTGGGCATGGCGGCCGGTGTCGACGGCGCCGGTATTCTTTTCGATAACTACGCCACGGCCTACCTGGTCGGCAACCTCGCATTGGCGGTCATCCTGCTCGACGGCGGCTTACGCACCCGGGTGTCGAGTTTTCGCGTTGCGCTGTGGCCAGCGTTGTCGCTGGCCACAGTCGGTGTATTGATCACCACCGGGCTGACCGGCCTGGCGGCGGCGTGGCTGTTCAACCTGAACCTGATGCAGGGTCTGCTGATCGGCGCCATCGTCGGCTCCACCGATGCCGCGGCAGTGTTTTCGCTGCTGGGTGGCAAGGGCCTGAATGAGCGGGTCAGCGCCACCCTCGAGATCGAGTCCGGCAGCAACGACCCCATGGCGGTATTCCTGACCGTCACCCTGATCGGCATGCTCGCCAGTGGCGAAACCGGCCTGCATTGGAGCCTGGTGGGGCATCTGGTGCGCGAGTTTGGCATCGGCGCGGTGGTCGGCCTGGGCGGCGGCTGGCTGATGCTGCAACTGGTCAATCGCATCAACCTGGCCAACGGCCTGTACCCGATCCTGGTCATCAGCGGCGGCTTGGCGGTATTTGCCTTGACCAACGCCCTGCACGGCAGTGGCTTCCTCGCGGTGTACCTGTGCGGCCTGGTGATCGGCAACCGTCCAGTGCGCAGCCGCCACGGTATCCTGCATATGCTCGATGGCATGGCCTGGCTGGCACAGATCGGCATGTTCCTGGTACTGGGGTTGCTGGTCACGCCCCACGACCTGCTGCCCATCGCCCTGCCCGCCCTGGGCCTGGCATTGTGGATGATCCTGTTTGCGCGCCCGTTGTCGGTCGTGGTCGGCCTGCTGCCGTTCAAGGCGTTCCACGGTCGCGAAAAAGTGTTTATCTCCTGGGTCGGCCTGCGCGGCGCGGTGCCGATCATCCTCGCAGTGTTCCCGTTGATGGCCGGGCTGCCCCACGCCCAGCTCTATTTCAACCTGGCGTTCTTTATCGTGCTGGTCTCGCTGCTGGTGCAGGGCACCAGCCTGCCGTGGGTTGCCAAGTTGCTGCACGTGACCGTCCCGCCCGAGCCGTTGCCCATTTCCCGGGCGGCCCTGGAAGTCCACGTCACCAGCGAGTGGGAGTTGTTCATCTATCGCCTGGGCGCGGAAAAATGGTGCATCGGCTCGCCCCTGCGGGACCTGAAAATGCCCGAAGGCACACGCATCGCCGCCCTGTTTCGGGGCCAGCAACTGCTCCATCCGTCGGGTAGTACCGTGCTGGAAGTCGATGATTTGCTGTGTGTTATCGGCCACGAACACAATTTGCCGGCCCTTGGAAAACTGTTCAGCCAGGCGCCACAACGGGGCCTGGATTTGCGCTTCTTCGGCGACTTCGTACTCGAAGGAGACGCCCAGCTGGCCGCGGTTGCGGCGCTGTACGGACTGAAACTGGACGGCATTGATCCGGACATGTCCCTGGGCCGCTTCATTGCCCAAAAAGTCGGCGGTGCGCCAGTGGTCGGCGACCAAGTGGATTGGAACAACACCCTGTGGACCGTCGCGGTCATGGACGGGAACAAGATCGCCAAAGTGGGCGTCAGATTCCCCGAAGGAAGTCGCCCGGGTCCCGGCTTGTTCCTCTAAACTGCTCCCACTCTCACTTGCTCGACCGGTCTTTATGCCTACCCTGCGCTCCTTTTTCGCCATCGCCCTGCTGGGCCTGAGTCTCTCTGTCTGCACACTGCACGCCGCTGACCTTCCCGCCAGCGCTTCAGTGCAGGCCAGCCTGGACAAAATCGCCGACCGCAAACTGCCGGAAGCCGAGCAGAAAGCCCTGCAGGCTGTCTTGCAGAACACGCTGACTCAGCTCAGTAACAAGGCCGACTACGAGCAGAAGCTGCAGGCGCTCAAACAGCAGCTGGCCACGGCCCCCAAGCAAAACATCGAGAACCAGCGCGAACTGGCGCGACTCAAGGGCACCGCGGTGGTACCAGTGGCACAACGCTACGCCAACCTGCCGATTCCCCAGCTCGAGCAAATGCTCACGGACCGCTCCACCCAGCAGGGCGACCTGCAAAAAGCCCTGGCCGACGCCAACAGCCTGATCATCACTGCCCAAACCCGCCCCGAGCGGGCCCAGGCAGAGATCTCCAACAGCCAGAGCCGCATCCAGCAGATCAACGCCACCCTGAAGACCGGTAAGGACGCCGGCAAGACCCTGAGCGGCGAACAACGCGACCTGCTCAACGCCGAGCTGGCAGCGCTCAATGCGTTGATTCCGCTGCGCCGCCAGGAGCTGGCCGGCAACAGCCAACTGCAGGACCTGGGCAACGGTCAGCACGATTTTCTGGTGGAAAAAATTGCGCGCACGGAGCAGGAAATCCAAGACCTGCAAAACCTGATCAACCAGAAACGCCTGGCCCAGTCCCAGGAGACGGTGACCCAGCAGTCCATCGAAGCCCAGAAGGCCGGTGGCAGCAGCCTGCTGGCAACCGAAAGCACGGCCAACCTGAAGCTCTCCGACTACCTGCTCAAGAGCACCGACCGCCTTAACGAAGTCACCCAGCAGAACCTGCAAACCAAGCAATTGTTGGACAGCGTCACCCAGACCGACGCTGCCCTGGACGAGCAGATCAACGTACTCAAGGGCAGCCTGCTGCTCTCCAAGATCCTCTACAAGCAACGCCAGACCCTGCCGCGCCTGAAGCTGGACCAGAACCTCGCCGACCAGATCGCCGACATTCGCCTGTACCAGTTCGAAGTCAGCCAACAGCGCGAGCTGCTGAACAATCCAAGCGCCTATGTCGACAGCCTGCTGGCCTCCCAACCGTCGGAGCAGGTCACACCGCAACTGCGCAAGACCCTGCTGGACCTCGCCCTGACCCGCGTCGACCTGCTGGAACGCCTGAACCGCGAATTGAGCGCGGTGCTCAACGAATCCATCACCTTGCAGCTCAACCAGAAACAACTGCTCAGCACCGCCCAGAACCTGCGAGCGACCCTCGAAGAGCAGATGTTCTGGATTCCCAGCAACAAGCCGCTGGATTTCGACTGGATGCGCGGCGCACCGATTCGCCTGGAGAAACAGATCGACTCACTGCCCTGGGCATCGAGTCTCAGTGAGCTGGCCGATGGCCTGACTCAACGGCCACTGCTGTTCTTGCCCCTGGCGCTGCTGATCGGTGCGCTACTGTGGCGGCGCAAGAGCCTTTATGCCCGCTTGAACAAGGTTCACCAGGACGTCGGTCACTTCAAGCGCGACAGCCAGTGGCACACGCCCCAGGCGATCCTGATCAATATCCTGTTGGCGATGCCAGTGGCACTGGCGCTGACCCTATGCGGCTATGCCCTGCAGATCGACGCCCGCGGCCAGAACGCCAACCTCGGTGCGGCGCTGCTACAGATCGGCCAGGCCTGGCTGGTGTTCTACACCGCCTATCGGGTGCTGGCGCCGGGCGGCGTGGCCGAGTTGCATTTCCGTTGGGAGAAACCCCAGGTCGAGTTCCTCCAAGGCTGGATCCGCCGACTGGGGCTGGTGGTGTTGGCGTTGGTGGCCGTGGTAGCCGTGGCCGAGTTGCAACCTTCGAGCCTGGCCGATGACGTGCTCGGCATGCCGGTGGTACTGACCTGCTACGCGCTGATGGCGTGGTTGCTCAGCCGCCTGTTGCTCAGCAGCCCGACACACAAGAACACCTCGCTGTTTCGCAAGGCGGTCGGGGTGATGTTCACCGCCCTGCCGATCGCGTTGTTCGTGGCGGTCTGCTTTGGCTACTACTACACCGCGCTGAAACTCAGCGATCGGCTGATCAACACCCTGTACCTGCTGATGTTCTGGCTGGTGATCGAGGCCACCTTCGTGCGCGGCCTGTCCGTCGCGGCGCGGCGCCTGGCCTACCAGCGCGCCCTGGCCAAGCGTCAGGCGGCCAAAGAGGCCGGCGACGGCGAAGCGGTGATCGAAGAGCCAACGCTGGACATCGAAAAGGTCAACGAACAATCCCTGCGCCTGATTCGCCTGGCGTTGCTCGGCGGTTTCATCGCGGCGCTGTACTGGGTCTGGTCGGACCTGATCAGCGTGTTCTCCTACCTGGACAACATCACCCTCTATGAGTACACCAGCGGCACCGGCGCCGCCATGAGCATGGTACCGATCAGCATCGGCGACATGCTCGGGGCGCTGATCATCATCGGCATCACCTTCGCCCTGGCACGCAACCTGCCGGGCCTGTTGGAAGTGCTCGTGCTGGCGAAACTGAACCTGGCCCAGGGCAGTGCCTATGCCACCACCACGCTGCTGTCCTACGTCATCGCCGGCGTCGGCTTCGTCACCACCCTGTCCACCCTGGGCGTGAGCTGGGACAAGCTGCAATGGCTGGTGGCCGCCCTGTCGGTGGGCCTGGGCTTCGGCATGCAGGAAATCTTCGCCAACTTCATCTCCGGGATCATGATCCTGTTCGAGCGACCGGTGCGGATCGGCGACACCATCACCATCGGCAACCTGTCGGGCACGGTCAGCAAGATCCGTATCCGCGCCACCACCATCACCGACTTCGACCGCAAGGACATCATCGTCCCGAACAAGACCTTCATCACCGGGCAATTGATCAACTGGTCGCTGACCGATACCGTGACACGGGTAACCCTTAAGGTAGGTGTCGACTATGGGTCGGACCTTGACCTGGTCAAGGAGTTGCTGCTCAAGGGCGCCCGGGGAAATCCACGGGTGTTGAAGGAGCCGGAACCACTGGTGTACTTCCTGAATTTCGGGGAAAGCACCTTGGACCACGAGCTGCGCATGCATGTGCGTGACCTGGGCGACCGCAACCCTGTACTGGACGAGGTCAACCGGTTCATCAGCCGCGAATTCAAAAAGCACAACATCAGCATCGCATTCCGGCAGTTGGAGGTCTCCTTGAAAAACGCTCAGGGCCTGGAATACAAACTGGTGCCAGTCTTGCCGCAAGACACGACGACGCCCGAGCCTCCCCTCACGCCAGGGCCCAAGTCCTTGCCAGAGCCGCCGGCAGCCACCCTCGACTGATCGCGCCATGCCTGAACGCATCGCGCCGGAGACGGCCATGAAAACGCTGGAAACCTTGACCTTCGATAACCGCTTCGCCCGCCTGGGCGACGGCTTATCGACCCACGTGCTGCCCGAGCCCATCGACAATCCGCGGCTGGTGGTCGCCAGCCCAGCCGCCATGGCGCTGCTGGACCTGGACCCGGCCGAAGCCGAAACACCGCTGTTTGCCGAGATCTTTGGCGGCCACAAGCTGTGGGCTGAAACCGAGCCCCGGGCGATGGTGTATTCAGGGCATCAGTTCGGTCACTACAACCCGCAATTGGGCGACGGCCGCGGGTTGCTGCTGGGCGAGGTGTACAACGAGGCCGGCGAGCACTGGGACCTGCATCTCAAGGGCGCCGGCCAGACGCCGTTCTCACGGATGGGTGACGGGCGCGCGGTGCTGCGTTCATCGATCCGCGAGTTCCTCGCTTCCGAAGCCCTGCATGCCCTGGGCATCCCCACCACCCGCGCCTTGTGCGTGATCGGCTCGGACACCCCAGTGTGGCGCGAAAAGCAGGAGCGCGCCGCCATGGTGCTGCGCCTGGCGCCTAGCCACGTGCGCTTCGGGCATTTCGAATATTTCTACTACACCAAGAAACCCGAACTGCATGCAGCCCTTGCCGAGCACGTGTTGAACCTGCATTTCGCCGAGTGCCGTGAGCAACCGGAACCATACCTGGCGATGTTCCGCGAAATCGTCGAGCGCAACACCGAGCTGATTGCCAAATGGCAGGCCTACGGTTTCTGTCACGGCGTGATGAACACCGACAACATGTCGATTCTGGGCATCACCTTCGACTTCGGGCCGTTCGCCTTCCTCGACGACTTCGACGCCAACTTCATCTGCAACCACTCCGATGACCAGGGCCGCTACTCCTTCAGCAACCAGGTGCCCATCGGCCAGTGGAACCTCAGCGCCCTGGCCCAGGCCCTGACGCCGTTCATCAGCGTCGAAGCCCTGCGCGAAACCCTCGGCTTGTACTTGCCGCTGTACCAGGCCCACTACCTGGACCTGATGCGCCGCCGCCTCGGCCTGACCAGCGCCGAGGAGGATGACCAGAAACTGCTGGAGCGCCTGCTGCAACTGATGCAGAACAGCGGCGTCGACTACAGCCTGTTCTTCCGCCGACTGGGCGATCAAGCCCCCGCGCAAGCCGTCGCCACCCTGCGCGATGACTTCGTCGATCTCAAGGGTTTCGATGCCTGGGGCGAGCTGTATGTCGCCCGCGTCAACCGCGAAGGCGCCGTCGATCAAGACCAGCGTCGCGCCCGCATGCACGCCGTCAACCCGCTGTACGTGCTGCGCAACTACCTGGCGCAGAAAGCCATCGACGCTGCCGAATCCGGTGACTACGAAGAAGTCCGCCGCCTGCACACCGTGTTGAGCAAGCCGTTCGAAGAACAACCAAGCATGGACAGCTACGCACAACGCCCGCCGGAGTGGGGCAAGCATCTGGAGATCAGTTGCTCGTCGTAACCCTTCCTCGCCGCAGGTTCGGGGTTGCCTGGGAGAAAGTCATCGCGAGCAAGCTCGCTCCCACAGGGGTTGGGTGTTGCCGCAAATATCGCGATCACACAGCCACCCTTGTGGGAGCGAGCTTGCTCGCGATGGCGATCTTCAATTCACCACATGAAGCCAATCCACTCCCCTTGACGATCACCGCGTTTATTTCGATGTAGGACCATTCAGGAGCAGGCTACGCCGCCTTGCGCCATTGCCTACAACTACGCCAGAATCCGCCGGCTTGTGCGCCTTGGGGTCGGGCTTTATCGTTTTCCCCGTCGCTGAAAATCAGCGATCGGGTTTAGCGATCCGACTCAACACAGACGCAACAATGCCCAGTCTCGATTGCAGTCTTTTACGTCTGCAACTCGCTTAATGGTGGCTGTGCGTGGGAGACCTTCTGGTCTACCCGGGGTTTCTGTGACCCGGATCGCTAACCTGCGTACAGCCGCCACCTTTACTTGTTTAGCGATAGGTCGTGGTGGCTCAACCAATCACGGAGATTCACCATGTTCAAAGCAACCCCCAATCCGCCCGATACCGATCCAGCCACTAAAAACTCAAAAGAATTCGACGAAACTGCTGACCGCGTCCTCGACTACTACCTCAACCCAAAACCCAACAAACCCGAGGCCGATCCAGGCCAACTGTTCACCGTCGTCAATGGCGTCGACACCGAAACCCTGCTCGCCAACCTCAGCGAAAACCTGGCCTCGGCCAACGCCATGGTCAGTGACCTGGCGTTCGATTTGGAAGGCCCCAAGCGGCACATTGCCCTGGGCATTCAGCAGTTGATCGAACTGAGCAGCTTATTGGCGAACCGGGCACTGGACAACGTCGACCCACGCCAGTCGACATAGCGCATCCCCCTGTGGCGAGGGAGCTTGCTCCCTCGCCACAGTTAGTGCGCCGCGCCAAACCATCAAATAAAGGTCTCAACCGATACGCCGAAGCGCTCCGCCAGCCAGCGGATCTGCCTTAAATTGAGCTGGCGCTTGCCGCTCAATATCTCCGACACCACCGACTGGGTGCCGACACCCGGCAAGTCGCTCTGGCTCATCCCATGCTCGCGCATCAGATAGCGAAGTGTCTCGACGCCACTGGCCTTGGGCATTGGCCGATGTTGGTGATCCCAGGCCTCAATCCATTCACCGATGATGTCCACCAGGCTCATCAGAGGATGGGCTTCTTCTTCGCCAATCAATTCCAACAATTCATCGAGCGCTGCGACCAACCGGTCGTAATCCTCTTCGCTCCTGGGTTTGCGCAGCAGGGGCGACACAAACTCCCAATGGGCGGCGACTTGTTCGATCAGTGCACTCATCCCTTTTCCTCCTTCCACCTGCCTCTGTCGTATTCCCGATGGTCAAGCACGCATTTGATATACAGACGCTGCGCTCGGTATCGAATCACCGCAATCAGCCGCAACTTGTTTCCACCGATGTCAAACACATGCAGCGGACCGACCTTGTCGGTTGCCGGAAATATGGATTTCATCGCTGCGAAATCAGCCGGGCTATTGCGCTTGATCAGCCGATACCATTGATCCAACGCATTCGCTGAATGTGGCCATTTCTCCTTGGCCTCCCAAATGCGTTTCTCAGTGATCACATGCATGCAACGTCCTTATCGCATTTTGCTATGGGGAAGTTAAACACAAATCTGGCGCATCGCAAATTGCGATAGCGCCAGTTAGACAAATGGTTAGTTCTTGCTGGTTTCCAGCCTAGTCGCCAAAAGCTTTAGGTCTCGGTAAGAAATGTGAGCAGATATGAGTCCTGCTCACCCAACCTTATCGTTCCCCTGCTCAGGCGTCTCGATGCCCGGTTCCGTCTCGGCACCCTCTTCGCCAACCGGTTTGGCCGGCGTTTTTTTCTCCGGGTAACCGGGCATGCCGCGGGCGTCTTCAGGGGTCAGTTCATCCCGGTCGTGGCGGCGGTCGGTGGCGTAGGACGGGGCGGCGTTGGGGTCTTCGTCGCGGCCGGCGGTGCCGAGTACGAAGCCGTCATCGTTGGGGTTGTCCACTGTTTGGGGAGTGGCTGGGTCTTGAGGATGGCTCATGGGACCTCCTGAGTCTGCAAACAGATACGTAGTGTCTTTTTGAGGCCGTGACACCTTTTCAGTGCGGCGCACCTGATGAATGGCAGCCTTGAGTGCAAGCCCCACAATGGGATTGGAGTACGAGAGGGAGAGCCAGCCGGCTATCAGGCCGCCTCGCGAGCAAGCTTTGCTCCCACAGGACCTGCCCAAACAAGTCTGATGGGTGTACGACCGTGAGAGCCAGGTCGGCTACTAGGCCGCCTCGCGGTGGACGTTGATTTCGGGCGCCCCGTTAACCACGCTGGCCGAACGCAGGCATTGTGGAGTGGGCATCCCGGCATGGATGCCGGGATAGCCGCGCTGGGCCATGGATGGCCCTTCGCGGCGGGCCCACGGAGCAATGCCGGAGTGAGGGCACACCGAGCCTAGGCGAGGTGCCGAGTGGTGGGGCAAAGCGCTTTTGGTTACTTTTGGCGCTCTTCCAAAAGTGACCCGCTGTAAAAGCGGAACCCCAAGTGGCCGTTACCGCAGAAATGGATATGTACCCAGTCAAAAACCCCCGACCAACTATCAGGCCAGCATCGCAAGCAAGCCCACACACAAGGGAAATACGCTGGCATAGTGGCCTCCACGCTACGCCATATCACTCTGGCTGAATTCCTCGGCCAGAAAATCAAGCAGCGTACGCACCGACGGCAGCAACCCGCGTCGCGAGGCAAAGATCGCATGGACGATCCCGCACTTGGGCGTCCAGCCCGGCACCAGCTCCACCAACCGGCCGGCCGCTATGTCTTCGCGCACCACCACGGCAGGCAGGTGGGCGATGCCGATGCCGGCCAACACGGCGTGACGCAGGGCCAGCAAGTCGTCGGTCACCATGCGCGGCTCATGGCGGATCAGTGCACGGGTGCCGTCCGGACCGAACAATTCCCACTGGTATTCACGCTGCGGCGCCCCCCAGTGCACGCTAGACAAGCCGTTGAGGTCCGCCGGGGAGGCCGGTGAAGACAAGCGCTCCAGGAACGCCGGGCTACCCACCAGGCACTGGGTGCTGTTGCTCAACACTTTCATGACCATGTCGGTATTTTCCAGCGGCGGAAAGCGCACCCGCAAGGCGATATCGAACCCTTCATGGATCAAGTCCACCCGGCGGTTGGTGCTCTCGATGAACAGTTCCACCCGCGGGTACTTGAGCATATAGCGGGTCAGCATCGGCCCGACCCAACTGTTGAGTAGCGCCGTCGGGCAACTGATGCGCACCCGTCCCTGGGGTTCGGAGCGGTTGCGCTCGATCACTTGCGCCGCGCTCTCGGCTTCGACCCGCATCGCCAGGCAGCGCTGGTAATAGGCCTGGCCGATCTCCGTCAAGGTGCAGTGGCGGCTGGTGCGATGGAGCAACCGCACCCCGAGCCGCTCCTCCAGCTGGGCAATACGCCGGCTGAGTTTGGACTTTGGCATGTCCAGCGCCCGACCAGCGGCGGCGAAGCCACGGTGTTCGACCACCTGGGTGAAATAGTAAAGCGTGTTGAGGTCTTCGATGATCGTTCTCCAAATAGAACGCTAAGTCCATTTTTCGCAGTCTAGCGCATCAAAGGTGCCAGTTTTAATCTACACCCATCGAATCGCGACACGGATTGAAACCGGGGCGCTTCGACCGGATGAATCACCGATCAATCGCTGCAGCAACATTGAAAACCTTAACCACGCCGACACCTTCGGCAACCAAAACTCAATGAGGGCTACGCCATGACCACTTCCTACAACCGTCTCGACAAAGATAACGCCGCCGTTCTGCTGGTCGATCACCAAGCCGGCCTGCTGTCCCTGGTGCGCGACATCGACCCGGACCGCTTCAAGAACAACGTGCTGGCCCTGGCGGACCTGGCGAAGTACTTCCAACTGCCGACCATCCTCACCACCAGCTTCGAAACCGGCCCCAACGGCCCGTTGATGCCCGAGCTCAAGAGCCTGTTCCCGGACGCGCCGTACATCGCTCGCCCTGGCCAGATCAATGCCTGGGACAACGAAGATTTCGTCAAGGCGATCAAGGCCACCGGCAAGAAGCAACTGATCATCGCTGGCGTGGTTACTGAGGTCTGCGTGGCCTTCCCGGCACTGTCGGCCCTGGCCGAAGGCTTCGAAGTGTTCGTGGTCACCGATGCGTCCGGCACGTTCAACGAACTGACCCGTCAATCGGCCTGGGACCGCATGTCATCCTCGGGTGCGCAACTGATGACCTGGTTCGGCCTGGCTTGTGAACTGCACCGCGACTGGCGCAACGACGTGGAAGGGCTGGCGACCTTGTTCTCCAACCACATCCCCGACTACCGCAACCTGATGACCAGCTACAACACGCTGACCCACGCCAAATAACCCGCGACGCTGACCCCCCCTGTGGGAGCAAGCTCGCTCCCACAGGGTTTTTGTGTTGGTTTCTATATAGTGTTCAATCTGTGCCGATGATTTTCTGGAGACTGACCTGATGCTGATCCCCTGCCCCCATTGCAACGGGCTCAATCGCATACCCACCGAACGCCTGGGCGACCAACCCAAGTGCGGGCGCTGCAAGGCCCAGGTGCTGTTGAGCAAGCCGTTCGAACTCAAGCAAGGCGACTACGCGAGCCAGATCAAGGGTGAGTTGCCATTGCTGGTGGATGTATGGGCCGATTGGTGTGGGCCGTGCAAGTCCTTCGCGCCCGTGTTCGAACAAGCCGCCGCGCAACTGGTGGGCAAATGTCGGCTGGCCAAGCTCGACAGCGAGGCCAACCAGCCGCTATCCGCGCAGTTGGGGATCCGTTCGATTCCCAGCCTGATCCTGTTCAAGGACGGTCGGGAAGTGGCGCGCCAGAGTGGGGCGCTGCCGTTGCCGCAGTTGATGGCTTGGTTGCGCAGCCAGGGGATTTGAAGCACAGCCTGGAAAGATCGCAGCCTTCGGCAGCGCCTACAGGGTTAGCGCTCATCCTGTAGGCGCTGCCGAAGGCTGCGATCTTTTGCTTCAAGCCTGCTCCAGCAACCCATGCAACTCCACGAACTGCAGGGTCAGCTTGTGCCGCGGGTCAAGGTGGATCAGTGGCAGGCTGGCCTGGTGGGATTCGCGCATGCGCACCGAACTGCTCAGGTACACCGGCAATACCGGCAGCCCTTCGGCGATCAACTCGTCGAGAATCTGCTGTGGCAGGCTGGCCCGGGCCTGGAACTGGTTGACCACGATGCCTTCGACTTCCAGGCCTTCGTTATGGTCTTCCTTGAGCTCTTCGATTTCCGCCAGCAGCCCATACAGCGCCTGTCGGGAGAAGCTGTCGCAGTCGAAGGGAATCAGCACCCGATCGGCGGCGATCAATGCTGAAACCGCATAAAAATTCAGTGAAGGCGGGGTATCGAGGTAAATCCGGTCGTAATCCTCCTCCAGCTCTTCAAGCAGTTTGCGCAGCTTGTTGATCTTGTGCTTGGCCTCAAGCTTGGGCTGCAGGTCCGTCAGTTCCGCCGTGGCGGTGACCACGTGCAGGTTGTCGAACGGCGTTTCGTAGATATCCACCTTGTTCTTTTTCGAGAACGGCCCGGACGACAAGGTCTGCTTGAAGAAGTCGGCAATGCCCATGGGAATGTCATCGCCGGTCAAGCCAGTCAGGTACTGAGTGGAGTTGGCCTGGGCATCCAGGTCCACCAATAGCGTGCGATAGCCTTCGCTGGCGCTGACTGCCGCCAGATTGCAGGCGATACTGGATTTGCCCACGCCACCTTTCTGATTGAACACCACACGCCGCATGTCAAAACCTCCGTGTACCAAAGATGCCCGAGTGTAGTAGGCAGCGACACCGCTTAGCTACCTTCTGCGTAGAAGGACTACAGCAACAGTGGCTTTTCCAACGATTCAGGCGTCAATTCGCCCAGACCGCGACAGAAACAACCGACAGACAGACTTGTGATGATCGCAACAATGGTCCAAGCCAGGCCTTGAGCAGCGCAACGCGTACATTTCGCTGAGCAAAATGTAACCAGTATTTGCTACAAGCCAATCGCACCGGGATAATGCGCGCCACTTGGGTCGCTAGGCCATGCAGGGTTGGACGCGGGTCAAACCACTGGACCGTGACAATAAAAGCCCGCAGGGGTGGGATGACGTTTGTGATCAATTTCAATATCGCCCAATGGCGCGCATGGGCCCCTGGGCTCGAAAGCGTGGACGATTGGCAGGCATGGAGCCGACAGCCGGTCGTATTGCCGACTAGCGATGCCGCCCCTGACGTTTCGTTCCTGCCGGCCATGCAGCGCCGGCGCCTCAGCCGCCTGGCGCGAATGGCCTTCAGTGTCGGCTGGCCGCTGGCCGAGGGGCGGGCGGACCTACCGTTGGTCTTTATTTCCCGCCACGGCGAAACCCCGCGCACTTTCGAGATTCTCAAGGACCTGGCCGCCGACCAGCCTTTATCGCCGACCCAATTCAGCCTCTCGGTGCACAACGCGGTGATTGGCCTGTGGTCGATCATGCGCGGCGAAACCAGTGAAATGACGGCCCTGGCCGCTACTGGCGACGGGTTGGAACACGGCGTGCTGGAGGCCGTCGCGCTGTTGAACGAAGGATCGCCTGCGGTGCTGCTGGTGATCACCGAAGAACAACCTCCACAAGTCTATGCACCGTGGGTCAATGACGTGCCGTTTCCCTATGCCATGGGCCTGCTATTGACCCCGGGTGACGACTGGCAATTGGACCTGTGCGCCCGCACCGGTCAAATGCCGGGCAGCGACTGGCCCCATGCCCTGGATTTATTGCGTACGCTGCTGGATGACAAAACCACCTGCCAACATGCCTGGAAGAATCGTGTATGGACCTGGCAACGCAACCGGTGACGGGTAAACACCGAGACGCCTATTACTGGCGCCTGATCGCGACCGCCCTAAGCTTCGCCCTGTTCGGGCTGGGCGGACTGTGCCTGCGTTTGCTGGTGTTCCCGTTGCTGGCCTGGTGGCCCGGCGATGCCCTGGCTCACCGCCAAAGGGCGCGCCGCACGGTCGGGCGGTTGTTCTGGTTCTTTATCCGGTTCATGGCCCGCACCGGCGTGCTCACCTACCAGATCGATGGCGCCGAACGGCTCGGGCGCCCTGGGCAGATGATCATTGCCAATCACCCGTCGCTGATCGACGTGGTGTTCCTGATCGGGCTCGTGCGCGACGCCAACTGCGTGGTCAAGCAAAGCCTCTGGGAGAACCCCTTTACCCGTGGCCCACTGCATTCGACCCAATACATCAGCAACGACGGCAGCATGGACATGCTCGATGCCGCCAGCGACGCCCTGCAAGAGGGCCAGACGCTGATCGTCTTCCCCGAAGGAACGCGCACCCAACCAGGTCAGGTACCGGCCTTTCATCGGGGGGCGGCGGCCATCGCCCTGCGGGGTGCGAAAATCCTCACACCCGTCACGATCAAGGTCTGCCCCACGACCCTGACCAAGGCCGAACCCTGGTATCGCATTCCCCGGTGCCGCGTGCACTTCAGTTTTCGCGTCGGGGCCGATATAGACCCACAGGCGTTCGCCGCGCTCGGCCCGCCACCTCAGGCTTCGCGCAGGCTTAACGATTTTTTGCATCACTATTACATCAAGGAGCTCGCCGAAGATGAGCGATCTGCACCGTGACATCAAACAGCTGATCATCGACGCCCTCGGCCTGGAGGATATTGGCATCGACGACATCGGCGACCACCAGACCCTGTTCGGTGAAGGCCTGGGCCTGGATTCGGTGGATGCCCTGGAGCTTGGCCTGGCGATCCAGAAGCAGTACGGCATCAAGATAGACGCCGACGCCAAGGACACCCGCAACCATTTCAGCAATGTGGCAAGCCTTGCGGCCTTCGTCACTGCAAAACGCCCCTGAGACCGGATCATGCAAACTCGTGACGATATTTTCCACACCCTGCGCGATGCTCTGGTCGAGCTTTTCGAGCTGGACCCTGAGCGTGTGACGCTGGAATCGAACCTGTACCAGGACCTGGAAATCGACAGCATCGATGCGGTCGACCTGATCGACCATATCAAGCGTCAGACCGGCAAGAAAATCGCCGCCGAAGAATTCAAGTCGGTGCGCACCGTCAATGACGTGGTCGAGGCGGTTTATCGACTGGTCCAACCGGCCGCATGACACGGCTGATTGGCCTCGGCCTGCTGCTGGCGGGCCTGCTCTACCCCTTTGCGGTGTATTTCGGCATGGAGCACTTTGCCCCGTGGCAGTTCGGGTTGCTGCTGGGTAGCCTGTGGCTGGCCCGGGCGTTGCTTGGCAACGACGGGGCCGGCAGCCGCTGGATGGCGGCCACGGCGATCGTGTTTTGTGTATTGCTCGCGCTGTTCGACAGCCCGCTCCTGCTGCGCTGGTACCCGGTGCTGATCAGCGCATTCATGCTCGGGCTGTTCGTGCTGAGCCTGAAATACGGCCCGCCGATGATCGAACGCCTGGCCCGCCTGCGCGAACCGCAGTTGCCAGCCAAGGCGGTGGTGTATACCCGCCAGGTCACGGTGGCCTGGAGTGTGTTTTTCCTATGTAACGGTTTGCTCGCCGCCGCCCTGACCCTCTGGGCGCCGCTGAGCTGGTGGATGTTGTACACCGGCCTGATTTCCTACGGATTGATGGGGCTGCTGTTTGCCATTGAATGGCTCATACGACAACGGGTAAGAGGCCACCCATGAATTGGATAACGCTTGAGCAGATGCTGCTCAAGGCTCAGCCGGAACGTGCCGTTGCGGTCGATCCGGCACTGAATCACTCGCAACTGCGGGACGCGGCGTTGCGCCTGGCGGCCGGCCTGCATGCCCGGGGCGTGCGACATGTGGCGGTGCACCTGGAAGATGCCGCCGACCTGGCCGTCGCCCTGCTCGGCGCCTGGCGCGCCGGAGCCCGAGTCCTGCTTCCCACCGACCTCCAAGCGCAGACACGCCAGCGTTGGGCGGCGGACGTGGACCTGTGGCTGACCGACCAGCCCGGCGATACACATCCCGACGCCTTGCAACAAGCGCCGATGGACGCCGCCGAACTGGACCTCGATCAGTGCTGGCTGAGCCTGTGCACTTCT
Source organism: Pseudomonas sp. RL_5y_Pfl2_73 (assembly GCF_963970515.1). Lineage (NCBI taxonomy): Bacteria > Pseudomonadati > Pseudomonadota > Gammaproteobacteria > Pseudomonadales > Pseudomonadaceae > Pseudomonas > Pseudomonas sp. RL_5y_Pfl2_73. The sequence goes on along the minus strand of NZ_CAXAPD010000038.1, from coordinate 15,166 downwards.
GGCTCCAGCGGTGAACCCAAGCGCATCGAGAAAACCCTGCGCCAGTTGAGCAACGAGGTCCAGGCCCTGGAACACCTGTGGGGCGCCGACCTGGGCCCGGCCTGCATGATCGGCAGTGTTGCAACCCAGCACATCTACGGGTTGCTGTTCCGGGTGCTTTGGCCCCTGTGCGCCGGACGTGTATTCGTGCGGCGGCAATTGGCGTTCCCCGAAGACCTGCAACGCGCCAGTCGCGAACAACCGGCGTTCGCCTGGGTCGCTAGCCCGGCGCTGCTCAAACGCATGGGCGACAACCTCGATTGGCCGGCCTTGAGCTGCGTGCGCCGGGTGTTCTCCTCTGGCGGTGCCTTGCCGGCCGAGGCTGCGCAAAGCTTGCAGCAGCGCCTGGGGCAATGGCCGACAGAAATTTTCGGCAGTTCGGAAACCGGCGGCATCGCCTGGCGCCAGGGTGGCGGATTGTGGCAACCCTTTGCCGACGTCGAGCTGAGCCAGGACAGCGACGGCGCCTTGTTGATCGCCTCGCCCTACCTACCGACCGGGCATGTGGAACACACCGCCGACGCGGCGCGAATCGCCGAAGATGGGCGCTTCGAACTGCTCGGGCGACTGGACCGCATCGTCAAGCTCGAAGAAAAACGCATCTCCCTGCCGATGCTCGAACAAGCGCTGGTGACCCACGACTGGGTCAGCGAAGCGCGGCTGGGGGTGGTACAGGAGAATCGCGCCTCCCTCGGTGCGCTGCTGGTGCTGAGCGACGCTGGCCTGCGTGCCTTACGCAACCAGGGTCGACGCGCCGTTACCGAAGGCCTGCGCCGGCACCTGAGCGAGCATTGCGAAACCCTCGCCCTGCCACGGCGTTGGCGCTGGTTGCGGCAGTTGCCGCTCAACGCCCAGGGCAAGCTGCCCCAGACCGAGGTCGAGGCGCTGCTGATGGCGCCACGCCCCAAGGCCCCTGAAGTCCTGGAGCAGGTCGACACCGACGGCGAGTGGAGCCTGCAACTGGTCGTACCGCCAGACCTGGTGTACTTCAGCGGTCACTTCCCCACCGCGCCGGTACTGCCGGGCGTGGTGCAGGTCGATTGGGCCTTGAGCCTGGGCCGACAATTGCTGGACCTGCCGCCCCGGTTCGTCGGCATGGAAGTGCTGAAATTCCAGCAACTGGTGCGCCCCGGCGATGAAGTCCAACTGCACCTGCGCTTCGACCGCGAGCGCGGCAAGCTGTACTTCGCCTACCGCAATGACACGGCGGCCTGCTCCAGTGGGCGGATTGTGTTGGGGGAAAACAATGCCTAAGCATCCGCACAGATCATTGTGGCAAGGGCGCTTGCTCCCGCAGGGTGGCGTAGGAGCTGTCGAGTGCAACGAGGTGGCGATCTTGTCCCTAGCAATTGAGTCCAAAGCGAAAGATCAAAAGATCGTCCGAACGCGGCACCGAGCCTTCGGCAGCTCCTACGGCGGGAGCAAGCGCTCTCGCCACAAAATGCTCCTTGGCCATCGAGACATGCCGCATGCATAACCCCTGCGCCGTCATCCCGGTCTACAACCACGAAACCGCCATCTCGGCGGTGGTCCAGGCGTTGCTCGCCAACGGCCTGCCCTGTGTGCTGGTGGACGACGCCAGCAGCCCGGCGTGTGCCGCCGTGCTCGAGCGGCTGGCCGAGGGCGAGCGGGTTCATCTGGTCAGGCTGGCCGTCAACCAGGGCAAGGGCGGTGCGGTGATGACCGGCCTGCGCGAGGCTTCGCGCCTGGGTTTCAGCCACGCCTTGCAGGTGGACGCCGACGGGCAGCACGATCTTGGCGACGTGAAGACGTTCATCGAGCAATCCCGTGCCCACCCCGACGCGGTGATCTGTGGTTATCCGCGCTACGATGCCAGCGTGCCGAAAGGTCGTCTGTATGCGCGCTACCTGACCCACGTGATGGTCTGGATCAACAGCCTGTCCTTGCAAATCCGCGACTCCATGTGCGGCTTTCGGGTTTATCCCTTGGCACCGACCCTGGCGCTGATCGACTCGGCCAATATCGGCAAGCGCATGGATTTCGACTCGGACATCCTCGTGCGCCTGGCGTGGCGCAATCAGCCGATGCACTGGCTGCACACGCGGGTCCATTACCCCCAGGACGGGGTCTCGCACTTTCGCCTGCTCCACGACAACGTGCTGATTTCCAGCATGCACACCCGATTGTTCTTCGGCATGCTCGTGCGCTTTCCCCTGATTCTCTGGCGACGGTGGCGGGCATGAGCCTTCAGGAAGACAAGCAACATTGGGCCGACCGCCAGGAGCGTGGCAGTTTCTGGCTGATGAAGCTCACCGCTGTCGCCGCCAAGGTGCTCGGCCGGCGCTTGCTGACCCCGGTGCTGTACGGCATCGTCCTGTACTTCTTCATTTTCGGCCGCAGCGCCCGCCAGGCGGCCTGGCAATATCAGCAGCGCCTGGCCGACTGGAGCACACGTCCTGAACTGCGCCCGACCCGCTGGCGGGTGTTCGGGCAGTTCATGGCCTTTGCCGACTCCCTGCTAGACAAGCTCGACGTCTGGAACGGCAAGCTGAGCATCGACCAGATCGAAATCGTCGATAAGGCGCTGCTGCGCAATCACTTGCGAGACACCCGCGGGCAAATGCTGGTGGGCGCGCACCTGGGCAACCTGGAAATGTGCCGGGCCCTGGCCGAGCTGGGCGAGAAAGTGACCATGAACGTGCTGGTGCACACCAAGCACGCCGAGCAGTTCAACCGCTTGCTGGGCGAAGCCGGTGCCACGCACCTGCGGCTGATCCAGGTCAGCGAGCTGGACCCGGTGATCATGTTGCAGTTGAGCGAACGCCTGGAGCGCGGCGAGTGGCTGGCCATCGCCGGCGACCGCGTACCGCTGCACGGCGGGCGCAGCGTGACCGTGGACTTCATGGGCCACCCGGCCGCCTTTCCCCAGGGCCCTTGGCTACTGGCCGGCCTGCTGAAATGCCCGGTCAATCTGCTGATGTGCCTCAAGCACGAGGGACGCTATCGCGTCATCCTCGAACCCTTCGCCGATGCCGTGGCATGGAAACGCAATGACCGCGAGCAAGTGATCGCCCACTGGGCCGGCCGCTACGCCGAACGCCTGGCGCAGTACTGCCTCCAGGGCCCCCAACAGTGGTTCAACTTTTACCCTTTCTGGAAGACCGATGACGATGCCCACTCCTGAGCCGGTAACCTTCGGCGAACGCCCCTTGCGCATCGAAGATGTGCTGGCCCTGGCCAACCGTCAGACACCGACGCAATTGCAAGATGACCCGGTGTTCCGCCAGCGCATTGCCAAGGGAGCGCAATTCCTCGATTCCTTGCTGGACAAGGAAGGGGTGATCTACGGCGTGACCACCGGTTACGGCGACTCTTGCGTGGTGGCCGTGCCGTTGCACCACGTCGAGGCCCTGCCGCGCCACCTGTACACGTTCCACGGTTGCGGCCTGGGCAAACTGCTCGACGCCCAGGCCACCCGTGCGGTGCTGGCGGCGCGTTTGCAGTCGCTGTGCCACGGCGTGTCGGGGGTGCGGGTGGAACTGCTGGAACGCCTCCAGGCCTTTCTCGAACACGACATCCTGCCGCTGATTCCGGAAGAAGGCTCGGTGGGCGCCAGTGGCGACCTGACGCCGCTGTCCTACGTCGCCGCCACGCTGTCCGGCGAACGGGAAGTGATGTTCCGCGGCGAACGGCGGTTGGCCGCTGACGTGCATCGTGAACTGGGCTGGACACCGCTGGTGCTGCGACCCAAGGAAGCCCTGGCGCTGATGAACGGCACCGCCGTGATGACCGGCCTGGCTTGCCTGGCCTTCGCCCGCGCCGACTACCTGCTGCAACTGGCGACCCGCATCACCGCGCTGAACGTCGTCGCCCTGCAAGGCAACCCGGAACACTTCGACGAACGCCTGTTCGCTGCCAAGCCACACCCGGGGCAGATGCAAGTCGCCGCGTGGCTGCGCAAAGACCTGGCAATCGACGCCCCAACCGCGCCGCTGCATCGCCTGCAGGATCGCTATTCCCTGCGCTGCGCGCCCCATGTGCTTGGGGTATTGGCCGACAGCCTGGGCTGGCTGCGCGCGTTTATCGAGACCGAACTCAATAGCGCCAACGACAACCCGATCATCGACGCCGAAGCCGAGCGCGTCCTGCACGGCGGGCATTTCTACGGCGGGCACATCGCCTTCGCCATGGACAGCTTGAAAAACCTGGTGGCCAACGTCGCCGACTTGCTGGACCGCCAGCTCGCACTGCTGGTGGACGAGCGCTACAACCATGGCCTGCCAAGCAACCTGTCCGGCGCCAGCGCCGAACGGGCGATGCTCAACCATGGCTTCAAGGCCGTGCAGATCGGCACCAGTGCCTGGACCGCCGAAGCCCTGAAAAACACCATGCCGGCCAGCGTGTTCTCGCGCTCCACCGAGTGCCACAACCAGGACAAGGTGAGCATGGGCACCATCGCCGCCCGGGATGCGATCCGCGTGCTGGAGCTGGCCGAACAAGTTGCCGCGGCTACCTTGCTGGCCGCCAACCAGGGCGTGTGGCTACGCAGCCGTGCCGAAGACGCACGAGCGCTGCCGCCGGCCCTGGCCGCCATGCACCAGCAACTGGCTGAGGATTTCCCGCCGGTGATCGAAGACCGCGCCCTGGAAGGCGAACTGCGCCTGTGCCTGCAACGCATCGCCGAGCAACACTGGAGGCTGCATGCGTAACCAAGGCGTTTTGCACGTTGACACACACATCGTGGTGCCGTTCTTCGATGTCGATTCGATGAACGTGGTCTGGCACGGCCACTACGTCAAATACCTGGAAGTGGCCCGCTGCGCCTTGCTCGACCTGATCGGCCACAACTACAACGACATGCTCGAATCCGGCCACGCATGGCCGATCATCGACCTGCAACTGCGCTACGTGCGCAGCGCCGTGTTCGGCCAGGCCCTGACCGTGCGCGCCAGCCTGGTGGAGTGGGAAAACCGGCTGAAGATCAATTACCTGATCAGCGACGCAGCCACCGGCGAACGCTTGACCCGTGCCAGTTCGGTGCAAGTGGCCGTGGACCTCGCCAGTCGCGAAATGCTGCTGGCCTCGCCCCGGGTCTTTGTTCAAGCCGTGGAAAGGAAACTGCCATGAAGCGCCTGGTTATCTGGCTGTTGCTGTGCTGCCTGGCGCCCGCTGCCCAAGCGTTCGACTTGCAACAACTCAGCGAGCAACTGGCCCGCCCGGAGGTGATCCACGGGCAGTTCATCCAGGAAAAACACCTGCGCGCCCTGCCCCAGCCCCTCACCAGCAAGGGGCGCTTCGTGCTGGCGAAAAACCACGGCCTGCTGTGGCTGCTGCAAACCCCGCTGCAACAGGACTACCGCATCACCACCCAGGGCATCGCCCGACGAGACGGCAGCACCTGGCAGATGTTGCCGAACAAGAGCGCCGGCGCCGAGCAGAACCGCTTGTTCCTGGCCGTATTGCAGGGTGACAGCACAGGCCTGCAGCGGGATTTCGAACTGAGCCTGTCGGGCGAGCCGCAACAATGGAAGCTCACCCTGACCCCGCGCTCGGTGCTGCTCAAACAGGTTTTCAACCAGATCAACATCGACGGCGGCGAACTGGTGCAGCGCATCGAATTGCTGGAAACCCAAGGCGACAGTACCGTGCTGCGCATGCAGGACACGACCAGCGCACACCCCTTGAGCGAAGCGGAGCAACATGATTTTGCCGAGTGAACGGGGGCTGCCCTGGCTGTTCGTGATGCTGCTGCTGGCAGTGCTCGCGCTCGCCGGTTGGCAATGGCGCAACGGCGCACCGCTGTCGGCCAATCTCATGGAACTGGTGCCAGGCACGTCGCCCGATGCGCTGGAACTCATCGCCGAACAACGCATGCAGGAACCACTCAATCGCGAGATGCTGGTGCTGGTCGGTCACACCGATCGCCAGCAAGCCATCGCCCTGGCGCAAACCCTGGGCCAGCAATGGCAGGCCAGCGGTCTGTTCGACAAGGTCCAGTGGACGTTGCAGGCCGACTTGCCGGCGCTGCGCGCGCAGTTGCTCAACGGGCGGCTGGCAATGCTCTCGGCGGCGGACCGGCAGCAATTGATCAAGCAGCCCCAGGCGTTCATCCAACAACGGGTGCAGGCCCTGTTCGACCCGTTCAGCGGCTTCAGCCTGGTGCCGAACCAGGACGACTGGCTGGGTCTGACCGGGCGCATCCAGAACAGCCAGCCACAACGCGGCGCGATAAAATTCGACATCGGCAGCGGTGCGTTGGTCGCCGATGCCGACGGTAAAAGCTGGGTGATGCTGCGGGCCCGCGCCCAAGGCAACGCCTTCGACATGAACCTGCCGCTGCAAGTGGCCGAGCTGCTGCAACGCAGCCGCGACCAGGCAAGCCAGGCCCAAGGGCAACTGCTGGCGGCCAGCGGCCTGCTGTACGCCGCCAGCGGCCAACAACAGGCGTCGCGAGAAATCACCTGGGTCGGCGGTGGCGCGACCATCGGCATCTTGCTGCTGCTGTTGCTGGCCTTCCGACGCCTGCGCGTGTGGTTGGCGTTCGTACCGGTGCTGGTGGGCGTGCTGTTCGGCGCGGTGGCCTGCGTGGCCTTGTTTGGCCACATGCATGTCATGACCCTGGTCTTGGGCTCCAGCCTGATCGGCGTCGCGGTGGACTACCCACTGCACTACCTGTCCAAGAGCTGGAGCCTCAAGCCATGGCGCAGCTGGCCGGCCTTGCGCCTGACCCTGCCGGGGCTGAGCCTGAGCCTTGTGACCACCTGCATCGGCTACCTGGCCCTGGCCTGGACCCCCTTCCCGGCCCTGACCCAGATCGCGATATTTTCCACCGCCGGGCTGGTTGGCGCCTACCTGGCCGCCGTCTGCCTGCTGCCGGCGCTGCTCAAGGGTGCAGAGTTGCGTCCAGCCCAATGGCCGCTCCAGGTCTGCCAATACCTGCTCAAGGCCCGCGAGGCCCTGCTGAAGCGGGTGCGCACGCCGGTCCTGCTGATGTTGTTGTTGTCGTTCTGCGCGGGCGGGCTCTGGCACCTGACCACGAAAAACGACATCCGCCAGTGGATCGGCACGCCTCAGCACCTCACCGACGAAGCCCACGACGTCGCGCGCATCACCGGCTTCCAGCCCACCAGTCAGTTCTTCCTGATCCGCGCCGACGATCAATCCCAACTGCTGGAGCGCCAGACCGCCCTCAACGAGCGGCTGGATCAGTTGATCGGCCTGGAAAAGCTCCAGGGCTACCTGTCGCTGAACCAACTGGTCAGCCCGCCCGCCGAACAGCAGAAGGTGCGTGAGGCCCTCGCCCGCTTGCCAGCCTTCTGGCAACCGCTGCTGGACCTGGGCGTCCCGGTCGCCGCGCTGCAAGCGGAGCTGGCGCAACTACAGGCCCTGCCGGTAACCGACATTGACGCCGCACTGGCAGGACCGTTGGCCGAGCCGTATCGCACACTCTGGCTCGGACCAACAGCACAAGGCGTTGCCGCGGTGGTCAGTTTGCAAGGTTTGAACGATGCGGCGCTGCTGCGGGTACAAGCGGTGGATCTGCCGGGCGTCCTACTGGTGGATCGCCTGGGCGACCTCAACCGAGTCTTTGCCGCCACGCAGGTCAGCGCCGCCGAGTTGAAACTGGCCTCCTGCGTGTTGATTGTGCTGGTGCTGATCTGGCCGTTTGGTGTCGGCGGCGCCTTGTGCATCGTCGCATTGCCGCTGCTGGCTGCGCTGTGCAGCCTGGCGAGCCTCGGCTGGCTGGGGCAGCCACTGACCTTGTTCAGCCTGTTCGGCCTGTTGCTGGTGACGGCCATCGGCGTCGACTACGCGATCCTGATGCGCGAGCAGATCGGCGGCGCGGCCGTGAGCCTGCTGGGCACGTTGCTGGCGGCGATCACCACCTGGCTGTCGTTCGGCCTGCTGGCGTTGTCCAGCACACCGGCGGTGAGTCATTTCGGCCTGGCAGTGAGCCTCGGGCTGGCCTTCAGTTTCATGCTGGCGCCGTGGGCCGGGCGTCGGGAACACCCCACACCCGCTCAAGGACAAGACCCACGATAACTATGGATATTCGAGAAATTCCAATGCCTGTTACTGAAACGGAATATCGCCAGGTCGTCATCATCGGCGCAGGCCCTTCCGGCGCCATCGCCGCCGCGCTGCTCAAGCGCAAGGGCCACGATGTGCTGGTCATCGAGCGCCAGCATTTCCCCCGGTTCTCCATCGGTGAGAGCCTGTTGTCCCATTGCCTGGATTTCGTCGAAGAGGCCGGCATGCTCGACGCGGTCAATGCCGCCGGCTTCCAGCGCAAGAACGGCGCCGCGTTTGCCTGGGGCGAGCGCTACAGCGCCTTCGATTTCGGCGATACCTTCAGCAACGGCAAGCCCACGACCTTCCAGGTGCAACGCGCCGACTTCGACAAGTTGCTGGCCGACCAGGCCGCCCTGCAAGGCGTGGAGATCCGCTACGGCCAAGCGATCAGCCGCGCCGACTTCAGCCACGCCAAGCCACAACTGGGCGTGCAGCGCGAAGATGGCAGCGAGTACTGTGTCGAGGCCGACTTCGTGCTCGATGCCAGCGGCTATGGCCGAGTCTTGCCGCGCCTGCTGGACCTTGAGGCCCCGTCGAATTTCCCCGTGCGCCAGGCCGTGTTCACGCATATCGAAGATCGCATCGACACCCCGGCTTTTGATCGGGACAAGATCCTCATCACCACCCACCCGAGCAAACGCGACGTGTGGTTCTGGACCATTCCGTTCAGCGACGGGCGCTGCTCGGTGGGTGTGGTTGCAGCGGCGGAACATTTCGCCGGCCGCACCGACGACCTCGATGCCTGCCTGCGCGGTTTCATCGATGAAACCCCAAGCCTGGCCGGCGTGCTGCAGAACGCCGTGTGGGACACCCCGGCGCGGACCATCGGCGGCTACTCGGCCAACGTCAAGACGCTGCACGGCCCTGGCTTCGCCCTGCTGGGCAACGCAGCAGAATTCCTCGACCCGGTGTTCTCCTCCGGCGTGACCATTGCCATGCGTTCGGCGAGCATGGCCGCCGAGGTGCTGCATCGTCAGTTGCAAGGTGAACCCGTGGATTGGCAAAGCGAGTTTGCCGAGCCACTCAAGCGCGGCGTCGACACCTTCCGCTGCTACGTCGAGGGCTGGTACGCCGGCACCTTCCAGGACGTGATTTTCTACACCGAAGGTTCGGCCGATATCCGTCGCATGATCAGCTCGATCCTGGCCGGCTACGCCTGGGATCAACGCAATCCGTTTGTCAGCGAACCCAAGCGGCGCCTGCGCATGCTTTCGGAAATCTGCGCGAGCCCGGCGCCGAGTCTGCAACCATGAGCTACCTGAGCGACAACTACGTCGAAGAAACCCGCTTCGGTTTCTGGTTCCTGCGCAGCCACACCTGGCAGCACCATGTATTGCGCGTGGCGATCAACGACCTGCGCAGCCTGTTCAGCACCCCGTTGCCGGCCAACCCGGTGCTGCTGGACGCCGGTTGCGGCCAGGGCAAATCATTCCAGTACCTGCGTCAGGTGTTCGCGCCACACCGCCTGATCGGCGTGGATGCCGACCCCCACAGTCTGGACCTGAGCCGGGAGGAAGCCGCGCGCCAGGGCATGAGCGTAGAACTGATCGGCAGCGACTGCGCGACATTGGCGGTACCCGATGCCAGCGTCGACCTGTTGTTCTGCCACCAGACGTTCCATCACCTGGTGGAACAGGAAAACGCCCTCGCCGAGTTCTACCGCGTGCTCAAGCCCGGCGGCTATTTGATGTTCGCCGAATCCACCGAAGCCTACATCGATACCTGGGTGATTCGCTGGCTGTTCCGCCATCCCATGCACGTGCAGAAAAGTGCCGCACAGTACCTGGAGATGATCCGCGAACAGGGTTTCCAGTTCGAAGCCCGCAACGTGTCGTACCCGTACCTGTGGTGGAGCCGTGCCAAGGATTTCGGCCTGCTGGAGCGCTTCGGCCTGCGTCGCCCAAGACCCTTTGGCGAGCGTGAGGAAACCCTGGTCAACGTGGTCGCCCGCAAACCTCTCGAAGGGGCCGCCGGATGATCCGTGGCCTGCTGATCGCCTGTCTGCTGCTCAGCGCCTGCGCCAGCCAGGCGCCGCTGCCCGCTCGCACGCCGACCCTGGCCTTGCCGATGCAACTGCACATCGAGAGGACAATGGCCGGCCAACGCCAGGACTGGCTGCTGGTGATCCAGCGCGAAGACGCCGGCATCCGTTGGTCGATGATGGACCCACTGGGCATTCCCGTGGCCCGCCAGCGCCTGGTCGCTGGCCAGTGGCAAGCCGACGGTCTGCTGCCGCCCAATGCCGAGGCCCGGGAGTTGTTCGCCGCGCTATTGTTCGCCCTGACCCCCGAAGCCGAACTGCCCGACAACTACCCGGCCGCCCGGCAACAGGCGTCGCAACGGACCCTCGATAGTCGCTGGCAGGTGCGCTACACGCAGCCGCTGGATTTTGAAATGAGCCTGCCCCAAGGCCCCCGCTACCGCATCACACCGTTGCCCGAGAACGCCCCATGACCGCCTATTTGAATGCCCTCGGGGTGATCTGCGCCCTGGGCCGCGACAAGCACACCGTTGCGCGCAACCTGTTTGCTGGCGACTGCTCGGGCGTGTGTATCGAGGACGACTGGGTGGCCGAACGTGCGTTGCCAGTCGCCGCGGTGCCGGGTGAACTCGCCCCCATTCCCCCAACCCTGCTGGCGCACCGCACTCGCAATAATCAACTGCTGCTGGAAGCCGGATTGCAGATTCGCGCCGAGATCGACCAGGCCATCCAGGCCTACGGTCGCACCCGCATCGGCATCGTGTTGGGCACCAGCACTTCGGGGATCGATGAGGCCAGCCAGGGCATTGCCCATTACCTGCGCGAGCAACACTTCCCCGACGGCTACGACTACCAGCAACAGGAGCTCAGCGCGCCGGCCAACTTTCTTTCCGACTGGCTCGGCCTGAGCGGCCCGTCTTACGTGATTTCCACGGCCTGCACTTCCAGTGCCCGCGCCTTGATGAGCGCCCGGCGCCTGCTCGACCTGGGCCTGTGCGATGTCGTGCTGTGCGGTGGCGTGGACAGTCTGTGCAAACTGACCCTCAACGGTTTTTCCGCGCTGGAAGCGATGTCGAATGAACGCTGCAATCCGTTTTCGGTGAACCGCAGCGGCATCAACATTGGCGAAGCAGCCGTGCTGTTCCTCATGAGCAAGACGCCAGGCGACGGGACACCGATTGCCTTGCTCGGCGACGGCGCCAGTTCCGATGCCCACCATATTTCCGCACCTGAACCCAGCGGTCGCGGCGCCCGCCAGGCCATGGAAAAAGCCCTGCGTTGCGCCGGCCTCGAGGCCAGCCAGATCGACTACCTGAACCTGCACGGCACCGCCACGCAACACAACGACGCCATGGAAAGCCAGGCGGTGGCCGGGCTGTTTCCGGCGGGCGTGCCCTGCTCGTCCACCAAGCCCATGACCGGCCATACCCTCGGCGCGGCCGGGGCACTGGAAGCGGCGTTCTGCTGGCTGGCCCTGAGCACAGAGAACACCGCCCTGGCCCTGCCGCCGCATATCTGGGACGGCCAGGCCGATCCGGCCCTGCCGGCGCTGGACTGGGTCACCGCCGGCACCCACCTGACCCCGGCCACCCCGCGCCGCCTGATGAGCAATTCATTTGCGTTCGGCGGCAACAACGTCAGCCTGATTATCGGAGACGCCCCATGATTGACTGGCCGCTCGCCGAACTGCTGCCCCATGCCGGCGACATGATCCTCATCGACCGGATCCTGTCGTTCGATGACGAACAGATCCATACCCACACCACCGTCAAGCCTGGCGGTTTGTTCAACCGCGACGACGGTGCGCTGCCGGCCTGGGTCGGCATCGAGCTGATGGCCCAGAGTGTCGCGGCGTTTGCCGGTTGCCATGCACGCCAACGGGGTGAAGCCGTGGCGCTGGGCTTTTTGCTCGGCACCCGCAAGTTCGAATGCAACGTCGAGTGTTTTCCCGCAGGCGTCGAGCTGACCATCCACGGCGTGCGCTCCCTGGAAGACGACAACGGCATGGGCGTGTTCGAATGCCACATCCACGCCCCAGGCATCCACGCCACGGCCCGGCTCAACGTATTCCGTCCGCCCCAGGCCGCCCATTACCTTCATGAACCGTCCGCAACAGGAAACCCGTCATGACTGAATCCGTACTGGTCACCGGCTCCAGCCGTGGCATCGGCCGCGCCATCGCCCTGCGCCTGGCCCAGGCCGGGCACGACATCGTGCTGCACTGCCGCAGCGGCCGCGCCGAGGCCGAGACGGTCCAGGCCCAAATCCAGGCCCTGGGCCGCAACGCCCGGGTGCTGCAATTCGACGTGGCCGACCGTGCCGCGTGCAAGGCCATTCTCGAAGCCGACGTCGAAACCCACGGCGCCTACTACGGCGTCGTGCTCAATGCCGGCCTGACCCGCGATGGTGCCTTCCCGGCCCTGAGCGAGGACGACTGGGATGTGGTGATGCGCACCAACCTCGACGGTTTCTACAACGTGCTGCACCCGGTGATGATGCCGATGATCCGTCGGCGCGCCGCCGGGCGGATCGTCTGCATCACCTCGGTTTCCGGGCTGATCGGCAATCGCGGCCAGGTCAACTACAGCGCCTCGAAGGCCGGGTTGATCGGTGCGGCCAAGGCGTTGGCAATCGAGCTGGGCAAGCGCAAGATCACCGTCAATTGCGTCGCGCCCGGCCTGATCGACACCGCTATGCTCGATGAAAACGTCCCCGTGGAAGAACTGATGAAAATGATCCCCGCCCAGCGCATGGGCACTGCGGAAGAAGTGGCAGGTGCGGTGAATTTCCTGATGTCCGCCGAAGCCGGCTACATCACCCGGCAGGTCCTGGCCGTCAACGGAGGCTTGTGCTGATGAAGCGCGTTGTCGTCACCGGCATGGCCGGTATCACCTCCATAGGCAGCGACTGGGAGACCATCGCCGCCAACTTCGCCGCCAACCGCAGCGGCATCCGACGCATGGATGAGTGGGACCGTTTCACCGAACTGAACACCCGCCTGGCCGGCCCCATCGACGACTTCCAGGTCCCGGCCCACTGGACCCGCAAGCAACTGCGCAGCATGGGCCGCGTTTCGCGCCTGGCGGTGGGCGCGGCGGAACAGGCCCTGGCCGACGCTGGCCTGCTGGGCGACGCGTCGATCAAGGACGGGCGCATGGGCGTGTCCTGCGGTTCGTCCACCGGCAGCACCGACGAGATCAAGGCCTTTGGCAACATGCTGCTCAACAGCGTGGCCGAAGGGCTGAACGCCAACTCCTATGTGCGGATGATGCCCCACACCACGGCGGCCAACATCAGCATCTTCTTCGGCCTGACCGGACGCCTGATTCCCACCTCCAGCGCCTGCACCAGCGGCAGCCATGGCATCGGCTATGCCTACGAGGCGATCAAGTTCGGACGCCTGCCGTTGATGCTCGCCGGTGGCGCTGAAGAACTGTGCCCGACCGAAGCGATGGTCTTCGATGCGCTCTACGCCACCAGCCTGAAAAACGATGCGCCGCAAACCAGCCCGCGCCCCTACGACAAGGACCGCGACGGTTTGGTGATCGGTGAAGGCGCCGGCATGCTCGTGCTTGAAGAACTGGAACACGCCCTGGCCCGTGGCGCACGGATTCATGCCGAGGTCGTCGGCTTTGGCAGCAACGCCGACGGCCAGCACGCCACCCGTCCCGAACTGAGCACGATGCGCCGGGCCATGGAACTGGCCCTGGAAGATGCCGGCCTCGAGCCCTCGGCCATCGGCTACGTCAACGGCCACGGCACCGCCACCGAACAGGGCGACATTGCCGAAACCCTGGCCACCAGCAGCCTGTTTGGCGAGCGCATGCCCATCAGCTCGCAGAAGAGCTTCCTCGGCCACACTCTGGGTGCCTGTGGGGCGCTGGAGTCCTGGTTCAGCATCGAAATGATGAACCGCGACCTCTACGTACACACCTTCAACCTCGATGAGGTTGATCCCCAATGTGGCAAGCTCGATTACCTGCGCAACGAGTTCAGGTCGATGAGCCACGAATACGTGATGAACAACAACTTCGCCTTTGGTGGGGTCAACACCTCGCTGATTTTCCGCCGCTGGCACTGAATCGGATTCAAAACCCTGTTGCCCCTCGTCAAGGAGACCATGATGTCGTTGAAGAAAATCACCGTGACCGCCGCCCTGTTGCTCAGCACCCTGCCAAGCCTCAGCCAGGCCCGTGATACCGCGCTGTTCCTGCCCTTCGACAAAGTCGTGGCCGAAGCCATCCGCACCGGCAAGATCGACGGCAGCGTGAAATTCTACCTGGCCGGCAACAAACCGGCCGGCAACGTCACCGTGATCAGCCCTGGCGCGGTGACCAACAAGAAAACCAACGCCTTCAACAAATCCGATGAAGTCGCCTGCGAATGGGTCCTGCAATCGGCCCTGATCAGCCTGCACCAAGCGGCCAAGAACGCCGGCGCCAATGCCGTCACCAACATCGTCAGCTTCTACAAGCGCAACGAACGCAAGGACTCCACCACCTACGAATGCCACGCCGGCGCGATCATGGCGGGTGTTGCGTTGAAAGGGGATTTGGCGAAGGTGCAATAAAAAAAGCGCTTTTGCAACGTCGGAGCGAGCCTGCTCGCGAAAGCGGTGGGTCAGTACCGGCGATGTTGGCTGTACAGCCATTATCGCAAGCAAACTCAGCTCCCACAGGGTCCGTTGGCTCACCCAAATATTGCCGACACCCCAGATCCGCTGTGGGAGTGAGCTTGCTCGCGAAAGCGGTGGGTCAGCACCGGTGATGTTGGCTGTACAGCCATCATCGCGAGCAAGCTCAGCTCCCACAGGGTTCATTGGCACACCCAAACATTGCCGACACCCCAGATCCACTGTGGGAGCGAGCCTGCTCGCGAAAGCGGCAGGTCAGTACCGGTGATGTTGGCTGTACAGCCATCATCGCGAGCAAGCTCAGCTCCCACAGGGTTCATTGGCACACCCAAACATCGCCGACACCCCAGATCCACTGTGGGAGATTCTATGGTGCAGGGCTACCCCTTAAATGCCCTTCGGTAAGTATTCGCTCTGGTTCTTCAGCAGGGCGAATACTACTCGGGCAAGCTTGCGGGCCAGTGCCACTAATGCTTCGG
>NZ_CAXAPD010000037.1:0-43374 GCF_963970515.1 Pseudomonas sp. RL_5y_Pfl2_73 | reverse complement strand
CGTGTAATACAGTAAATGGGCGCTGCGAAGCGCCTTGCTGCGCCCGGAAGGGCTGAAAAATGAAGAAAATGGATCAAATTTCGACGCGGGTCGTTTTTTGAAAAGTACTGACGGCTCGATAGCCGGAAAACATCCGGCTATTTCAGACCATCCCTAGAGATTTGTAATCGAAATAATATGATTAGCCACAACGCTTATTCCACGTCTGGCGAATGTGTGGGTGTATTGCTCATGACTTATCTCATTTGTAGCTATATATAAGTAATCCTACAGGCTAAATGTATTATCGGGTGTCAGCGCAATAAAATTGTGAGGTCAAGTGTTAAGTGGTAGCCTGCTTTTTAAGCAAGATACTTAAAGTTTCGATTGGTGCCACTGACGCTTTATTTCCTGCCACTGGATGTCTGACAACCACTTGTCCGCCACGGGAAAGAAAATATTTTCCTCAGTATCCATATGGTCGTAGTATTTCTTGATGAAGTCATCGATAGTGTCGGCGATTACTCTTGCCTCCTGAGTTGACGCCTCCAACGTCTTGAGCTGTCCAGCAATTCGCTCAAATGCTTGATGATCTCGTTCGATATCCTCGACCCGTTGGTGGATCGGTGCATCAGTTGCTAGCAAGGCCCGCCGAATAAGCTCTTCATTTTCATGGTGGTGCCGCTCTGCATCACCATGCAAGGCTTCCAACTGCTTGAACAACGGCTTGCAGTCATCGGCACCCGCAGATCCATGCCTTATCCTCCCCAGTAATTCTTTGATCTGAGTAATTTGGATAGCCACCTCATGATGATAGGAGTGCAGTTCTTTCAATAAGACGTTCATATTAAATCCTCATTGCTACACCAAATCATCACAGATTTAATTTTATTAACCACCAATTTCCAAGGATGGCCGCGCGTACCAGTGCGCATTTAATCTGTTCATTATAGTCTGGTGCAAAACTATCACCCCCAAAAAAAATTGCCAGCCTTGGAAGATTTTGAAATATCAACTTGATGTTTATATGCGCTGCAAGAAAAAGCAGACTCACCAAGATCGCTTGCTGACTGACCTTGAACAGCTGCTGCCCTGAGCACAATTGGAGGTGCAAGTGGCTTCGTTCTATAGCGACATTATAGGCGCGCGTTGCGCCCTGCAATTGGGTTGCCTAGCAGACCAACTTGCTGGAGCTCAACGCCGCCAAGGAAGCGGCCTGGGCGGGGGAGCAGGGGCGAAGGTTTGCCGTGGGCACCGACGGAGCTCGCTCCCAGACGCAACGTACACGGTCTTGGACCGAGCAGATCCACGGGATCATTTCTTCGTTGCATGCTCAGTGCCCACCGCCCACGTCTTCATCGCCACCAGCCTGGATGGCTTCATCACTCGGCCCGACGGTGACATCGACTGGCTTCTACGACGTGACGACCCGTCCGAAGACCACGGCTATTCAGCCTTCATCGCCGACAAGGACGTGATCGTGATGGGGCGCGGGAGCTATGAAAAGGTGCGGACCTTCGACACCTGGTTCTACGACCGTCCCGTGGTGGTGCTGTCCGAACAGTTGGCCGATTCGCCGGTGCCCGAGGCGTTGAAGGGCAAGCTACGTTTCTCCAATCTGGCCCCCAAGGATTTGATGGTGGAGTTGGAGAGCCACGGCATGCAGCGCGTTTATGTGGATGGCGGGCGGGTGGTGCAGTCGTTCCTGCGCGAGGGGTTGGTGACCGATATGGTGATCACCACCGTTCCTGTGTTGATCGGCTCGGGGCGGCCGTTGTTTGGCGGGCTTGAGCGGGATGTGGATTTGAAACTGGTCTCCAGCCACTGCTTTCCTTCGGGGCTGGTGCAGTCCACCTACCGATTGGTTCCATGATTGGCTGACTCAGGGCAGGGCAGTGGTTTGGACGCCTCATGGCAACAACGTCGCACCTGTGACAGGAACAATGCCTGTACCCAGTGGCGCTAAGCTCGATTGTCTACCTGAGGCCGGGTAGCCCTGGGGCACAACCGGTGGGGCTTGACAGCCCTGGGATACTGAAAGCGTAGCCGCATCCATTGCGGCACATCCCGTCACGACGCAAAGGAAGGTGCTCTCCATGCGCAATGAAGAACTCAAGGCCTTATTCGACCAGCAGGCCGCCAGCTACGATAAGCAATGGGCGGGAATGGCGCCCATCCGTGACGCCCTGTACACCCTGCTCGACGCCGTGTTCGCTGACTTACCGGAAAATGCCCGGGTACTCTGTGTCGGCGTAGGCACCGGGGCGGAACTGGCTCACTTGGCCAAGCATTACCCCGGCTGGCATTTCACTGCCGTTGACCCCTCGGGCGCCATGCTCGATATCTGTCGGCAGAAAGCGATGAAAGAAGGCTTCCTCTCGCGTTGCAGCTTTCATCAGGGTTACCTTCACGCGCTTCCAACCGAGCCTGACCACGACGGTGCTACCTGCTTTCTGGTGTCTCAGTTTTTGCTCGAGCCACCAGCCCGTATAGCATTCTTCCACGAGATCGCCCGCCGGCTTAAGCCGGGCGCAATACTGGCAAACGCCGACTTAGCCGCTGACATCGAATCACCTGCCTATGAGGCGCTACTGCGCAACTGGATGACGCTGATGTCTTCTGCAGGCGTAGAGCCGGATATGCTGGTCAGAGCTCGTGCCGCCTACGCCCGAGACGTGGCTATCCTGCCGGCACAGCAGGTCGCCGGTTTCATCGAGACCGCAGGGTTCGAGGCTCCGGTGCAGTTCTTCCAGGCCGGGCTGATGCATGGGTGGTTTTGCCCGCGTAAGCCAGACATCGTCTTGAGTTAGACATGACTTTGACTTTGACTTTGACTTTGACTTTCAACGCACACGGTCGCGGCTTTGCGCGGCCAGGTCCAGGGCTTTTTGCATGTCCAGCCGCGCCGAGCGACCGACGTCTTTGTCGTTGAGTTGGTAGCGACGCTCCGACGGCAGGATGGGGGCGGTGAGGTCTTCGGCGTCCATCCGTTCGAAGTCGTGGTTGTCGCCGATGGTCATGGCGCTGCGGCGTAGCAGCATGCGCAGTTGCTCGGGTTGCAGTTGCGGGTTGATGGACAGCATCGCCGCCAGCAGTCCCGCGACCATGGGGGTGGCGTAGGACGTGCCGCAATGCACTGCGCCTTGCTGGCCGGCGTTGGTCGTCGAGGCATGGGCGCAAGCGGCGGCGGTGATGTCGACGCGCATGTCGATGTTCGAGGAGCTGCGCTTGACCGCATAGGCCGGGTCGTCAACGGCGACACCGGTATGCTTGCTGCGCTGGTGCCCGCCGACCACCAGCAACTGCTCGGTGATGAAGGAGGAGGGCAGGCGGTATTCATCGCTACCCGAGAACGAAGCGCCATTGCCGGCGGAGTTCACCACGATCACGTCGGGATGTTCCTTGCGCAGCCAGAGGAAGAACTCCTCCAGCAACTCCTCGTACCCGCCCATGGCGATGCCCGAGCGCAGCAGCGAATCGACGTCATCGTCTTTGACGTCTTTTGCACCGACGCGGTGGATGCCCCAGCTCCAGTTGAGCACGCGCACACCGTCCTCCACCAGGTTGACGGAGGCGGCGATGTTGGCGGTGATCCCGGCATCGGAATTACGTTCGACGATGACTTCGAAACCGCCGCTGGTCTTGTCCAGTCCGCGGAGAAAGCCGGTGTTGCCGCTGTCGTCCCAACGCGCGGCGAGAATGCCGGCGACGGTTGAGCCGTGGTTGTCCGGCTTGTCTGCATCGCGGGCGTAGACACAGGTGCGCGGCGGTGAGCAGGCGCCGAGGTAGTCTGCGAAATCCGTCGTGTCGAAATCCACATCACGCTCGATCAGGCCGATGCGCACTGGTTTCGGCTGGATGGGCGGCTGTCGTCCGGGGATGCGTCGTTGGTAATAATTCACCGCGTCGAGAAAGCGATTCGCGGCCCACTCATCGGAGTCCAGGGCTGGCTTCTTCGGTTCTTCAGGATGGGTTGCGGCTTGCTCGGTTTCTTCGGCCGAGGACTCTTCGATGACCACGGCGTCCACGCTGGTCTCGCTGCCCAGACGCAGCACCAGGGCATCACGCTGAACCAAGTCTTTGGCCGGCAGGCGAAGTTGGTACAGGTTCAGCGGCGCGATGCTGCCGACCACCGTTGCCCCGTACTTGCGGGCCAGGCGCTCGGCTTCCTGGCGGCCATCACGGTCTTCCTCGATCAGCACGCTGACCAGGTCGACGTAGGTGGTCAGGCCATCCATGTTCTTCGCCACTTCGTCCGCTCCGGCGGCCAGTACGTGACTGTTGCGCAAGGTCAGCCAGGCGGCATTACTGGCACGCTGACCGTCCTGCAGCCAGAGCGGGCCGCTCTGGTAGTCGGCGCTGTCCAGGCGTAAGCGAAGGTTTTCCTCTTCGCGCTGGATCGCGTCCGCGGGTATCACCTTTGCCCCCAGCTTCAGTTGTGGCGTTCCATCGCCCAACCCCCGCGCCGTCAGACACCAGTGCTGGTGCTGGCTATCCAGCAGGTCGCCACAGCGTTTCAGGCTTTCCAGGCGCAGTGGTTCCGGTGCAGCGGTTGCCGGGCCGGCAGCCAAGGTGAACAAGGTCGCGAGGGCAGTGGATCGTAGGAGCATGGGGCAGGTTTCTTTGCCGAAGTCTTGTTGCTCCGACCGTTATGTCGCTCGCTTCGTTCAGCGGGATAACGCTACCTAGCGATGACGCCTCGTCGTTCAGAAGCTATCGAGGCGCACTTCAACACCTGCTTGCACCGTATTGCCTGTGATGATTGACCGCTGGCGTCAGCCACTGCGATGAGCAACGAAGTTGTTCGGCGAATGGCAATCATCGACGACATGCCTCGTATCCTGTGTAGAATCCGTTTTTTCCAGTTTTCAAAGGATTGAACCCATGATTACTTGCCATGTCAGGTATGTCATTGATCCCTATCAGGTTCCAGCTTTCGAGCGCTACTCCCGTCAATGGATTGAAGGGGTGACCCGAATGGGTGGCGTCCATCATGGCTACTTTCTCCCCGCCGAAGGCGCCAACAACATCGCATACTGTCTGTTCAGCTTTTCCAGCCTGGCCGACTACGAAAACTATCGAAGGAAAGCCGAACAGGATCCGGAGTGCATTGAATGGGTGACCCAGGCGACGGAACAACGATTCATTCTGAGTTATGAGCGTAGTTTCCTGCGCCCTGTCCTTGATTGAGCGGGTGGATGCATTGAATCAATGCCAGATTTCAAATCAGCGCGCAAACCGACATCACAACGACACGGAGTGTCACACCATGAAAACCATTGATCGTGTTTTGCTGGGCTCTGGAATACTGATTCCTTTCTGGCTGCTTTTGGGTGTTGCACTGACTG
This sequence comes from Pseudomonas sp. RL_5y_Pfl2_73, assembly GCF_963970515.1. Lineage (NCBI taxonomy): Bacteria > Pseudomonadati > Pseudomonadota > Gammaproteobacteria > Pseudomonadales > Pseudomonadaceae > Pseudomonas > Pseudomonas sp. RL_5y_Pfl2_73. The sequence goes on along the minus strand of NZ_CAXAPD010000037.1, from coordinate 38,047 downwards.
CGCGGGCCTACCCGGGCTACAGTCATCTGGATCAGGCCATGAGCCAACTAGGCGCCGTGGGAGCGCCGACCCACAGCTTCTCTGCTTGGGTGAACAATTTTGCGCTGGGTGTGCTGTTCGTGCTTTTCGCAGTAGGCGTGGCGAGACGGTTCAAGGCATCGCGGATGGCCTTGTTTAGCGCGGCACTGATTCTCATCCATGGCCTGGCAAGTTTTACGGCCGGCTATTTTTCCTGCGATCAAGGCTGTGCGCCGGTTCAACCGTCGGTCTCGCAACAGAGCCACAATCTTGCGGGGCTGGTGATGTTCATCTCGCTCACTCTGGCGGGAGTGTTGTGGACGTTCCTTGGCAAGCCGCTGCTTTCATCTTCCAGGTTCGCAATGTTCTCGGCGATCTGCGTCGTCCTGGCCATCGTGACGGTTGTGCTGATGGCGACGGCATTGGCCGACGGTCATTTGTTCGGGCTGTACCAGCGAATCAATTACGGGGTTTCGGTGGTCTGGATTGGGTCATTGGCCGTAGCTGCCCTTCAGAATGAGGCCGATGTGAAGGCAGCTTACGTCCGTTAAAGTCCTACATCACACCGAAGAACCTATCACGCTCGCAGCGCCTAGATGGACCTCTGGTTAACGCGTTTGGAGAGCGCTTCGGCGCTTTCCTTGCGCTCGGAGTAGCGATCTACTAAATAGGCTTCTCTACCGCGCATCAGCAAGGTGAACTTCATCAGTTCCTCCATGACGTCGACGACCCGGTCGTAATAGGACGATGGCTTCATACGCCCGGCTTCGTCGAACTCAAGAAAGGCTTTGGGGATGGAGGATTGATTGGGGATCGTGACCATGCGCATCCAGCGACCCAGTACGCGAAGTTGGTTCACGGTGTTGAAGGATTGCGATCCGCCGCATACCTGCATCACTGCCAATGTCTTGCCTTGGGAAGGACGGACCGCGCCCAGTGCGAGGGGGATCCAGTCGATCTGTGCCTTGAACACCGCCGACATCGAGCCGTGGCGTTCAGGCGAGCACCAGACCTGGCCTTCCGACCACATCACCAAGTCGCGCAGTTCTTGCACCTTGGGGTGGTCGACGGGCGCATCGTCCGGCAGTGGCAGCCCGGACGGATCGAAGATAGCGGTTTCGGCGCCCATGAGCGCCAACAGGCGCGCCGCTTCGCGGGTCAGCAACTGACTGAAAGAGCGCTCGCGGGTTGATCCGTACAGTAAAAGTATGCGCGGCTTGTGCTGTGGCTCTGCGCTCTTTTCGAGCTTTTCCGGTGTCGGTACGTCGAAGAGTGACAGGTCAAGATTGGGGAATTCATGCGGGGTTTCGCTGGAGAACTCAGTCATTACGCAGCTCCGATCCGGTCCGGAATATATGGAAAAAAGTATATTCGTATTTCCATATATTTATCGCAAGCCGCAATTGGCTAACCGCGCAAAATTCTGCCGATGGAAACTGATATTCCTTTTGGGAATGCCGTGCATAAAATTAATGAATTTTTATTATCCCTAAGGGAGGCGTAGCTTGATTCCAGGACACGGAGAACTGCGCATTGAAATCATCCTCGTTTAATTCAGCGGAAAAATTTGATACTTCACGGGCCAACGAGTACGGCCGACAGAGCCGCATCGCGCTCGCTGGGTACGACGCCTGCCAGGACCTGGCGGCGTGCATGCTGGCGGCGACCCTTGGGACCGTGGGGGCGGCGAAAATACTGGTGGTGGGCGCCGGCGGTACGGCGCAAGAGATCATTGCAATGGCCAAGCTGGAGCCGGGTTGGCGCTTCACTGCCGTCGATCCGTCCGGGCCAATGCTGGAGGCCGCGAAGCAGCAATTAGCCGCAAACAACTTGCTCGAAAGAACCGCCATGCATCTTGGGCATGTTGAAGACCTGGTCGCCAACGGGTCGTACGATGCTGCCACCTTGATCGGTGTACTCCATCATCTCGATGGGGATGAAGCCAAGTTGAAAATATTACGGTCCATCCAGGCACATCTAAAGCCGGGAGCGCCGCTGATTGTCGCCGGGAACCAATATGCGTATGCCAGCCAGCCGCTACTCCTCGCGGCCTGGGGGCAACGGTGGCGACAGCATGGTGCCAGCCCGGAAGAAGTGACGGTCAAGCTTGGAAAAATTCTTCAAGGCGCCGACCCTCCACATTCCGAGGCGGCGGTTCAAAAGCTGCTGAATGATGCAGGATTCGGCAGTGCTACCCGGTTCTTCAGCAGTCTTTTCTGGAGCGCCTGGTTAACGTGCAAAACGACCTGAGGATGGAACTTCAGCGACGTGGATCAGCTTTCCGGCGGCGTGATGGGGGCGTCACCGGCTTCAGCCGCCAGCTTCAGTCGGTCGGCTTTGCTGATGTATTGAGTCTTGTTTTTGGGGGCCAGCTTGGCACTGGCTTTTTTGGCGTTAGCCTTCAATAACTGGTTTATTTTCTTGCGGCGATTCATATTGTTCTGCTCAGCGTGTCAATGTTCGGATGGTATCAGCTTTCCGTTTTTTCAGGATCTTTCCTGACTTTGGCAATGGGCCTCACACGGCGCTCGATAATGATTGAGTCATTTGGGATCTCCAATCGGATCGCCGTTTCCTCGGTGCGCATTTCAATGAGCGTCGAATTGCCAACACCTCGGAAAATCACCGTCGCATTGTCAAAGCTTTTGTAGTTTTCCAGCGCTGAATCCTTGGGGGCTGGCAACAGGTTGGCGTAAGGCGGTTTCACGAGAATCGTTGCCCGTTCTATGCGTATTTGCGCGAAGCTCATGGCCACTTGCAGCAAGTCCGAGGTCACGCCCCCCATGAGAAGGGGCGTCAGCAGGATGACGCCAGCGATCACCGCCCTGGTTCTCTTCAAGCGTTTCATTTCGGCGTGAGGATTCTGCTCAGGATGCTCGAAATCGACGACTTCAGGTGCCGATGGCTGCGCTGCTTTTATCTTCTTGTTCTGCTCCAGATAGGCGGAGTAAATGATGTACTGAGCAATGGGCAGCAGGATGAGCAGAATGTGTTCCAAGGGGCTTTTGCGGGTTAGGACGTAAATGGTTACTGCCCCGCATAATCCAAAAAATACCAAGAAGAACGTTATTTTTGGTCGCTTGAATTCCAGTACGGGTTTGTCACCGGTGACTTTTCCATGTAACCAGGCGAAGCCTCTAAGCACCGGAATGAAGAGTGGGGAAAGCAATACCCCGGCTGCGGTGACGGAGACTGAAAAATAAACACAAACCAAGCCAAAGCAAAATGCCGCGACCAGAAATAACAGACTGTCTCCGATGGATACGCCCTGTGGGTAGTGACCGTTGCTCAACAGGTAGCTGACGATGCACGTACCACCAATCAGTAATCCGATTTTTGCCGACAGGGAGAGTAGTTTTGTCGCGATATCAATCTGCTTTTCGAGTCCCGCAGTTGCTTCTGCCATCATTGGCTCCTCCTTGATATTACGCAGCAGATGGTCGTTTCCCGGACGCATCTATCCGTAGTTAGCATAGCGATGCTTTCGTTTTTCGTGGCGTGTGAGTGCCCGGAGGGTAGGGACGAGGCTGGCGAATGAGTCGGCACTGCGTCAAACTTTCACGAGGCGCGTTATGACCCACGACATTGCCGTAAACCGTTATGGGAAACTGTCAATGAGCCTGCGGCCCTGTATGACCTGATGATCGCGACACCGGTGCTGGCCTGGTTGATGCTGGAGCGGCTACAGGCTGATCGGCCTGCGGGTGGCGGCGGGTCTGTTCCATCATTACTGGGTGGGTGGTAATACCTTGGCGCGGATGCAGCCGGGGCGAAGCCGCTCTTGACTACTCGGCTGACGGCGATGAGTGCCGCGCTCGAAACGCCTGTCTGACGCAGCCCAATTGCGCCGGTTTGTCAGGTATGTTTGCTCGCACGAACATAACTGACAAATTGGCGTTCCTGTTTCTGTGTTCCCCGCAACTCTTTGAGGAACCTAGTCTCTTTGTCACTTCAGATTGCTCTGGAAGAAGCTCGTCAGCTTATCGAACGGAATGAGGTTGACCCGATCATAAAGATCGACATGGCCAGCCCCCGGTATGATGACAAGTTCCTTGGGTTGACCAGCGAGCTTGTAAGCTTCCTCGCTGAACTCCCTGGAGTGCGCATCGGCGCCAGCAATGAATAACATCGGATGAGGCGAAATGGTCTCGATGTCATTGAGCGGGTAGAAATTCATGAACTTGATGTTGCTTGTCAGCGTCGGGTGCGTGGTCAGGTCTTTGGACGAGCTGGATGGCGTGAACTCACCGCGCGGGGTGCGGTAGAAGTCATAGAACTCACGTTGGATAGGATGAGTGTTTTCATCCAACCGATGCACCGTACCGCTGGTGTAAAGCGTTTCACCGCCCGCGAACTCCACATTACGCTGTTGTGTGGCCTGCGCGATGATAGCCCGGCGCTGTTCAAGCGTTTGGGAGTGCTTCAATCCGTTGCGATTGACGGCTCCCATGTCATACATGCTCACCGTTGCGACGGCTTTGATGCGTGGGTCAATCTTGGCTGCACTGATCACGAAGCTGCCACTGCCGCAGATGCCGATTGCACCAATGCGCTCTTTATCGACCAAAGGCTGGGCGCTGAGAAAGTCTACTGCGGCGCTGAAGTCCTCGGCATAGATATCCGGCGAAACCGCATTGCGCGGCTGCCCCTCGCTTTTGCCCCAGAATGACAAGTCCAGGGAAAGGGTCACGAAGCCTCTTTCTGCCATTTTCGTGGCATAGAGGTTGGCGCTCTGTTCCTTGACCGCGCCCATCGGGTGGCCTACGACAATCGCCGGATTTCTGGCCTTGCCATTGAGTTTCTTCGGAATGAACAGGCTGCCGGCTACGTTCATTTGATACTGGTTCTTGAAGTTGACCTTCTGTACGGTCACGTCGCCGCTGGTATAGAAGTTATCTGCGCCGTTGGACATATCGGCTCCTATTGCTGAGAGCGAACTGATAAGAAGGGTTAATAAAACGATGATCTTTTTCATTGGGGATCCTGTCGATGCGGAGTCATCAGTTTTTGGAAAACGTCACTTGCACACCCCGCCGACCCAGCGCTTGAGCCAGTTTCGCGGTGTCATCCACTTGCCCCAGACGGGTGTAGGCGTAGGCAGAGTTGAAGTTCGTGTAAAAGACGACCAAGGTGTCCGGGCCGTACAGCATCAGGTCGCCATTGCGGATCGTTCCCGGCGGGTTTGCTTCAGTAGGTAGCGCTTGGGGAAGGGGGGCGTATTTCTCGTTATGGTTGAGATCGTTCATCTCCAACGTCAGCGGCAAGAGCGTGACAAACGCGCGGGTAGCCGCGTTGTCGGCCAGGGTGATGGCGAAGCGTTGTTCGCCGACGGTCATCCACATCGCGGTTTTCTCCGTTTTCGAAGATGCCGATGCGGCACCATTCATCGTTGCGTAGCTGCCAAGCACGAGCATCACCGCCAGCAAACCAAGCCGGGCCGATTTCATCGCCGTTGCGCATTTATTCCTGTTCATGGCGTTGATGGTGACTTGGGAACGGTTATGTGACTAGCTAATGAATGCTTAACAAGGCTATAAGCAAGGCTAATTAATTGGCTTAGATGTGTTTCACCATGATCAAAAGAAATCTCAATGACCTGTTGTCTTTCGTCACGGTTGCGCGCGAAGGCAGCTTCACGCGCGCCGCCGGGGCATTGGGTGTCACACAACCTGCACTGAGCCAGGCAATCAACGGCCTGGAAGCACGCTTGCAGATCCGGTTATTGACGCGGACCACTCGCAGCGTTTCGCCGACCATCGCTGGCGAGCGGCTGCTGCAAGCGATAGGCAATCGCTTCGATGAAATACAAGCAGAGCTGGATAGGCTGACGGAAATGCGCGACAAGCCCGCAGGCACCGTACGCATCACCTGCGGTGATCATGTCTTGCGCACGACCTTGCTACCCAAACTTACCGGGCTGCTGCACGACTACCCGGATATAAACGTTGAATTTGACGTGTGTTACGGATTTCGAGACATCGTGGCGGATCGGTTTGATGCTGGTGTGCGCTTGGGGGACACCATCGACAAAGACATGGTTGCCGTTCCGATAGGCCCTCCATTGCGGATGGCTGTCGTCGCTACGCCAGCGTACTTCGCTGCTCACGCCATTCCCAAGGCCCCCCGCGATCTGATGAGCCATCGCTGTATCAACCAGCGCATGCAAACATCAGGCGGGCTCTATGTCTGGGACTTTGAGCGGCGAGGCAAACAGGTAAACGTGCGAGTTGACGGCCCGCTCATTTTCAACACCTCGACTCATATCGTGCAGGCGGCAGTGGCCGGGCTGGGCGTTGCCTACCTACCAGAAGAAGAGTTTGAACCGTACCTGCAAGAAGGCCGGCTGGTGCGAGTGCTGGAAGATTGGTGTCCGCCGTTTTCAGGCTACTATCTGTACTACCCCAGCCGACGACAGTCTTCACCTGCATTTACATTGGTTGCCAATGCATTGCGCAAAGCCATCTAAGAAAGGCGATTGACAGTTCAGTGGGTGAACCAGGACTTTGCGCATCGTCCACCGGGCCAAGTGATCAAGTAGTCGCTTTCAGAACACGTTTCGTCGTCCATGTGCAATCGCCAACCCCCGGGAGTGGCAAGCTGTGAGGATGCCCCGGACCAAGTGCGCCAAAAGACACTGGCCGGAGAGCGAGAATGGCGATCGGATGTGCCACGCTACCGTGACGTGGGCCGCACGCCCCAGCCAAGACTCCGGACGGCTGCCGCTATGCGGCGGTGTCGTTCGAGATGCCGAGGTACGTTTATGCCCGATGAGACGCTTCACCTGCCGTTGATCCACAGCGTGCTTGCGCGCGAAAAGGACACCCCTGGTGCCCTGTTGCCTATTCTGCATGCCATCCAGGCAGGCTGCGGGTATGTCCCCGACAGCGCCGTCCCGGAGATCGCCCACGCCCTCAACCTCAGCCAGGCTGAAGTGCGCGGGGTCATCAGCTTCTACCACGATTTCCGTACCACGCCGCCAGCGCGCCATACCCTGCGTCTGTGCCGGGCGGAGTCCTGCAAGAGCATGGGCGCCGATACCCTGGCTGCGCAGTTGCGCGAGCAATTGGCGCTGGACGATCACGGCACCAGTGCCGATGGCAGCATCAGCCTGCGGCCGGTCTATTGCCTGGGGGCCTGTGTTTGCTCGCCGGCCCTGGAACTGGACGGGGAGCTGCATGCGCGGATCACGCCCGAGCGTCTGCGTCAGTTGGTCAATGACTGTATGGAGGAGGGCGCATGCTGACGCTCTGTATCCCCCAGGATTCGGTAGCCCGTGCCGTGGGCGCGGACAAGGTGGCCGATGCGTTGGCCCGTGAGGCTGAGCGTCGACAACTGCCGTTGACGGTGTTGCGCACCAGTTCCCGTGGCCTCTATTGGTTGGAGCCGCTGGTGGAGCTTGAAAGCGCCGGCGTCCGGCTGGGCTTTGGCCCTGTCACACCGGCCGATGTGCCGAGCCTGCTGGATGCGCTGGCAGGCGATCCCGGCAGCCATCCACTGGCCCTGGGGCCGGTGGAGGAGATTCCCTATCTCAAGAGCCAGCAGCGCCTGCTGTTCGCGCGTGCCGGCATCACGCAACCGTTGTCCCTGGATGACTACCGTGCCCAGGGTGGCTTCCTGGGCCTGGCCCGGTCCATCCAAATGGAGGGCACGGACGTGGTCGCCAGCGTGCTGGATTCCGGCTTGCGTGGTCGGGGCGGTGCGGCGTTCCCCGCGGGCATCAAGTGGCGCACCGTGCGTGATGCCGCGGGGGCGCAGAAGTATGTGGTGTGTAACGCCGATGAAGGCGACTCCGGCACCTTCGCCGACCGCATGCTGATGGAAGGTGACCCCTTCCTGCTAATCGAAGGCATGATCATTGCCGGCATCGCCGTAGGCGCGACGATGGGCTACATCTACGTGCGTTCGGAGTACCCGGCCGCCGTCAGTACGCTGAACGAAGCGCTGCGCATTGCTCGTGACGCCGGTTATCTGGGCGCGAACGTGAGCGGTAGCGATTGCGCCTTCGACATCGAGGTTCGTGTCGGGGGCGGCGCTTATATCTGTGGCGAAGAAACCGCATTGCTGGAATCCCTCGAGGGCAAGCGCGGCACGGTTCGCGCCAAACCGCCACTGCCAGCGATTCAAGGCCTGTTCGGGCTGCCTACCCTGGTGCACAACGTGGTGACCCTGGCCTCGGTGCCGATCATCCTGGAGAAGGGCGCGCAGTTCTATCGCGACTTCGGCATGGGCCGCTCCCTGGGCACGATGCCGTTCCAACTGGCCGGCAATGTCCGTCAGGGTGGCTTGGTGGAGCGGGCCTTCGGCCTGAGCCTGCGCGAACTGGTGGAAGGCTATGGCGGCGGTACAGCCAGCGGTCGGCCGCTGAAGGCCGCGCAAGTGGGCGGGCCGCTGGGTGCCTGGGTGCCGCCTTCGCAATTCGATGCGCCGCTGGACTACGAAGCGTTCGCCGCCATGGGCGCGATGCTCGGCCACGGTGGCGTGGTGGTTGCCGACGACAGCCTGGACATGGCCCAAATGGCCCGGTTCGCCTTGCAGTTCTGTGCCGAGGAATCCTGCGGCAAGTGCACGCCGTGCCGGATCGGCTCCACCCGCGGGGTTGAAGTGGTGGATCGCTTGATCGCCAGCACCGAAGCCGGTGCTCGCCAGGAACAGGTCCTGCTGCTGCAGGATCTGTGCGACACCCTGCAATACGGTTCGCTCTGTGCCCTCGGTGGGATGACGTCCTACCCTGTCGCCAGCGCCCTCAAGCATTTCCCCGCCGACTTCGGTCTGGCGACCACGGAGGCCGACCAATGATCAACATCTTCGACCCCAGCAGCGATATCGACCTGGGCACCCCGGCGCGCGAAAGCGACGTGCAGATCAGTCTGACTATCGACGGGCGCGAAATCAGCGTCCCCTCTGGCACCTCGGTCATGCGTGCCGCGGCCTTGCTCGGCACCACCATTCCCAAGCTCTGCGCCACCGACAGCCTGGAAGCCTTCGGCTCCTGCCGCATGTGCCTGGTGGAGATCGATGGCATGCGCGGTTATCCGGCGTCCTGCACCACGCCGGTAACCGAAGGCATGGTGGTTCGCACGCAAACCTCCAAGCTTGGCACGCTGCGCCGCAACGTAATGGAGCTGTACATTTCCGACCACCCGCTGGACTGCCTGACCTGCTCGGCCAATGGCAACTGCGAATTGCAGACTGTGGCGGGGCAGGTGGGCCTGCGCGAAGTGCGCTACGGCTACGAAGGCGCCAACCACCTGGCCGAGGCCAAGGACGTTTCCAACCCGTATTTCGATTACGACCCGAGCAAGTGCATCGTCTGCAATCGCTGCGTGCGTGCTTGCGAGGAAATCCAGGGCACCTTCGCCCTGACCATCACCGGCCGCGGCTTCGATTCCCGGGTGGAAGCGGCCGGCGGTGACAACTTCCTCGATTCCGAGTGCGTGTCCTGCGGCGCCTGCGTGCAGGCGTGCCCGACAGCGACCCTGATCGACAAAAGCGTCGTGGAGATCGGCCAGCCGGAGCGAAGCGTCATTACCACGTGCGCCTACTGCGGTGTGGGTTGCTCGTTCCGCGCCGAGATGAAAGGCGAACAACTGGTGCGCATGGTCCCGGACAAGAACGGCCAGGCCAACCACGGCCACTCCTGCGTCAAGGGCCGCTTCGCCTGGGGCTACGCCACGCACCCGGACCGCATCACCAAGCCGATGATCCGCAAGCACATCAACGACCCGTGGCAGGAAGTCAGTTGGGATGAGGCGGTCACTTATGCCGCCAGCGAATTGCGCCGCATCCAGCTCAAGTACGGGCGTGACTCCATTGGCGGCATCACCTCCAGTCGCTGCACCAACGAAGAAACCTATCTGGTGCAGAAACTGGTGCGCACCGCGTTCGGCAACAACAACGTCGACACCTGTGCCCGTGTTTGCCATTCACCTACCGGTTACGGCCTCAAGCAGACCTTGGGCGAGTCCGCCGGCACTCAGAATTTCGACTCGGTGATGAAGGCCGACGTCATCCTGGTGATGGGCGCCAACCCCACTGACGCGCACCCGGTGTTCGGTTCCCAGCTCAAGCGCCGCTTGCGCCAGGGTGCACGGCTGATTGTCATCGACCCGCGGCGCATCGACCTGGTGGATTCGCCTCACGCCCGTGCCGAGCTGCACTTGCAGCTGCGTCCGGGCACCAACGTGGCAATGCTCAACGCGTTGGGCCATGTGATTGCCACCGAAGGCTTGATTGACCAGCCTTTTGTCGAGGCACGCTGCGAGGCGGCGGACTTCGCTCGCTGGCGCGATTTCGTCAGCCTGCCGGAAAATTCCCCCGAGGCCCTGGGCCCAGTGTGTGGCGTGCCTGCCGAGCAGATCCGCGCCGCCGCACGGCTCTACGCCACCGGAGGCAACGCGGCCATCTACTACGGCCTCGGTGTCACCGAGCACAGCCAAGGCAGTACCTCGGTCATGGGCATCGCCAACCTGGCCATGGCGACCGGCAACATCGGTCGCGAAGGTGTCGGGGTGAACCCGCTGCGAGGACAGAACAACGTTCAGGGTTCCTGCGACATGGGCTCATTCCCCCACGAGTTGCCGGGCTATCGGCACATTTCCAACGAGGTGGTACGTGCCGAGTTCGAGCAGGCTTGGAACGTCACCCTGCAACCCGACCCGGGCCTGCGTATTCCCAACATGTTCGAGGCGGCCCTGGACGGCACCTTCAAGGCGCTTTATTGCCAAGGCGAGGACATCGCCCAAAGCGACCCCAACACCCAGCATGTGACGGCCGCGCTGTCTGCTTTGGAATGCGTGATCGTCCAGGACATCTTCCTCAACGAGACGGCCAAGTTCGCCCATGTGTTCCTGCCGGGCAGCTCGTTCCTTGAGAAGGACGGCACCTTCACCAACGCCGAACGCCGCATCTCCCGCGTTCGCAAGGTGATGGACCCGTTGGCCGGCAAGGCCGATTGGGAAGCCACCATCGCCCTGGCTGACGCCCTGGGCTACAAGATGCATTACAACCATCCTTCGCAAATCATGGATGAAATCGCGCGTCTGACGCCGACTTTCACCCGCGTCAGCTACGCCGAACTGGATCGTCACGGCAGCCTGCAATGGCCTTGCAACGATGAAGCACCGGACGGTACCCCGACCATGCACATCGACCAATTCGTGCGCGGCAAGGGACGCTTCATGCTCACCGGCTACGTGCCCACCGAGGAAAAGGTCAACAGCCGCTATCCACTGCTGCTGACCACCGGGCGCATCCTCAGCCAGTACAACGTCGGCGCTCAGACTCGGCGTACCGACAACGTGGCCTGGCACGAGGAGGACCGCCTGGAAATCCATCCGACCGATGCCGAGAACCGTGGGATTGTCGACGAAGATTGGGTGGGTATCGGCAGTCGTGCCGGGCAGACGGTGCTGCGCGCGAAGGTGACCGAGCGGGTGGCACCGGGCGTGGTCTACACCACGTTCCACTTCCCTGAATCGGGTGCCAACGTGATCACCACCGACAACTCCGACTGGGCCACCAACTGCCCGGAATACAAGGTGACGGCGGTCGAGATCGTGCGGGTCAGCCAGCCTTCGGAATGGCAGAAGCGGTATCAGGCCTTCAGTGATGAACAGGGACGCTTGCTGAGGGAACGTCGTCATGCCGAGAAAGCCGAGGTGCGTCGATGAGCTCTGACAGCTTGATCAAGATGGCCAACCAGATCGCTCAGTATTTCGCCAGCGAGCCGGATCACACATTGGCGGTGAATGGTGTTCGCCAGCACATCAAGAGCTTTTGGACGCCGGCCATGTGCCGCGATTTGGCAGCCTGGCAAACGAAACACCCTGATGCTGTCCTGCACCCGTTGGTGTTGGCGGCGTTAACGGAGTTCAAAGAAACGGCTTAGCGGATGTCCTGCTGAACCTGCACACAGCCCCGGCCGGCGCCCTCGTCAACGACGAAGGGAGCCGACCGGGGTTGTGTGCATTTCAGTTATTGGTTATTGACGGTGATGTAGGGGTCCCACGTGTGGGTCTGGCCAATCTGGTTCAGGTCACGGTCCAGCAAAACGAAGGTGATGGTGTACCAGAGTTTCCCCGGATTCTCAGCCGTCGATTGCCACATGGTATAGATCACATCCGTTTTGGAAATGCCGCCGGGGGCAGCCTTGTTCAGATAGGGCACCACACCAGGGATGTTGAAAGAGTTCGGCTTCGACATGGTGCCCTTGTAGTCACCGCCCTGGTGAGGGTCGCCGCTCTCGACATCCTTGATCAAGGCGATGCGATCGAAGTTGCGCGACAGTGTGGTGGCGCGCCAGCGGATGTTGTCGCCGGGCTGTACGTCGAACCACAACTCGTTGCCGCCTTCGCCGGTGTTGCCGCTGGCATGGCTGTCGACGGCATCGCGGGTCACCAGCATGGAAATCGCACCGCCTACGTCGTTGGGGTGGGCGAGCAGGTAATCGGCGTCAACGTTGACGAGCACATCAATGGTTTGGGTCGATCCAGACATGTTGTTGCTCCTTGAGGGTAATGACGTTGGCGACCGCCCTGGTAAAGGGTGTCCGGCCACCCGGTCCCTGGGTGCGGTCTAGGGAGGAACGATAGGTGATGGCTTTGTAGTGTCAAATTTCGAATTCTTGACGCTGGCGAAACGAAGTGCAGCGCAGCACAACCAAGGCTTTGATTTACCTTTGTCGTGGCCGATCTCTTAATGGGCTTTTGGATGTTTTCTGAGGATATCAGTGGGTAAAGGCGCACAATCATTATCGGTGATTACTTCTGATCCTACGGAACACGGGAGGAGTTACCGACCGCGGTTCCGTTGCGGGGCTGTTCCGCCGTCCAGTGCGGCAATGAAGTGATGCATCAGGGGGCGCTGTACATCTTCTCGATGGATCGGCGCTCAAGGGGCCATAGCAGCAAACCATTCAACGTGTCCAGCAGCGCTTTGCCAGTTGGTACGCTCGAAGACGCTACAAGCTGTCCCGGTGTGCAGAGTGTTAACGCAAGTCATCACTGGCTGGGCGATATAACAACGGTCGTAGGTACTAGCGGAAATTTTCAAATTAAAGTTATAAGATGACCTTGAACGATTCGCATCGATCAAAAAAACGCATTGACATTTAGCTATATGAGGCTAGGATGAATCCACACGATAAATACATAGAGCAATCCAAAGCGTTTGCGGGTGAACCTCGAATCCTAATCCTTCAATGGCTTAAGGAGCCCCGTGCGCACTTCTCTCATCAAGTTACGGGTGATCCCGCGGCGATCGGTGTGTGCGTAACATTGATCACTGAAAAACTCGGTATGAGCCAGCCAACGGTGAGTCGGCACTTGGATCTATTGAGGCAAGCAGGGTTTTTGCGTGTGAACAAAATTGGCAAATGGGCATTTTATTCAAGAGACGAAACTGCAATCGATGAATACAAGGCGTGGCTGACACAGCAAGTCTGATGGAAATGGAGTTTGTTTAGTATGGATAGCGGCGTTTTTGGCGGACTTATGGTCATGTTGTGCTGGGGGGTTTCAGACTTTATTCAAAGTCTGATGATTCGTCAGTTAGGTACCGCAAAAACAATGCTGGTTCGCAATATATTTACCTTTGTGGTGGCCTCCCTCTTGGGGGCATATTTGATCATTTCACACCAGCTCAGGTTCGACGCCAACGCCGTGTTGATCATCACCTGCAGCTCTGCCGCCTATGTATCCGGCTATTATTTCTACATGCGAGGGTGTGAAGTCGGAAACTTGTCCTTGGTTTCTCCGATTGCTTCTACCTATAGCTTGGTTACTATCTTTTTCTCCATCATTTTCCTACAAGAAAGGTTAGCCCCGGCTGCCTGGATTGCCGTGTCCATTATTTTTATTGGCATTGTCATGACATCCGGCAATATCTTCCGGTCACTGCGTGGCGGCTCGCAAGGATTCCTCCAGGCCATCTTGGCCATGGCCGGCTTTGGCGTGGCCTTTTTTATCCTTGGTTTTTCCGCAAAGACACTTGATGTCACGAATGCTTTCTTTTATTCGGCATTAACTCAGGCTGTTCTTTTTGCTTCATTGGCACTGATCAGGAACGGCAAGCTGGAAAAAGGAGACGTGACTCGGCGTCGCGGGTGGATTTTCTTTGCGCACTCTTTATTGGTCAATGCAGGCTGGGTGTTTTATATATTCGCCTCCAAGATGGGGGATCTGTCGTTAGTGACGCCTATCAGCTCGGTGTACTCCGGTGTTACTGTGTTGTTAGCTATCGCGATCTACAGAGAGATAACGACGGTGGTGCAGAAGGTTGGAATAGGTACCGTTCTGGTTGGTGTCTTTTTACTAAGTTACAAATAATCGAAACTTATCCTGTTGCCACTACTCGCTTTAAAGAATGACTAATATTGCTGTGCTGAATGCATCGGCTGGTCATTTGGTACTGCATGCATAACCCATTTAAGTTCTATGTACCGATTGCGGTAGAAGGAGTTCTTGGAATGATGCAGCTGTCAATACACCCCATCAATTACTCATCCGTTCCACTGGACCTTGTTGCTAGAATCGATACATGGGCGAATCAGTACCCCGAGAGAATAGCAATAATGTCTCGAGGACAGCCGATTGCCTACGCTGAACTTTCAAGCCGAAGAAAGGCGCTCGCCAAGCACCTTGTCTGCGAAGGCTTTGGATTGGGGAGCAAGATTGGGATCTACTTGCCCAGGGAACCTGATCTGATCGTCGCGCTGACAGCGGTCCTGTCGATAGGGGCAATCTTTGTTCCGCTCCCCCCGGATTCGCCGTTACAGCGTAATGAGCTTATCGCCACGCTCGCCAACCTCGATGTCGTGATTAAATCTCAATCGGTTGATCTTTCACGATGGCCGGTGGGCGCTTTTTTAGATATTGAGGACGTCGATTGGAGCGATTCGACGCTGCCCTTTGACCCCGTGGTCGATGATGCTTCGCTTGCCTATATGTTGTTCACGTCAGGCTCAACGGGTCTCCCAAAGGGCGTGATGGTCCGTCGGCAAAATCTTGCCTATTTTTTATCTGCGATGAATGAGGTGATCAATTTTTCGGCATGGGGCGCGCTGGTTTCCACGACGACCTACGGCTTTGATATTTCCATCCTGGAGTTTTTTCTGCCCTTGGCTCAAGGTGGAACGCTGTACTTGGCCAGTGAGCAACAGGCCAGGGATGGACAGGCGATCGCGACATTACTTGATCAATGCGACCGTGCGCTGCTTCAAGCCACCCCAGCCACCTGGAGACTGCTGATAGCAGCAGGGTGGCCCCGCACCTGCGCCGTCGGAGCGCTGTGTGGCGGTGAAACATTGCCCGTCGAGCTGGGTAAGAAAATCTTTCAGTCGGCGCGGGCGGCATGGAACCTTTATGGGCCGACAGAAACAACGATTTGGTCTTTCTGTCACAGATTACAGGCCGACGATTTTACCGGCTCTGCCACAAGTATTCCCATAGGCCAGCCATTGCCTGGCACTCACTTTCGATTGTGTCCGTCAGATGACCCCTTAGAGTCCGAATTGGTGATTGAGGGGCCTGGGGTCAGTGCCGGTTATTTCAATCGGGACGATCTGACGGCGGAAAAATTTCAGACAACTGAAGCAAAGAGCGGCACTTCAGTGGCTTACTACACCGGCGATCGGGTTCGCCGGCAGCCCGATAACTCCCTGGTTTTCATCGGACGTAAAGACCGACAACTGAAGTTGAACGGTTACCGTATCGAGCCGGGCGAGGTCGAGGCCGCCCTTGATAAGTCCGGCCTCGTCAGTCAATCGGTCGTCACCCTGGTGGAGCACGCTCATGATGACCACAGGCTGGCCGCCTATGTCGTGCTGGATGGCAGTGTGTTGGGGCAGCAACGCGATGCGGATGCCGGGGTCTGGCTTGACGTGTGGGAGGCGGCTTATCTGTCGGCGCAGAAAAATGAGATCGCCAGTGCCGAAAGTGGTTACACCTCAAGTTTTTCCGGCGAGTTGATCCCGGACAGCGATCTGCGTGAATGGGTGCAGGCGACAGCTTCTCGTGTTCTGGCTTTCTCAGACCAATCAGTACTGGATGTAGGCTGCGGTATCGGGATGACTGGAGCCGCACTGCTGGAAAGAGGCGTCCGGCGTTATGTGGGCTGCGATGCTTCTGAAGCGGCGATTGAGTCCGCGCGACGACGGCTGGAGGCGGGCGGTAGCAATGCAGCCGCATTCGTGCTGGTTAAAATGGCGGCCCATGAGCTTGATGCGCTGGGTGAGGCACCTTTCGACGTGGTACTTCTGAACTCCGTCATTCAGTACTTCCCAGGCATTGATTACCTTGTCGATGTACTTCAGAAAGCATCCGCGTTGTGCAAAGACGGCGGCGTGATTGTGATCGGTGATGTGCCCTACGAATCCCTGAAACACGTCTTGTCCGCTGCCGCGAGTCGTACCCGCAAAAAGTTACAGCGTGCACTCCCGGTGATCGGAGAAGGGGAGTTGTGGCTCGATCCTTTGCAAATCAAGCAAGTGGCCTACACGCTTGAGCGAATCGTCAACGTAGAGACCGAGTTGCGAGCAGGACAAGGTAGCGATGAAATGACTCGTTATCGTTACGACGTCATCATAAGGCTCGACACGGATGAGCGAACGATCTTAAAACCGGTGACACGCTACTCGTATCAACATGAGCGTCTGCACGAGCAAGACCTGAGTCAATGGTTGGCATCCGCCCCTTCGGCGTTTGTGCTGACAGGTGTTCCAAACGCTAGAATCAGCCTGGACCTCCAGCTTTCCAGAAGCGCTCCCTCAAACATCCCAGACGAAGCTTGCGACCCTGAATACATTCGCCGCTGGGCCGCCGACCGCCATCGTCAAGCCAGGGTGCGCTGGAACGAGAGTCTCCCCGCGGGAACGATGGACGTATTCGTGGGGCCGCATAACAGCCTGGATCCCACGTTTGAGCCTCGCCCTAGCGTGGGTGGCGAGCGGGCTGAGCAAGCCTTTGTCAGGGAAGTCGATGACCTTGCTAGCCGGCAAGATGTCATCGAGAAACTCAAAGATTCCCTCCGAACCCATCTTCCCTCGTACATGATTCCCGCCCATTTTGTTTTCCTGGAGCACTTTCCGCTCACGTTCAACGGAAAGCTGGATGTCGCAGCACTCGAGCGGTTAGCACCTCAGGTCCAACCCAGGCCATCGCACGCAGACGATCCATCGTTGTCGGTAAAACAACGCCTGACGCGAGTATGGTCCGACATCCTGATGACCCCTTCGGTACATCCCATGCGGAGTTTTTTTGCCCAGGGAGGCTCCTCTCTGCTCATCGTAAACCTGACCAGGACGTTGAACGATGCCTTTGGCTTGAAGCTTCAGGTCACTGAGCTTTTTGAAGACAACTGCATCGATGCCCAAACGCGTTTGATTAGCCGAAAACTGGGATTGGATGACGCCTCGTCCTCGAAGTTGACCCCTTCTTCCAGTACGAGCCGCAGGAACGCAGCCATTAAATCAGCGGCTCGTAAACGCCAGAAGCAGCTATAGGCGCCGCGTGGCTAAGTCACCATCAATTTGGGAGAGAACAGGATGAGCGAGATCAGATATCACGGAAATGAGATTGCCGTTATTTCCATGGCTTGCCGATTCCCGGGCGCCGACTCCATCGAGCAATTCTGGGAAAACTTAACATCGGGTCACGAGTCCATTGAGGCTGTTTCTCTGGGCTCTTTGCTGGAAGCTGGTGTTCCGGCTGAACGGGCTAATCGGGAAGACTACGTTGCCATGACGGCCCGTCTGAATAATGTCGATCGGTTCGACGCTGGTTTTTTCGAAATGACAGCACGCGAGGCAGCGATTACCGACCCCCAGCATCGACTGTTACTTGAGTGTGCCTGGGAGGCGTTGGACGCCGCGGGATTGAGTAAGGACCGTGAGGCATTGAACATTGGCGTGTTCGCTGGCGCAGGTCACAACGGTTACCTTCACACCAATGTTATGGGGGAGAAGGACGCCTGCGAAACCGGCTTTTTGGACAGCAGTGCCGGTTTCATGAGTTTGTTGGGTAACGATAAGGATTATCTGTCGACGCGGATTGCTTATAAGTTGGGGTTGCGTGGTCCCGGTCTAAACATCCAGACGGCGTGCTCGACTTCGTTGGTCTCGATTCATATGGCGTGCCAAAGCCTGCTCCTGGGCGAGTGTGATGTTGCATTGGCCGGGGGCGTGACCGTTCTGGTGCCCCATGCCTTGGGTTATGTCTACCAAGAGGGGATGATCCAATCGCCAGATGGGCACTGTCGGGCGTTCGATTCCGCCGCCCGGGGCACGGTTTTTGGAAGTGGCGCCGCACTGGTCACTCTCAAGAGGCTTAGCGATGCACTGGAAGCGGGCGATCCCATTCAGGCTGTCATTAAGGGATCGGCCATCAATAACGACGGTTCCAACAAAGTCAGCTTCGCCGCCCCCAGCTCCCGAGGACAAGCCCAAGTCATTGAACGGGCACTTGAGAATGCGCAGGTGAGCGCCGCGACTCTCGACTTTGTAGAGGCCCATGGTACAGGCACCCCATTAGGCGATCCGATTGAGTTCAAAGCGCTGATGGATGTGTTTACACAGCACGGCGCCAAGGCAAACACCTGTGCATTGGGTTCGGTGAAAACCAACATCGGCCATCTCATCGCAGCCGCTGGCGTGGCGGGTTTTATCAAGACGGTGTTGGCTCTCAAGCACCGGACAATTCCCGCCACGCTGCACTTCAAGAGCGCCAATAAAGACATCCATCTGGACGGCAGTCCGTTCTTTATCAGCACCAAAACCCTTCCATGGCCGACCACCGATTCACCCCGCCGCGCAGGCGTCAGCTCCTTTGGGGTGGGCGGTACGAATGCCCATGTTGTTCTTGAGCAGGCCCCCCTGACGTCGGCGCCTTCGCTGAACGAGTCCGGCGGCCCCTACCTGCTGGCTCTTTGCGCCAAGGATCGTGGCGCCCTGGCAGACCTCATCGACCAGTACCGCGAATTGCTCGAACGCCCGACTGTGTCGTCGCTGCGTGATATCTGTTACAGCGCCCGTGCCGGACGGGCAGAATTCCCTTTTCGATACACCGTGTCGGCTCGAGGGTCAGAAACCCTTCTGACAAAACTCCAACAAGAAGACAACGATATTCACTGGGTCGACCCTGCCAAGGAGACCGGGCTGGTGTTCGTGTTCACGGGGCAAGGTGCCCAGTTTCCAGGCATGGGCAAAGATCTCTACCCGCATAACGAGGTGTTTCGAGCTGCGATTGATCGTTGCGATGCGATTGCGCAAACCTGCATGGGAATATCCCTGCGCACGATCCTTTTTCCTGCACCAGGCGATGAAGCTGGGCTTATAGATCAGACACGCTATGCGCAACCTGCCTTGTTTGCGTTGGAGTATTCCCTTGCTCAGGTTTGGCTGAGCTTTGGCGTTGTCCCCGATATTGTGCTTGGGCACAGTCTCGGTGAGTTTTCGGCAGCTTGTGTGGCGGGTGTGTTCAGTCTTGAAGACGGTATGGCCCTGGTCGCCGAACGTGGGCGCCTCATGCAGTCGCTCCCCCTGGATGGCGGAATGTCAGCCGTCTCGTTGAACCACGACGAGGTGAGCAAGTTGCTGGCTCAGCATGCCATTGATCTGAGCATCGCCGCCGTCAACGCCCCGGGCAACGTGGTGGTTTCCGGCGCCCTGAGCGAGTTGAGCAGGCTCTACCCGGTGCTCGATATGCTGGGGACCAAGTACACGCGCCTGAATGTCTCCCATGCGTTTCATTCCGAACTGATGGAACCGATACTCAAGCCCTTTGCTGGCGTTCTGGGGCGCATCAGAATGTCGGCACCCCGCTATCCACTGATCAGCAACGTCAGCGGGGAGATAACCCAAGAGCGCCTGATGACGTCGGAGCATTGGCTTGACCATATTCGCCAGCCGGTACGTTTCATGGACTGCATCCGGGGCGCATTCAAAAAAGGTGGCCGCACTTTTCTGGAGATCGGGCCAAAGGCGGTGTTGTCGACGATTGGCGCGGCATGCCTGCAACCTGATGACGCCGACCAGACCAGGTGGATAACGAGCCTGAACAGCAAGGTCGCTGATCGCGAACAAATGCTCGAAAGCGCGGGGCACTTGTTCGAGGCCGGGATTGAACTTGACTGGGAGGTCCTTTTAGAGGGCTCGACGGCGACACGCATAGACACGCCAAGCTATCCATTTCAGCGGGTTCCCCATTGGAAAGGCCCCGGCGTTTCGGCAAAGCCTCAGTGGATGACGGCTGTGGACTGGGTGCAGCAACCCATCAAAGCGCAAGTAACCCATGACGATCAGAACGTCACCGGGGTCTGGCTGTTCATTGGAGGGACGAGCGAACTCGTCCAGGGTATCCAGAACGGCCTGTCAATTGGTGATGAACAGTTGGTTCGCGTTATATTCGCGGCCGATTGCCGTCGGATCAGCGCCAATATCTGGCACATCAGGTCCGACTCCCCCTCCGATATCCACGAGGTGTTCCGAACGCTGCTCATATCAGCGCGGAACCCGCTCAGAGGCGTTATCCACCTCGGAGGGACCGAGCAACGTTCTGCAGACAACCCTCCTTTAGGTAGCGAAGACTTTGGTGCCCTGAATGCCGGTCTCTACAGCGTGTTGGCTACGTTGCAAGCGCTGGCGGCCAGCTCCAGATCAGAGGCCGCCAGGCTCTGGATCGTGACGCGCGCAGCGGTAAACGTGCGTTCCGCTGCTTCGTCGATCAACGTTTCGCAAGCCACACTTTGGGGACTGTCCAAAGTGATCGCCCAGGAAGAACCGGCTGTTTGGGGCGGTTTCATAGACTTGCCACCGAGCATCGAGGAGGTCGGTGCCGATCTGTTTCTAGCCTCGCAATTGATTCTTGCAAATGGGCAGGAAGATCAATTCGCTATCCGTCATTCCAGCGTGCATGTGCCTCGACTCATAGACGTGTCGCCAGCTAAATCGAGGCCTGTGGCGCTAAGTCCGGATGCGACCTATTTGGTCGTTGGTGGGTTGGGTGGGCTAGGGCGCGAGGTCCTTGCATGGTTAGTGGAAAAGGGGGCCCGTCATTTGGCGGTGGTCGGACGCAAATCGCTGGAAGCGACTGGCTCGACCGTGTTGGAAACGTTTAGACGTCAGGGGGTGGATATCGACTACCTCATTATGGATATCGCATCCCGTGAGGCTGTTGAGCCGCTGATGTCGTACATAGGTGCTCTGCAATGGCCGTTACGGGGTGTGCTGCAGTTGGCGGGGACTGTTGAAGATGCGGTCCTCTCGAAATTGAGCACAACCTCTCTCAGGCATGTCTTGTCGCCGAAGCTGCAGGGCACCCAGGTGCTGGACCATGTCACCCGCGCCCAGTCGCTGGACTTTTTCGTAGGTTTCTCGTCAATTAGTGCGTCGTTGGGGTTCAAGGGGCAGGCGAACTATGTTGCGGCCAACAGTGCGATGGACGCCATCATGGAAAACCGCGTCAGTTCGGGGTTACCTGGTTTAAGCATCGCGTGGGGACCTTGGTCATCCGAAGGCATGGCCAGCCGGGTCGATAAGGTGTTCAAGAAGCGTTTGTCGACGTTAGGCATCAATTACATGACTGCGAAAGTCGGCCTGCAGAAGTTGTGGGACAACCTGGGGGCACAAGGTGTCGTCGGTATCGCACCGATCGACTGGGCGCCCTATAAGGCGCATTTACAATCCAGCGACTGGCCGTACCTATCGCTTATTGAAGCGCAACACTCAGCGGGCAAAACAATCGTGGAACGCGACACCGTCCCCTTTCTCGAGGCTGTGTTGTTGCTCGATGGCGAACAACGGCAGGCCTTCATCCGGAGCAAGTTGATGTCCGTTGCGGCCCGGGTTGCAGGCAATCTCGATGCCGACGCAAGTCCAGTGGACAAGTCGCTCACAATGATGGGTTTTGATTCGTTGATGACCGTTGAATTTCGCAACAGTCTAAAAAAACTCGGTATTAACTTTCCCCTGGACAGGCTTATCGTCGGTGCCACCCTCAGCGACATCAACGACTTCGTACTTGAGCAGCTTGAGGCGGTCCGTCAAGGCGACCCAACCGAGCGAGCAGGCAGTAGCCCTCCTGAGCGGCAGGAAGTGCAGACGCCAGACTGCGTGGTTATTCCGATGCCTAGACCAGAAGCAACGCTTCGCTTGTTTTGCTTTCCCTATGCAGGCGGCGGGCCCGCGGTATTCAAGGATTGGGCGGGTCGGTTGCCCAATCATATCGAGCTTTGCTTACTGCAACTGCCCGGTCGTAATGCACGGCTGAGGGAAAAATCGTACACCCGCATGGAAGAGCTGGTGACAAAACTGACACCTGATCTGATCCCCTACCTAGACCGGCCGTTCGCATTCTTTGGTTTGTGCTTGGGCGGCGTACAGGCATTCGAGGTGGCTCAACGCCTGGTCCATGTACATAACCTGCATCCGACACATTTGATTTTCGCAGGGAGTCGGGCACCGCACTTTTACAACGAGCATCAATTCGCTTCCGATGTACTGCAGTTCAATTACGAGTCGGATCGTGAGCCCGCGGTGAGCGATGACGGCGAGCTCATTGCAATGCTCAAGGAAATGAATTTTGCCAACAATCAAGCACTGTTCGATGACGCTGAAATGCGTGACTTGATGCTTCCCATCATCAAGGCTGACTATGAAATAAATAACACCTATCTGTATGAGGCCAGCCCCCGTCTTGAGGTCCCCATTACCTCGATTGGAGGGCGTATCGACCCTTACGCCACGGGGGTGCACATCACCGGCTGGCGTGAGCATACGACTCATGCGTTCAAGTCGGTGTTCTGTGCGGGGGACCATTACTTCGTGGAAGGGCAGCGCGACCTGATAGCCAGTATCGTGGTGGAAACCCTCGCCAGTTCCCCCCATTCAACAATCAGCCGCTCAGCAGAAACCGTCCATCAATAGGAGAGTTCAAATGCCTTCATTTTTCGTACGTACTGCACTGTGCTTCGTGCTGAGCCTGACCGCTCACTTGGCTTTCGCGTCATCTGACGCTCGCTCGATCCGGTTCTACGACGGCGGCTGGGAGAACATCCAGATCGACAATCATATCGCCATGTACATCCTCAAGCATGGATACGGTATGAACGTAGAGTCGGTAAGCCTTGATATTGCGCAAATGCAAAAAGCGATGGAAACGGGCGACATCGATATCAATATGGAGATGTTTACGTCACTGATGCCTCAGTGGGTCGAGGATCAGAGGGCAAAAAAAGCCATCCTCGATTTCGGTCCCACTTATGAGCGTCTCACGCAAGCATTCTACGTGCCCACCTACATGATCAAGGGCGATGCCAAGCGCGGAATCAAACCCATGACCCCTGATCTGAAACGTGTCGAAGACCTTCCCAAGTATGCTGAGGTATTCAAGCGCGCATCGGGGTCAGGCAAGGCCACTTGGTTAAACTGCATCAGTAGCTGGGCGTGTCGGGAAATCAACCTGATTAAAATGGCCACTTACGGGGTGGATCGCTCTTTTACGCCAGTGGAACTCAAGTCTGAGTCAGCGCTCAACGCCGCGATTATTTCAGCTTACGATAAGGGCCAGCCCTTCATGACCTATTACTGGGACCCTAGCCCTCTGATGGGTGAACTGGCCCTTACACGCCTTGAGGAACCCGCCTACAGCGAAGCCTGCTGGGAGGCCGTCAAGGATAGCCTTGCCCGGTTCAAGGAGGGCGTCGGGAGTCGACAAGCGTGCGCATACGCAGATATCGCCCTCAACAAATATACGTCCGCTAAATTCGCCAAAGAGCATCAGGCTGTCATCCCTTTCTTGAAGTCGATGTTCGTTGGAACCGACACCATTCGGACGCTGGCAACACGAATGGTCTCCAACAAAGAAACCCCTGAGCAAACGGCGCGTTATTACTTGCGTAACCATACTGCCGATTGGAAGGGGTGGGTGCCTGAGGAGGTGTTCAAGAAAGTTTCCGAGACGCTGTAAGCACCGAGGTACGGCCGAGCGCTGTGTCCACGCGGTAAGGCTATAAAGCAGTGCATGCGGTGTGTTTGGCGAAGCGGGGTAGCTGGTTTGAAGCTGCTTCGCAACGCCACGGGGAAGTGACGATCAGGTGTCGGATTGCTGGGCCGTCCAGTGTTTCATTTCTTCGGCAATGAAGTAATGCACCAGGTCGCTGTACATCTTTTCGATGGCATCGGCGCTCAAGCCTTCGGCCTCGGCCCATGCGCGTCGTGTCGCCAGCATGGCCTTGAAACGCGCCGGCGCCTGCACCGAAGCTGCGGATGTCTTGAACTTCGAGGCCGCGAGCACGTATTGAAAACGCTTGCCCAGCAGCGTGATGACCGCCTGGTCGAGGGCATCGATTTCGCGTCGAATGTCCTCCATGTTTGCGCATTGCGAGGGTTGCAACGGGTCCATGCTGTGAGCTCCGCTTGTTGAGCAAGACCGGCTCACCGTGAGCCGATCTTCTGATGGAGTTTAGAAGCACCAATCCTTAGCGCGAACGACACGACAGAAGGCGCCTGCCAGGGTTGCGTTGTGATGGGCGACGATCATTTCTGCCTTCAATTCAGGCGTGTCGGAACAGGTATGACCGTCGGCGATCAGGACCGCGTCGAACCCCAGGTCCCGGGCGGCTCGGCAGGTGCTGTCGACACAATACTGGGTTTTCATACCGGTGATGACCAGGCCTTCAGCATCGCAAGCCTTTAACCGCTCCGCCAGGCCCGTCTGGATGAAGGCGTTGGGGCGGCTTTTTTCGAAGATGACTTCATCACCCTCCAACTGCAGTTCCCGCACCAGTTGCGTCAGCGGGCTTGCAGGTTCGATGGGCGAGCCAGGCGGGCCGACGTGGCGAACCAGGAAAATCGGTGCCCCAGCCGCCCGGGCCTTGAGCAGCAAGCCATTCAACGTCTCCAGCAGCGCTTCGTCGGCCCAGGGTTTATCCGGGCCGTGAAACAACCCAACTTGCATATCGAGAATCAACAGCGCGTGCATGGTGCTTTCCTTGCGTGTGGGCCAGCGACGCAAGGGCAAAAGAAAAGGCCCTTACCATCGCTGGCGGGCCTTTGAGATACGTGTGTTATTGGCTCACGACACCTCACGACCCGCCTTGGCGGTCGTGGTTGTGGTGGTCGAGGCGATCTGTGGCAGGTTCATGGTGCTGACAGTAGCTTCCGGTCATCAGGTTTGGCAAGTGGGTATGTCAGCTTGCTTGCGAAAGCGGTCGATCGTTCCCGCGCTGCTGCGTGGGTACGATCGGGTCGTGGGGGCTGTGAAGATCGTTCCTCACGCTCCGCGTGGGAATGCCGCCAGGGACGCTCCGCGTTCCGCTTCTGGAGGGTGACGCAGAGCGTCACGGGATGCATTCCCACGCAGAGCGTGGGAACGATCAATTGTGCCGTCGCTATCGCGAGCAGGCTCGCTCCCACAAGTTTTTAGCCTTCGAGCCCGCGCTGTTCGATCACGCCGAACACATCCGCCACATCCTGCACCAGGATCCGGGCGACGTTGGTGATGGTGTTGATGTCGCTCGATGCCGAATCACGCAGGCTGCTGCACGCCACCAAAGTCAGGTAATCGAGCGTGGCGTGCAGGCGTTCGCTGGCGCAAGCATGGAGTTCGGGGAGTGGGGCTTGGGTGTCGATCAGCAGGACGGGATGGGTGGTGGCGGTTTGGGTCAGGGGGGTGAAGCGTTGATCCAAAGGATTCTGGCGCATAGTTACTAATTTCCTCATATCAAGAAAGATAGCTACTGCAATTCGCTGCGAAACGAACGGGTGGTAGCTGCATGTGGGTTCGCAGACCGAGGATACGAGGAACTCGGCAGACCCGAAGATCTCCCACACACAGCCACCATAAGTGACGTTGAACGCCAAACGCGCCCATTGTTACTTTTATGATGCCTGGTTGCCAGCGTATCTATCGGGCTGCGAAACCCAGTCACCGGCCAAAGCCAGCGACGACCCAACTATAGAAGTCGATCCCAGCCCCCACAACCGACCTGTAGGACGCACGCTCCCCCTGTGGCGAGGGAGCTTGCTCCCGCTCGGCTGCGCAGCAGTCGCAAAACCGGTACCTGCGCAGTACCTGGCGAAATAAGGTGTCTGGTTTGGGGCCGCTTCGCAGCCCAGCGGGGATAAATCCCCTCGCCACAGAGGTAAATTCCTACGAGATTTTCGGACCGCCGTTGGCCGCGCTCCAAAGCGCATAAGGCATCTCCCGGCTAACGCAATTCCCCTGTGGGAGCGAGCTTGCTCGCGATGGCATTCGATCAGTCAACATTGATGTCGGCTGACAGGGCGCTATCGTGAGTAAGCTCGCTCCCACAATGGGTTAGCAACCAATCAACAAAAACCTGCGTATCAGCCACCGCATCCCTGGACACCCCGTAGTAATAGCGGGCTAACGGCAGGCGCAATGACGGCAGTGGACAGGTCAGCCGCTCGTTGGACAAATCCCTACCCAGCAGCGAAGCCGGACACAGCGCCACGCCCAGCCCATCGACGGCGGCCTGCAGTACGAGGTGCATGTGATCGAATTGCAGGGTCGGCAGGTTGTTCAATGGCTCGATCCCTGCGTGTTCCGCCCAGTCTTGCCAATCGCTGCTGCGCGTCCTGCCCGATAACAAGGTGTGCCGGGCCAGGTCGGGCATGCTTTCCAATGGCACGCTGTGCAACAACGACGGTGCGGCGACCAGCAGCAGGTCGTCTTCCAGCAGCACCGTGGGCTGTACATGGGGCGACCAGCCGGCGTGCCCGCGGCGGATGACCACGTCGAACGTTTCCCGTGATGGATCGGGAGGCCGGGTGCTGGTGACGACGTCGGGCTTGATGTCCGGGTGGCGCGCCATGAAGTCCGGCAGTCGCGGGATCAGCCAACGCACCGCGAAGGAGGGGCGCACGTTGATGGTCACTTTGCGCTGGGCAGCACTGCGTGTCAGTGCGGTGGCGGCGTTGGCGATCTGGGTCAGGGCCTCGCTGACCTGCTCGTAGAAAACCCGACCGGCCGGGGTGAGCAAGGACTGGCGGGTTCGACGTTCGAACAGCAGTACGCCCAAGCGCTCTTCGAGCAACTTTACGTGGCGGCTGACGGCGCTGTGGCTGACGTGCAGTTCTTCGGCGGCGCGGCTGAAACTCTGGTGGCGAGCGGCAGCGGCGAAGGCGCGTACGGCGTTCAACGGGGGGAGGTTGGCGATCATGTGTCTAATTTAGTCACATGTGTGGCGCAATTAAAGCGTTTGTCAGCGTCCCGGTGCCACGCCACCCTGAAGGCCACAGCAATTCGCCTTCAATGTGGAGTGATGCATGGCCGGTTACGGACTTTTTCTGATCCTGGCGACCCTGACGGTGCTCAGCCCGGGCCCCGGTGTGGTGCTGACGCTTTCCAATGCCTTGCGCCATGGCTGGCGCGGTGCGCTGCCGGGCATCTTCGGGATCGCCTCAGGCGCGTTTATCGTGGCGGGTATCTGCGCTAGCAGCTTGGGGTTGATCCTGGCCGCCTCGGCGACGGCCTTCACGCTGTTGAAATACATCGGGGCGCTGTACTTGTTGTACCTGAGCATCAAGATGTGGCGCACCCAACGCTTCGTGCCTGAACTCACGGTCACGTCCACGCGCCCGTGGCGGCGATTCGGCGAGGCGCTGTCGATCCAGTTGCTCAACCCCAAGGCCGGGTTTTTCTTCCTGGCCGTGTTCCCTCAATTCATCAAGCCGGAGGGCGATTACTACAGCCAATTCTTCTTACTGGTGTCGTCCTATAGCGTGCTTGTCGTACTGGTGCATTCTGGTTATGCGCTGATGGCCAATGGCGCCAGGGGCTGGCTCTCTTCAAGCCAGGGCGCCAGGGTTGTCGGCAAACTGTCGGGCATCACCTTCCTGGGTTTCGGCGTGCTGATGGCGTCTGCCAGCAAGTGACGAGTACAGCTCAACGCCGCCCCGTGCGCGTACTCACATCCACCCACACCGCCAGCACCAGAATGCTGCCTTTGACGATCATCTGCCAATAACTGTCGACGTCGAGCATGGACATGCCGTTGTCCAGGCTGCTGATGACCAATGCGCCGAGCAGGGCACCATAGACCGTGCCGGAGCCGCCGCGCATGGAGGTGCCGCCGATGAAGCAGGCGGCGATGGCGTCGAGTTCGCCCATGTTGCCAGCCGAGGGTGAACCGGCGGCCAGGCGTGCGGTGTTGACCACACCGGCGAGGGCGCACATCACGCCCATGATGCCGAAGATCCACAATTTCACGGCCTGCACGTTGATGCCGGACAGACGCGTGGCTTCCATGTTGCTGCCCACCGAATAGACACGTCGACCGAACACGGTCTGGCTGGTGACGTAGCTGAATACGCCCAGCAGGATCAGCAGGAGCAACACCGGCACCGGGATGCCGTCGTAACTGTTGAGGGTATAGACGAACCCGGCCAGCACCGCGCCGATCACCACCACGCGCAACACGTCACGCACCAGGGAGTGGGCCGCCAGGCCATGGAGGGCACGGTTGCGCCGTTGCTTCCAGGTCAGGAACAGGGTCAGGGCGAACAGCAGGATGCCCAGCCCGGTCCCAACCGTGTGCGGCAAGTAACCCTGGCCCACGTAGACCAGTTCTGGTGAGACCGGGGCAATGGTGGTACCGCCAGTCACCCCCAGCAGGACGCCGCGAAAAGCAAGCATGCCACCCAGGCCAACAATGAACGACGGGATGCGCAGGTAGGCGGTCATGTAGCCGTTGCCCAAGCCGATCACTAAACCGCACAAGGCCACCAAGCTCAGGTTCGCCAGCAGCGGGATGTGATAGACCACATCGAGAATCGCCGCCAGGCCACCCAATAGCCCAAGCAACGAACCCACCGACAAATCGATTTCGCCGCTGATGATCACCAGCACCATGCCGCAGGCTAGGATCCCGGTGATGGACATCTGCCGTAGCAGGTTGGAGAGGTTGCGCGGGGTCAAGAACCCGCCGTCGGTCTGCCAACTGAAAAACAGCCAGATCAGCGCCACGGCGATCGCCAGCGCGAGCATTTTGTAGCGGGAAAACAGCTGTTTGACCTGATTCATCTACGCGGACTTCCGATCATTATTGTTATGGCCATCAGGATGGCTGAGCGCGGCGGCGAGCACCTGTTCCTGGGTCAGTTCGTGGTTGATGAAGTCGCCGCGCAACTGGCCTTCGCCGATCACCAGGACGCGGTCGCAAACCCCCAATACTTCGGCCAGTTCCGAGGACACCATGATGATCGACACACCTTCGGCCGCCAGCGCACCCATCAACGTGTAGATCTCATACTTGGCGCCGACGTCCACACCGCGGGTGGGTTCATCGAGAATCAGCACGCGGGGTTTTGTCAGGAGCATTTTCGCCAGCACGGCTTTTTGCTGGTTGCCACCGGAGAGGCTGGTGATCGGCAGGAACGGGCTCGCGGTCTTGAGGTGCATGCGTGCGATTTCCTTGTCGATGCTGCCCAGCTCGGCTTCGGCGTCGATTCGCGTCAGTTTTGCGTAGTTGTCGAGCACCGCCAGGGTGATGTTCTGGCCCACGCCCAGGTCTGGAATGATGCCTTGGCGCTTGCGGTCTTCGGGGACCATGCACAGGCCGGCGCGGATCGACTTGAGCGGCGTGCGCGTGTCGATGTGTTGGCCGCCCAGCCAGACTTCAGCTTCGTAGCGGCCGGGGTAGGCGCCGAACAGCGCCGAGACCAGTTCCGTGCGACCGGCGCCGACCAGTCCGGCGATGCCAAGAATTTCCCCGCGCTTGAGAGCGAATGAAATGTCGTCGACCCGTTTGCGCTTGGGGTTGTCGACGTCGTAGCAGGTGACATGACGCGCCTCGAAAATCACCTCGCCGATGTCATGGGGTTCGGTGGGGTAGAGGCTGCTCATTTCCCGTCCGACCATTTGGGTAATGATCTTCGGGATGTCCATGTCCGCCATGGCGGTCGTGGCGATGTGTTTGCCATCGCGGATCACCGAGATGGTGTCGCACACGGCGGCCACTTCATCGAGCTTGTGGGAGATGTAGACGCAGGCGACGCCCTTGGCCTTGAGGTCGCGGATGATGTCCAGCAGCACCTCGATTTCCGAGCGGGTCAGGGCCGAGGAGGGCTCATCGAGGATCAACAGCCGCGCCTGCTTGTTCAGCGCCTTGGCGATTTCCACCAGTTGCTGGTAGCCACCGCCGTACTGCGAAACCGGCAGCGAGACGTTCATGCCCGGCACTTTGAGTTCACGCATCAGGGCTTCGGCACGGTGGATCATCGCCGGGTAGTTCATGCGCCCGCCGGGCAGCGTGAGTTCGTGGCCCATGAAGATGTTTTCAGCCACCGACAGGTCGGGGACCAGGGTCAGTTCCTGGTGAATGATGACGATCCCGGCGGCTTCGGTTTCGCTGATGGACTGTGCCTTGAGCGGCTGGCCGTCCCAAAGAATTTCACCCCCCCAGGTGCCGTAGGGGTAGACCGCCGACAGCACCTTCATCAGCGTGGATTTGCCGGCGCCGTTTTCACCGCACAGGCCGACACACTCACCCGGCCTGACCTTGATGTCGATGCCGTTCAGGGCTTTGACACCGCCAAAGGTTTTGACGATGCCGTTCATTTTCAACAGGTAATCGGACATGGCAAGGACTCATGAAAAAGGGCTCATACATCAGCGGGTGGGGTTACTGTCGCCGCCGATGCCGGTCGGTCAAGCAGAGCCCCTGTGGGAGCGAGCCTGCTCGCGATGGCGGCAGCACATCCAACATTGATGCAAGCTGAACCACCGATATCGCGAGCAGGCTCGCTCCCACAGGTCCCACCACTTGATTGCCTGGTCAGATCACTGCCCGGCGATCTGCGCCTTGGTATAGAACCCGTCCTTTTCCAGCAGGTCGATGTTGTCCTTGGTCAACGGCGTAGGGGTGAGCAGGATGGTGTCGACTTTCTTGCTGCCATTGTCGTATTGCGAGCTGAAGGTCGGTTTCTCGTTACGCGCCAGTTGCACCGAGAGCTTGGCGGCTTCGGAGGCGATCAGCTTCAGCGGTTTGTAGACGGTCATGGTCTGGGTGCCATCGAGCACGCGCTTGACCGCCGCGAGGTCGGCGTCCTGGCCCGAGATCGGCACCTTGCCGGCCATTTTCTGGGCGGCCAGGGCCTGGATAGCACCGCCGGCGGTGGCGTCGTTGGAGGCGACGATGCCATCGATTTTGTTGTCGTTGCGGGTCAGGGCGTTTTCCACGATGCTCAAGGCTTCGGTGGGGTTCCACTCCTTCACCCACTGCTGGCCGACGATCTTGATGTCACCCTTGTCGATGGCCGGTTGCAGCACTTTCATCTGGCCTTCGCGCAGGACCTTGGCATTGTTGTCCGTAGGGGCGCCACCGAGCAGGAAGTAGTTGCCCTTGGGGGCGGCCTTCAGCACGCCGCTGGCCTGCATCTCGCCGACCTTTTCGTTGTCGAAGGAAATGTAGGCGTCGATATCGGCGTTGAGGATCAGTCGGTCGTAGGACACGACCTTGATCCCGGCCTTCTTGGCTTCGGCGACGGCGTTGGTCAGGACGGTGGCGTTGAATGGCACGATGACGATCACATCGACGCCACGGGAGATCAGATTTTCGATCTGCGAGATCTGCTTTTGCTCATTGGCATCAGCGGACTGGACGAAGACCTTGGCGTCGAGTTTTTCCGCCGCCGCGACGAAGTAATCACGGTCCCGCGACCAGCGTTCCAGACGCAGGTCATCAATGGAAAAGCCGATTTTCGGGTGGGCCGCATCGGCCATGACCGGAAGCGAGAGCAGGGCGAGGGTGCCGGCGAGCAGGGTACGTTTGACTGTTTTCATGTGGTGCGTCCTTTTATTGTTGTTTGAAAGACACGGCCTGACGATGAGCGTGATACCGGGTAGAACTGTAGAGCGTTGCAGAGCGCCGTGGGCACAGATTTGTCGCGCGAATGTAACAGCCCCTGCGCCCCGACCATTGCCCGTTGTCAGGGGTAGATGAACCGATTGACCACGTTTTCGAGCATCTCCTGGCGACCGCTGACGGCTTGGGGATTCAGGTCATTGGTGAAGGCATGCTCGGCCAGTGATTCAAGGCTGAATTCACCGGCCAGCACCGCTTTGCCGAATGGTTGTTGCCAGCCGGCGTAGCGCTGGTTCTTGAACTGTTGCAACTGATCGTTCTGCACCATGGCTGCCGCGCGCTCCAGGGCGAGGGCGAGGACGTCCATGGCGGCGACGTGGCCGTGGAACAGGTCGACATCATCGACGCTCTGGCGCCGGACCTTGGAATCGAAGTTGAACCCGCCATTGCTGAAGCCCCCGGCCTTGAGGATTTCATAGGTGGCCAGGGTCATTTCCTCGACGCTGTTGGGGAACTGGTCGGTGTCCCAGCCGTTCTGCGGGTCGCCACGGTTGGCGTCGATGCTGCCGAAGATGCCCAGGGAGACGGCCGTGGCGATCTCGTGATGGAAGCTGTGACCGGCCAGGGTCGCGTGGTTGGCTTCGATGTTGACCTTGATCTCGTTTTCCAGGCCGAACTGTTGCAGGAAGCCGAACACGGTGGCGCTGTCGTAATCGTACTGGTGCTTGGTCGGCTCCTGGGGCTTGGGCTCGATCAGCAGGTCGCCCTTGAAGCCGATCTTGTGCTTGTGCTCGACCACCATGCGCATGAAGCGGCCCAGCTGTTCGCGCTCGCGTTTCAGGTCGGTGTTGAGCAGGGTTTCGTAACCTTCACGGCCGCCCCACAGCACGTAGTTGGAGCCTTTGAGGCGCTGGGTGGCGTTCATGGCGCTGGACACTTGGGCGGCGGCGCAGGCGAACACTTGAGGGTCCGGGTTGCTGGCGGCGCCGGCGGCAAAACGCGGGTTGCTGAAGCAGTTGGCGGTGCCCCACAACAGCTTGATCCCGGTCTCTTCCTGATGACGCTCCAGGTGGTCGACCATCTGGGTGAAGTGGTCGCGGTACGCTTTGAGCGAATTGCCCTCGGGGGCGACATCGGTGTCGTGGAAGCAGTAGTAGTCGATGCCCAGCTTGGAGAAAAACTCGAAGGCCGCTTCGGCCTTGCCGATGGCCACTTCCATGGGATCTGCGGCGTGCTGCCAAGGGCGCTTGAACGTACCGGCACCGAACACATCCGACCCCGGCCAGACGAAGGTATGCCAGTAGCAGACCGCCATGCGCAGGTGCTCGCGCATGGGCTTGCCGAGCACCAGTTTGTTGGCGTCGTAGTGACGGAAGGCAAGCGGCGAGTCGCTGGCGGGGCCCTCGTAGCGAATCTTGTCGACACCGGGGAAGTACGGCATGGGCGATTTCCTTTTTATTCTTGGCGGTGCCCCGATACTAACGCCGGCCCAGTGGCTGCTGATTATGAAAATCACCAATGAGCAGTTCGATTTTGCGTATTGAGGTTCGCCGCTTGCGCGCCTAGTCTGTGCGCATCGGCCCAGGGTAAAACCAATGAAAACCGTCCCGCCCGTTCACCGCATTGCGTTGTTGTTCAATGGCAGCAAAATCTACGACCGCGGCATCATCAGCGGCATCGGCAACTACCTGAGCAGCACGCGCGCCTCCTGGGACTTGTTCCTTGAGGAGGATTTTCTTTGCCGCTTGAAAGGCATCGAGCGCTGGCAGGGCGACGGGATCATCGCCGACTTCGACGACCCACTGATCGGCGAGGCGCTGGCCGGGATCAAGCTGCCGGTGGTGGCGGTGGGCGGCTCTTATCAGGATGAACGTGCTTACCCGAAGGGCATTCCCTATGTTGCCACCGACAATGACGCGTTGATGACATTGGCCTACGAGCACTTGATCGAGGCCGGGTTGACGCGTTTTGCCTGTTTCAGCCTGCCTGAGGCACAAGCCAATCGCTGGGCCCAGGAACGGGAAAAAGCCTTTCGCCGGCTGGTCCAGCGCGATGGCCTGCATGCCGAGGTCTATCGCGGCATGGGCACCAGTGCACCGCTGTGGGACAGCGCCGTCGAACAGCAGATCGCCTGGCTGCAAAGCCTGCCCAAACCCATCGGCATCATCGCCGTCAGCGACGCCCGCGCCCGGCAGCTGCTGCAAGCCTGCCTGACCGCCGGGATTGCTGTGCCTGAGCAGGTGGCGTTGATCGGCATCGACAACGACCCTCTGACCCGCAGCTTGACACGAGTGCCGCTGAGCTCGGTGATTCAGGGCACCGAAACCATGGGCCGCACCGCCGCGCGCCTGCTCCATCAAATGCTGCACGGCATGCCGTCCACCGGCACACAGATTCTGATACCGCCGGACGCGATCAATGTGCAGGTGTCGAGCCTGCATCAACCGTTGGGCAACCCCTATGTCATGCAGGCACTGCTCTTCATCCGCCAATACGCCTGCCAGGGCATCAAGACCGCCCAGGTGGCGGCCTATGTGGGAGTGTCGCGTTCATCGCTCGAAGCGCATTTTCGCAAGGAGCGCGGTTGCAGCGTCCACGACGAAATCCTGCGCTTCAAACTGGCCGCCGCCGCCAACGGATTGGAAAACACCCACTCGCCGATTGCCGACATCGCCCAGAATTGCGGCTTCAAATCGGCGCAATACCTGCACACCGTGTTTCGCCGCGAGTTCGGCTGCACCCCTCGGGAGTATCAGCAGGGAGCAAATGCGGCCACTCACTGACCTCTGCCGAACCGCTCTTGATGAGCTGACACACCACCCAGTAGCTCTTGTGGCGAGGGAGCTTGCTCCCGCTGGGGCGCGAAGCGGCCCTGAAACCTGGCATACCGGTGCGTCAGGTTGATTGAGTGGATGCCATAGGGGCTGCTGCGCGGCCCAACGGGGATAAATCCCCTCGCCACACAGGAGTGACCCACCACAAGGGGTACACCTGCGCGTCTTCGTTGTGGCAAGGTTGCGGGCTTCATCGAATATTTAGGGACGGATGGAATGACGCTCAGGGTGATGGTGGTCGGTGGGTATGGAAATTTCGGCAGTATCGTTTCCAGACACCTGGTGGTGATGTCAGGTGTAGAACTGGTGATTTCGGGGCGCGATGCCCAAAAACTGCAGCGCAAAGTCGATGAGTTGAACGCTCAATCGGGCTCGGTGTGTGGAAGTTGGTGCGGCGACGCCATGGACGCGGGCTTCAAATCTGTCCTGGGCTTGATGAACATCCAATGGGTCATCCATACCGGTGGCCCATTCCAAGGGCAAACCTATGCCGTTGCCGAGAGCTGCATCGACGCGGGCGTGAACTACTGCGACCTGTCCGATTCCAGGGCCTTCGTCACCGGTATTAGCGCACTCGACGCCCGGGCAAAACAGGTAGGCGTGGCGGTCCTCAGTGGTTGCAGCTCAGTGCCGACGCTTTCGGCAGCCCTCATCGATCAGCAGCGGGATCGCTTTAAACGCATCGACACGATCGAACATGGTATTTCCTCTTCGGCCAAGATGCCGGGGTTGTCCACCGTCGAAGGCGTTCTGGCCTATGCAGGCAAGCCGATCAAGCAACTCCGGAATGGCCGGGTACATGAGGTCCTGGGATGGCAGGACCTGACGCTTCGTAGAATGCGTTATATGGGGACCCGGGTACTGGCCAATGTCGACGTGCCGGACATGGATATCTTCGCCAGCCGCTATGGTGCCCAGACCCTGAGCTTCAAGGCCGGCTCAGGCCTGAAGCTCGGCGGCATTGCCAACTACCTGCTGGCCCAGGCAATGAGGATGGGGATGGTACGTGACCATGCCCCTTGGGCCGCCAGGCTTCATCGGTGGGGGCTCTGGTTCGAACGATTTGGCGATGGCAAAAGCGCAATGTACATCGACGTCCATGGCATGGGGGCCAATGGCGATCCGTTGTCGATGAACGTGCAGCTCACCGCCATGAACGACAAGGGGCCGGAGATTCCCAGCTGCGCAGCCGTTGCCTTGGCGGCAAAAGTCGCCCAAGGGTATCGGCCCGAACCCGGTGCTCGGGCCTGCGTGGGTGAAATCACCGTCGACGAATACATGGCCGCCATCAACGACCCCGAAAACTTGAACCTGTCCGTTCACTTCTCTGAGGAGCAGGGCTGACAGATGCTCTATCTTTGCCTGAAGTACCTCCACATCATTGCTGCCATTTTCCTTTTCGGCTTCGGCATGGGGTCCTATCTTTACCTGATCGCGGCCAGCCGCACCGCCAACCCTCAGGTCATTGCCCACGTGGCCAGGACGGTCGTCCAGTTCGACACTTGGATTACCACGCCGGCGGGCTTTATTCAGATAGCGACGGGCTATCTGTTAATGAGACTGGCCGGACTTCCCCTGACCGCGGAATGGATAATGACGTCGTTGATCATTTTCTTTTGCGTGGGGGCGCTGTGGCTTCCTGTGCTGGTGCTTCAGAAGCGTTTATACGTGATGGCTTCGAGCGCGGTTGGGGACGGGCGGGCGCTCGATGATCGATACTCATCCGTGTATCAGAAGTGGTTCTGGATGGGCGTTTTTGGATTTTTGGGGATGTTTGTCATTGTGCTGATCATGGTGACGAAGATGACGCCACCTCAGTGGATCGAGCTACTGACGGGCTAAGTACCGATCCGTTCCACCGGATTGCTCCCAGGCGTTGGAGCCTTCAAAAAACGCCGCTCATGATCCGGGCTCGGCAAAAGGCACACGTCGTATTTGCCAAACAGCCGATAACGATTCAGGGCAATGTGATCATAGGCCCAGTCCCGAAGCCTGTGGGGGACGTAGCGCAGCAGCTTCACCGGGCGCCAGGCCCAGGGCAGTAGGGCTACGACTTCAAAAATCGCCTCCGAACGCACCCAGTAATGCTGATCGCGAACCACGGCCATGGTGTCGAACTGCTGCAAGGGCAGGCCCGCCCAGGCAAGTAGGGCTTGCCCTTCGGGCGACTGTACGGAGGCCAACCGCACGCGTCGGGCGTGGTCATGGCGGATCAGGAATTTCGCCCAGCCATTGCACAGTTTACAAACGCCGTCGAACAGGACCACTGTCTCGCCTGGCTTGAGCAAGGGCGCGGGTGAAGGGCGGGTCTGGGAAATGGGCATGATTGAGTGTCTATAGGGCGCTTGGTTACCCGGATAATACACCTGCTCCAGCGTCCAAGGGCGTCCCGAAAGGGCGCTCGACCATGATGACTTCAAGGGCATGATCCGATCCATGAGCGATGACATCTACAACCTGTTCACACGCTTCCAGACCCTCGGTCCTGGCATCGGCCCACGGGAGCGGGCGCCGATGCTGGCTCAGGAACTGGCTTGTGTTCGCCACCTTGCTGTTCATGGCGACGTGGATCGTGCACAACGTCTTGCGTGATACGCGCGACCCGACCAAGCGTTATCGGGCGTCGATGCCCGATCAAGGGTTGGTCGAACTCGAACACCATACCTGGTTTCCGGCATCTGCCTGTGGTCCAACTATGACCCGGTTGCAACACCCTCATGCAATGGTCCGACGGCAAAGTGAAGTACGTGCAGGGCAGCGGTGTGTCGCAATGGATCCTGGCCCGGACTGCGGCGGGGCATTGGCTGGTGCTCAAGGAGCAATTTTCGGGCGACTTCAGCTACGGGCGAGTAGGGCAAATGCCCGCACCGGACAAGCTGCTGCAACCCCGCCAGCAACTGGCGATCGCTTTCGCCCCCGGCACGAACCTGCAACTGGGCCGACGTTTCGACGGTGCGCCGATGCCATTGGTGGAAGCGCCGTACTGGCTGTCTGCCGATGAACTCAAGCGCCTGGACGAGGCCGCTCATCACTGGGATTTTCTACCGCCGAATCGCTATGGGGTGGTCAATGACGAGGATGCCGCGTGGGTGCAACGGTTGCTGAACAGGGCGCAAGCGAGCGTTGGGCCTGTAGGAGCTGTCGAGCGAAGCGAGGCCGCGATCTTTCCCAGAGTCTTGAGCCACAAGTCAAAGATCAAGAGATCGTCCGAACGCGGCCCGAGCCTTTGGCAGCTCCTACAGAGCAGCCCAGCGGGAGCAAGCTCTCATCAAACAAAATCCATCCCCTTGTTCTTTAAGCTTTTTTAAGCCGCAACCAATCGGACACCCAGCTTTGTAGCCTTGCGCTGCAAAGCTCTAAGCTGACGATCACGGCTT
>NZ_CAXAPD010000036.1:0-45736 GCF_963970515.1 Pseudomonas sp. RL_5y_Pfl2_73 | reverse complement strand
CCCCGTACAGCTTCGACGTGTCGGTGTGGGAGTTCTTCTGGCCGCTGATCACCGGCGCGACCCTGGTGGTCGCCCGTCCCGACGGTCATCGCGACCCGGCCTACCTCAGCCAGTTGATCCAGCAGGAACAGGTCACGACGTTGCACTTCGTACCGTCGATGCTGCGTGCCTTTGTCGAAGAACCGAGCCTGGTCAACTGCCACAGCCTGCGCCAGGTGTTCGCCAGTGGCGAAGCCCTGCCGGTGGACCTGGTGCGACGCTTCATGGGCCGACATCCGGCGGCGCTGGTCAACCTGTATGGCCCGACCGAAGCGGCCATCGACGTCTCGGTCTGGCGTTGCTCGGCGGACGATGTGATCGTGCCGATCGGCAAACCCATCGCCAACCTGCGCTTGTACATCCTCGACGAGGCCCTGCAACCGCTGCCGATTGGCAGCATCGGCGAGCTGTACATCGGCGGCGTCGGTGTCGCCCGGGGTTACCTGAAACGCCCGGACCTGACCGAGCAACGCTTCCTCGCCAGCCCGTTCGTGGCCGGTGATCGCCTGTACCGCACCGGCGACCGTTGCCGCTTCCTGGCCGATGGCAACATCGAATACCTGGGGCGTCTCGACCATCAGGTGAAGCTGCGCGGTCAACGCATCGAACTAGGGGAAATCGACTCTGCCCTGCTGAACCTGCCAGCCATCACCGGTGCCTGCACCCTGGTCATCGACAACCGCCTGGTGGCGTTCTACAGCAGTAGCACCGCGCAACCGGACCTCGACACCCAGCTCGCGGCCGAGCTGCCGGCCTACATGGTGCCGGCCGTGTGGGTGCAGATCCCGGCCCTGCCCCTGAGCACCAACGGCAAGATCGACCGCAAGGCCCTCGCCGCCCTGCCCCTGCCGAACCCCCAGAAGGACTACGCGGCACCGCGCAACGACCTGGAACGCCTGCTTTGCCAGTTGTTCGGCGAGCTGCTCGGCGAGACCTTGACCGGCGACCGTGAAGTCGGCACTTCGGACAGTTTCTTCGCCTTGGGCGGTGACTCGATCCTCGGCCTGAAACTGATCTCGCGCTTGCGTGAACAGGGCTATTCGCTCACCCCACGGGACTTGTTCCGTTCGCCGACCCCGGCGGCCCTGGCCCATGTGACCACCGCGCTGCTGACCCAGGCCGAACAAGGTGACGTGACCGGGCCGATGCCGCTGATGCCGTTGCACCAGTGGTTCTTCGACCAGCAGCAGGTCCAGGTCGCGCACTGGAACCAATCGGTGCTGGCCGACAGCGACCGTCGCCTGGAGCCGGCCATCGTGCAAGCCACGCTGGATCGGCTGGTGGCCCACCACGACGCCCTGCGCTTGCGTTTCACCGACGTCGACGGCCAATGGCAGGCGCACATCGCGCCAGTGGCTCCGGCCCAACTGACCCGCTGCGAGCACCCGGACCAATTGCTCCACGTCGCGCAAAGCCTGGACCTGCAAGACGGCCCGCTGTTTGCCGCGGCTCTGCTGGAGGGCACGCCGCAGCGCCTGTACCTGGTGGCCCATCACCTGGTGGTCGATGCGGTGTCCTGGACGCCGCTGCTGGAAGACTTCCAACACCTGTACCCGGCACTGGAGCGTGGCGAAAACCTGACGTTGCCAGCGAAAACCACCGCCTATCGTCAATGGGCCGAGCACCTGCAAGCCCATGCCGCCAAGGTCGCTGCCGAGCATCGCTACTGGAGTGCCCAGGTCGGCGCAAACCAGCCACCCATGGCCACGGTCGCCGAGCGCCAGACCCTATCGGCCCGCTGGGACGCCAGCCGCACGCACCAATGGCTGACCGAGTCCCAGACGGCTTATCGCACGCAACCGGAAGAACTGCTGATCGCCGCCCTCGCCGCGACCCTGGCCGAGGCCGAACAGCGCAGCGACATCGTGGTGGACCTGGAGCGCCACGGACGTGACGCACCGTTTGCCGGGCTGGACGCCGGCCGCACCGTCGGCTGGTTCACCACCCTCTACCCGCTGCGGGTGAATGCCAGCGGAGCCCCTGGCGATCAGGTGCGCAACACCAAGCAAGCCTTGCGTGACGTACCTGGCCAGGGCCTCGGCTACGGCTTGCTGCGCCAGCGCGGCGAGTTGCCGGCCAGCCACGGTGATGTGCTGTTCAACTACCTAGGGCATGAGCAAACGCCAGAGGGCTGGTTGCGCGCCAGCAGCCTGACCCCGCCGCCGGACGTGGCCCCGGTGAACCGAGTGACCCACGCCCGTGAAGTGGTGGCCTGGCTGGAGGACGGTGTGTTGCGCATTGAATGGCACAGCGTCACGCCGAACGCCGACAGCCGTTTGCCCGCTCGCCTGCTGGAACGTTTGCAGGCGCTGGTCGAACACTGCCTCGACCCGCAGGCCGGTTCGCTGATGCCCGCGGACTTCCCGCTGGCCAAAGCGCTGAACCAGAAGTCCCTGGACAAACTGCTGGGCAAGCTCAAGACCAAACCCAATTCCCAAAGCTAGCGAGCGACGCGGCGCCCGCGCAGGCCTCAGACCGGCGCGGCGCCTGGATCGACTCACTTGAGTTTTCAAGACTTTGAAATGGACCAAGCAAGCATGAACAACATCGAAGACATCTACTCCCTTTCGCCGACCCAGCACGGCCTGTTGTTCCACAGCGTCTATGAACCGGATTCGCGGGTTTATTACCAGCAATTGAGCCTGGACATGAACGGCCCGCTGCAACTGAGCGCGTTTCGCGGTGCCTGGCAGGCGCTGATGCAGCGCCACGCGGTGCTGCGCAGTGCGTTTCTCTGGGAAGAACTGGACGATGCCTATCAAGTGGTGCAACAAGAAGTGGCGCTGCCCCTGACCGAACTGGACTGGCAAGACCGCCCCGAGCCACAGGCCGCGCTGGGACAGTTGGCATTGGAGCAGCGGGCGCAACCCCTGGAGCTCAATGACTCGCCGCTGATGCGCGTGTGCCTGGTGCGCCTGGCCCCCGAGCGCTGGCACCTGATCTGGACCTTCCATCACATCCTCATGGACGGCTGGAGCGTCGGCATTGCCGTCCAGGAGTGGCTGGCGCTGTACTACGAACAAGCCCATGGCCGCCCCGCCGACCTGGCGCCGACCCGCCCTTATCGGGACTACATTGCCTGGCTGGCGGAACAGGACATGGCCGCCACCGAAGGGTTCTGGCGCGAGCAGTTGCAGGACGTCAGCGAGCCGACCCCGCTGCCCACCTTCGCCGAACGCCAGGCAGCACCGACAGGAGCGCCGTTCGCCGAGCGGGAAAGT
Source organism: Pseudomonas sp. RL_5y_Pfl2_73 (assembly GCF_963970515.1). Classification (NCBI taxonomy): domain Bacteria; kingdom Pseudomonadati; phylum Pseudomonadota; class Gammaproteobacteria; order Pseudomonadales; family Pseudomonadaceae; genus Pseudomonas; species Pseudomonas sp. RL_5y_Pfl2_73. The sequence goes on along the minus strand of NZ_CAXAPD010000036.1, from coordinate 42,476 downwards.
CTGCTGGCGGCCAGCGAAACCAAGCAACTGGCCCACTTCGCCCGCCAGAACGACCTGACCATCAATACGCTGATCCAGGGCGCCTGGGCGCTGCTGCTGGGCCAACACGCCGGGCGTGACGACGTGGTCTATGGCGTCACCGTCGCCGGGCGTCCGGAGAACCTGGCGGCGGTGGACAGCACCGTCGGGCTGTTCATCAATACATTGCCGTTGCGCGTGCAATGGGCTGACGAACCGACGCTGGTGACCTGGCTGCAACACTTGCAGCAAGCCAACAGCGATCTGCGTCACCACGCCTACCTGCCGCTGGGCAAGCTCAAGTCGATGACGCGCATCGCCGCCGAACAAGCGCTGTTCGACTCGATCCTGGTGTTCGAGAACTTCCCCGTCACCGACGCGCTCAATCAGGACACTGGCGGCTTGAGCTTCAGTGCCCCGAGCAGTGACCAGCAGGTCGACGGCATCACCCTGACCCAAGGCCGCAACCACTTCCCGCTGTCGCTGATCGTGGTGCCGGACAAACAACTGCACTATCTGATCAGCTACGACCGCAGTCGCTTCAGCGATGCCGAGGTCGCGGTGTTGTCGGCACAATTGCGCGCTATCCTGTTGGCGATGACGGCGCAAGCGCAGTGCCGGGTCAGCGCGCTTGAATGGCTGAGCCCTGAAGAACGCCAGCAAGTGCTCGTGCAAGGTCGCGGCGTGCAACTGCCGGTGCCCCCTGAGTGTTTGCACCAGCGCTTCGAACAACAGGTGGCCGCTCACCCAGAACACCTGGCGGTCCGCGACCGTCAGGTCGCCCTGACCTACCGCGAACTGGACCAGCAGGCCAACCGCCTCAGCCAGTACTTGCGCGCCCAGGGCATTGGCCACGACAGCGTCGTGGCACTGGCCCTGGAACGCAGCGCCGAATTCGTGATTGCCCTGCTGGCCACCCTCAAGGCCGGCGCCGCCTATCTGCCGCTGGACCTCAAGCAGCCCGCCGGGCGCCTGGCCGATGTGCTGGTTGACAGCCGCGCCGCGCTGCTGATCGGCGCGGCTGCCTCGCCCCTGCTCAAGGGCTTGGCCGAGCACACGCCGACGCTGTGGCTGACGGAACAAGCCGACGCCATCGCCTCCCAGCCAGACACGCCACCGACCGTGGCCCACAACCCGACCGACGCCGCCTACGTGATCTACACCTCGGGTTCCACTGGCACCCCCAAGGGTGTGGTGGTCGAGCACCAGTCCATCGTCGATTACCTGACGGCGGTGCACGCCGTACTCAACCCACCGCTGGCGGCCCGTTACGGTTTGCTGTCGAGCATCGCCGCCGACCTCGGCCACACTCAACTGTTCGGCGCCCTGTGCAGCGGCGCCAGCCTGTTGCTGGTGGATGAAGACAGCGGTTTCAGCCCCCTGGCGCTGGCCGAACTCTTCGAGCAACACCCGGTGGATGTGCTGAAGATCACCCCAAGCCACCTGGTCGGCCTGTTGCAGGCGCTTCCCGATGCCCGCCTGTTGCCCCGCGCCCTGCTGGTCTTCGGTGGCGACGTCCTCAGCCCGGCGCTGCTGGACCAAGTCAACCGCCTGGCGCCAGGGCTCCGGGTGTTCAACCACTATGGGCCGAGCGAAGCGACGGTCGGGGCGATTGCCACCGAGTTGCCTGCTGGCCTGCGCAGCATTGCCCTCGGCCGGCCGCTGCCGAACCGTCAACTGCAAGTAGTCGATGCCAACGGTCGCCTGGTGCCCACCGGGGTGTCCGGTGAGCTGCTGATCAACGGCGCCCTGGCCCGGGGTTACCTGCACCGCCCGGACCTGACCGCCGAACGCTTCCACCTCGACGCGGATCAGCAACGCTGGTACCGCACCGGCGACCGCGTACGTTGGCAAGTGGACGGCCAATTGGCATTCCTTGGTCGGGTCGACAGCCAGGTCAAGATCCGTGGTAATCGCCTGGAGCTGGGCGAAGTCGAGGTGCAGCTCAAGCGCCTGTCGCCGCTGATCGAACAGGCGCTGGTCCGCGCCGTGGAACTGGACGGCAGCCTGCGCCTGGTGGCCTACCTGGTCGCCAGCCAGTCGCTGTCCGCCACGAAACTGCGTAACGACCTCGCGGCGCGCGTGCCGGACTACATGGTGCCGGCGCACTTCATCACCCTCGACGAACTGCCCCTGACCCGTAACGGCAAGGTCGATGTCCAGCGCTTGGCGCTCCCGCAAAAACCCACGGACGACAGCGCCACCCACGTTGCCCCACGCAATGAAGTCGAAGCGCAACTGGCCGCCATCTGGCAAGACGTCCTGAAGCTTGAACGTGTCGGCGTGCATGACAACTTCTTCGCCTTGGGCGGCGACTCGATCATCAACTTGCAGATCATCGCCCGCGCCAACCAACAAGGACTGAAACTCACGCCCCGCCAGCTCTTCGAAAATCGCACCATTGCCGATATCGCCCGGGTGCTGGGCGCCGATGCCAGCCAGGGCGAGGCACAAGACATTGCCGATGGCTATGAACTGCCGCTGGCCGCCGGGCAGCTGGCCCGCTTGCAACAAGGGCCATTGCACGCGACATGGCGTTGCGTGGCGCTGACCCAGGCAATCGATAGCGAGCTGCTGAGCCAGGCCATCGCCGCTTTGCAGCAACACCACCAGGCCTTGCGCCTGGCGCTCAAGGCCCTGCCGGAGGGCGAGTGGCAGCAACGGGTGCTGGTCGCGGCCAAGGCCCCAGTCATCACCACCGAGACACTTGAAGCCTGCGCCCCGGCGCAACTGCAAGCCCTGGCCCAGGCCGGTGTCGATGCGCTGGACTTGGACGTCGGCCAAACCCTGCACGCCAGCTTGCTGGAGGTAAACGGCAAACATTCGCTGCTGCTGGCCACTCATCCACTGTGCCTGGACGAAGCCTCCTGGTCGCTGCTGCTGACCGACCTCAACCTGGCCTTGGCGCAACTGCGCTATCAGCGACCGGTGCGCCTGTCCTACACCGGCGGCGACTTCACCCAGTGGACGCGGCACCAACAGGATCACGCACAGGGTGATGCCCTGGACGACGCCTGGGAACATTGGCTGCAATACGCAGGCCTGGAACCGCTGCAACTGCCTGGCAACCAGCAGCCGGCCAGCGTGATCGAACAGCCCCTGACGGCGGCCACCTCAGGTGAACTCAAGCGCCTGGGCGAAGTGCTGCAACTGGACTGGAACAGCCTGTTGGCCGCTGCCGTGGCCGAACAGTGCCGTGAACTGTGCGGCAACGGCCTGATCGCGCTGAGCGTGCACGGCGCCCGACCGAGTGTCGAGCGCTTGCCGGTCGCGGCACCCATTGCCGTGGCCGACCTCGACCCGGCACGCATCGTGGGGCCGTTGGCACTGGCGGTGCCGTATTTCCTCCAGCCCGAAGGCGACAGCCTGCTGCAACGCTTGCAGGCACTGGCCGCGCAGATGCGTGCCTACCCGCAACACGGCGTCGACTATGGCGCCTTGCGCTACCTGTCGGACAATACCTACCTGCAAGAACCGCTGCGCGACCTGCCGGCAGCCTCGGTCGCCATTCGCTGGCTGGGCAACCTCGACAGCCATCGCGAAGCGCGCGGCATTCTGGCCCAGGTCGAAGCCGCAAGCCCGTCGGCAGCTTCGTCTTGCCCTCTGACCCTGGACGCCTGGTGGCAGGATGATTGCCTGCACCTGCGCAGCCAGGGCAGCCTCGCCGCCGACTGGGCACCGCGCCTAGCACAACGCTTGAGCGAACTCGCCGGACTGACCGCCACACCGGACCTGCGCCCCGCCAGCCAAGCATTCGCGCTGTGCCACAAGCAAGCGGCGACCCTGGCGGCCGAGCCGCTGGACTGGCTGAACATAGAAGACGTCTATCCGCTGTCGTCGATGCAACAGGGCATGCTCCTGCACACCTTGTTGCAGCCCCACAGCGGCATCTACCTGATGCAACAACGCTACAGCTGGGACGGGGTATTGCAACGCCCGGCGATGGAAGCCGCATGGCAGCTGTTCCTCGAGCGCCATCCGATGATGCGGACCGCCTTCTGGTGGCAGGACGACCATGAACCGTTGCAATGCGTGTACCGCCAAACCCACCGGGCATTCGACTGGCAGGACCTGCGCCACCTCGACGAAGAACAGCAGCGCCTGGCCATGGACCAGGCCCTCGAAGCGCAACGCCTGCAAGGTTTCGACATGGCCGGTGCGCCACTGACGCACCTGCGGGTGTTCCAGCTCGACGAGCGACGCTTCGCCGTGGTGCGCAGCTTCCACCACATCCTGACCGACGCCTGGTGCTTCGGCCTGCTCATGGAAGACCTGCTGGCGATCTACCAGGCCATCGTGCGCCAGGAGCCGGTGGCCCGTCCGCGCTTGCGCTCGTTCCGCGCCTACATGAACTGGCTGGAACGCCATGACATGGCCGCCGCACACGCGTTCTGGCAGGCCGAAATGGCCGGTTTCAGCGAGCCGACGCCACTGCATGTGGACAGCCCCGTGGCCGGCCCGGAACAGGCACCGGAACAGGTCGGCGACTTCGACCAGACCCTGAGCATCGCCCAGACCCAACGTCTGCAGCAGCTGTGCCAGCAATACCAACTGACCCCCAACACCTGGATCCAGGGCGCCTGGGCGCTATTGCTGTCGCGCTACAGCGGCAACCGAGACGTGCTGTTCGGCGTGACCGTCGCCGGCCGCCCGACTGACCTCGCCGGTGTAGAAGAAATGGTCGGGCTGTTCATCAACAGCTTGCCACTGCGCATCGATGTCGACCCAGAAGCGCCAGTGGCCGACTGGCTGCAAGCGCTGCTGTCCCACAACGCGCAATTGCGCGAACACGAAAGCGCGTCGCTGGTGGACATTCAGCGTTGCAGCCAAGTGCCGCGCGGCCAGCAGCTGTTCGACAGCCTGGTGGTGTTCGAGAACGCGCCACTGGACATCAACAGCGTGCAACTGGATGCCTTCAGCATCGACATCTACGAAGACCGGGTCCACACCAACTTCCCGATGACGGTGGTGTTGTACCCCGGCGACCGCCTGGGCATTCGTCTGTCCTACGACAGCATGCGTTTGAGCACTGACACCGTGCAGCGCATGCTCGGGCATCTGGTGCAGCTGCTTTCGGGCATGCTGGAGACACCGCAGGCACCCCTGGGCAGCCTGCACATGCTGCCCGAGGCGGAACGCCGGCAATTGCAGATCGACTGCAACCACAGCGGCGCCGAGTTCCCACTGGAGCGCGGCTATGCGTCGTTGTTCGCCGAACAAGTGCGCAGCCGCCCGCAGCATCTGGCCGCCGTATGCCAGGGACAATCGCTGACCTACGCCGAACTGGATCGCCGCGCCAACAGCATCGCCCATGCGCTGCAAGCTGCCGGTGCCGGCCCGGAAACCCTCGTGGCGCTGTTTGCTGAGCGGGGCCTGGCCTTGCTGACGATGATGATCGCCACGCTCAAGGTCGGCGCCGCGTTCCAGGCGTTGGATATCCAACAGCCTCACGCACGCCTGGCGGAGCTGCTGGACCTGGGCGAAGCGCCGCTGTTGCTGGTGTGCGAGCACGCGACCTCAGCACTGGACAACGCCCTGCCGCAGATGCGCCAGCAACCCACCTGCCTGATCGCCCAGGCACTCTGGCAAGGCCGCGAACAGCCGCCGGTCAGCTATGCGCACAACCCGGATCAACTGGCCTACGTGATCTTCACCTCCGGTTCCACCGGCACACCCAAAGGCGTGATGGTCGAACAACGCGGGATGCTCAACAACATGTTCGGCAAAGTCCCGAGCCTGGGCCTGGGTGAGCACGACCGTATTGCCCAGACGGCTTCGGCGGCGTTCGATATCAGCGTGTGGCAGTTCCTCGCCGCACCGCTGTTCGGCGCCACCGTGCACATTCTTCCCGACGCCCAGGCCCACGACCCGGTGGCCTTGCTCGATGCGGTTCAAGAACAGCAACTGACACTGCTGGAAACCGTGCCGGCGCTGATTCGCGGCATGCTCCAGGAAAGCCAGGCGCACCACAGCCTGGCGAGCCTGCGCTGGCTCCTGCCCACCGGCGAAGCATTGCCACCGGCCCTGGCACGGGACTGGTTCACACGCTTCCCGGCCACCCCCTTGATGAACGCCTACGGACCCGCCGAATGCTCGGACGACGTCGCCTTCTACCCCATCACCCAAGCCCCGGCCGACGACTGCCTGCACATGCCCATCGGCAAGCCAACCGCCAATAACCAGCTGTTCGTCCTCGACTCGGCGCTGCGCATGGTCCCCATCGGCGTACCCGGCGAGTTGTGCATTGGCGGTGTCGGCGTAGGTCGCGGCTACCTGCGCGACCCGCAACGCACCCGCGAAGCCTTTGTCCCGCACCCGTTCCAGGCCGATGCGCGTCTGTATCGCAGCGGTGACATCGGCCGGATGCGCGCCGACGGCGTGATCGAATACCTCGGCCGTCGCGACCAGCAAGTGAAAATTCGTGGCCACCGCATCGAATTGGGCGAGATCGAAAACCGCCTGATGCACCACCCTGCGGTGGACAGCGCGGCGGTGCTGGCGCTGCCCGACGCCCGCGGTGCGTTGCAACTGGTGGCCTGGTATGTGCTCGACGACGCGGCCAACCTGGGCGGCGAGCCCGCGCAACAGGTGTTGGGCGCTTACCTGGGTCAGCAACTGGCCAGCTACATGGTGCCGGCCCGTTGGCTGGCCCTTGCGCAATTGCCGCTGAGCGCCAATGGCAAGGTCGACCGTCGTGCCCTCGCCGCCCAGGGTGTACCCCAGGACGAGACAGCGCAGGCGCAATGCATCGCACCGCGTACGCCAACCGAGAAAGTACTCGCCGAACTCTGGCAGGAAATCCTCGGCCTGGACGACGTCGGTGTGCATGACGACTTCTTCGCCATCGGCGGTCACTCGCTGCTGGCCACCCAGGTGTTGTCGCGGATTCGTCGACGGTTAAACGTGAACCTGCCACTGCGCACGCTGTTCGAGCGTGGCACCCTCGAACAATTGGCCGAAGCGGTCGATCAGCAACGCGATGCCCAGAGCGAAGCCGACGGCGACAGCGAGATGGCCCTGGCGCCGCGCAACCAGCCGTTGCCGCTGTCCTACAGCCAGCAACGGTTATGGTTCCTGGATCGCTTCGAAGGCCCCAGCGCCGCCTACAACATGACCACCACCGTCAGGCTGCGTGGCGCGCTGGACATCGCGGCGCTGCAAGCGGCGTTGCAGGCAGTCTTCGAACGCCATGAATCCTTGCGCACGGCGTTCCACCTCCACGGCGACCAGCCTTGCCAGGTCATCAGCCCGGCTCCTGTGGTGGACTTGACGCCGACCGAGCTGAGTCAACTCGACAGCGACGAACAGGCGCAAACCCTGCAACGCCTGATCGATGAACAGGCCGCACGCCCGTTCGATCTGCAACAGGCACCGATGCTGCGCGCCAACCTGCTGCGCCTGGGCACCGATGATCATGTGCTGCAACTGGTACTGCATCACATCGCCACCGACGCCTGGTCCATGGGCATCCTGATGCAGGAGCTGATTGTCGGGTACCAGGCCCGCACCAGCGGCTCGACACCGGTGCTGCCGGTGTTGCCGATCCAGTTCGCCGACTATGCCTACTGGCAACGCAGCCAAGCGCAACAACGCCTGCTGGCACGGGCCATCGACTACTGGCGCCGCCAGCTCGACGGCGCGCCCACGCTGATCCCGCTGCCGCTTGACCAGCCACGCCCGGCGCGCCCCAACTACCAGGGTGCGGCGCTGGAGCAACGCTTCAGCGCGGCCCAGACGCAGGTGCTCAAGGCCTATGCGCAACAGCAACGGGCGACGCTGTTCATGGTCCTGCTCAATGCCTTCAACAGCCTGTTGCAGCGGGCCACCGGGGCCAACGATTTTATCGTCGGCACCGACCTGGCCAACCGCGAGCATCCGGCCCTGGAACATCTCATCGGCTTCTTCGTCAACGTGTTGCCGATCCGTGCCCGCCTGAGCGACGGCGAAACCTTTGACGTGCGCCTGCAACGCTTGCGCGAGGATTGCCTGTCGGCGTTCCAGCACCAGCAAGTGCCGTTCGACAAACTGGTCGAGGAGTTGCAGCCGCCGCGTACGCCGGGGGTCAACCCACTGGTCCAGGTGCTGTTCGTCATGCAGAACACCCCCAGCGGTAATGCCAGCCTGCCGGACCTTGAAGTGGAACACTTGGTATCGCCCCAGGAGAGCAGCAAGTTCGACCTCGCCGTGTTTGTCGAAGAGGACGAAAAACAAGGCCTCAACGTGCGCTGGGTATATCGCACCAGCGTGTTGCAGGCGCAGACCATCCAGCGCCTCGAACAAGGCTTCGAGAGCCTGCTGGAGCAGATCGTCTCGGTAGCAGACCGGGCGCTGGAGCAGTGGTCGTGGCGCCTTGAGGGCGGCAACGCCAGCGCGCCGTCCCAGGCGGATTCGTCGCTCGACGAGGCCTCGGCCCGCAGCGCACGCAAACAGTCGAAACTGAGCAAGCTCAAGCAGACTCGTGCAACCGCCGTGAGCCAGGTGGCCCACGAGCAGGTCCGTACCCGCACCCTCAACGCCGGGCAAGCCTTGCCGTTGGTGATCGAGCCGCTGCTCGGCGACCTGGACCCGGTGCACTGGGCGCTGCAAGCCCGGGAATGGATCAATGCTCAGCTTCTGACCCACGGTGGCCTGCTGTTCCGGGGTTTCAACCTGCCAGACGCTGGCGCTTTCGAACACTTCGCCCAGGCCATCGAACCCGACCTCTACGGGACCTACGGTGACCTGCCGAAAAACACCTCGGGCAAGAACATCTACCACTCCACGCCGTACCCGGAACAGCACATGATTCTCTTCCACAACGAGAGCTCCCATCTGCCGCAGTGGCCACGCAAGCAATGGTTCTATTGCGAAACGCCAGCACCGCGCGGCGGCTGCACGCCCATCGTCGATTGCCGGCAGGTGTTGGCGCGCTTGCCCGAGGACATCGTCGCTCGCTTCAAGGCCCTGGGGCTGCTGTATGTGCGGCACTTCACCGACAAGCTGGATGTGCGCTGGCAGGACTTTTTCAAGACCGAACAGCGCGAGCAAGTCGAGCGCCAATGCCTGGCGTCGGGCATGCGCTGGGAATGGCTGGGGGCCGACAACCTGCGGATCGCCCAGCATTGCCCGGCCATCGTCGAGCATCCCGAGACCTTGGAGCTGTCGTTCTTCAACCAGGTGCAACTGCACCACACCGCCTGCCTGGATCCGGAAGTGCGCAGCAACCTGATCAGCCTGTTCGGCCCCGGGCACCTGCCCCGCAACGTGTACTACGGCGACGGCAGCGTGATCGAAGACGCGGTGATGCAGCTGATCGGCGAGGCATACGAAGACTGCGCGGTACGTTTCAGTTGGCAAAAGGGTGACATGGTGATGCTGGATAATATGTTAGTGGCCCACGCCCGGGACCCCTTCGAGGGCGAGCGCAAGATCTGTGTCGCCATGGGCCAGATGATGCGTCGCGAACAATTGACCGGGCTACTGCCCGAAGCACAGCCGGCGCTGGCTACGGAGGTGCAGGCATGAGCGCCTTCGAAAAACGTGAGGAAGCCTTCGCCCTCTCGCCCCAACAACGCAGCCAGTGGTTGGCGGGGTTGCCAGCGACGCGCCTGGAACTGGAAATAAATGGCCCGTTGGCCCTGGAGCGTCTGCACCAACGGCTCGTCGCCCTGAGCGCTTGCCACGAGGCCCTGCGCCTGCGGGTGCAGCCTGAGCCGGGCCTGCTGTTGCCGTTGCAGAAGGTTGAGTCCACCGTCATGGCCGCGGACGCCATCAGCGTCGAGGTGCAAGCGGTCGGCGCCAATCGCCACCGGGTGACACTGCAACTGCCGGCGCTGAGCGCCGATCGCGGGACCTTGCTGCGCCTGGTACAGGCATTGGGCTCGACGGATGCGCCATCGGTGGATGACGAGGCCATGACCTATACCCAGTACAGTGCCTGGCTCTACGAATTACAGGCCGATGAAGACGCCGAGCTGGGTCGGCGCTTCTGGGCCAGCCAGGCCCTGGACGAGCCCGCCGCCAGCGAATTGCTCTACCGTCAGGTACGCAGCGACCGCCCCGACACCTCGGTCACCACTCGCCTGAGTATCGCCCCGCAGTTGAGCACGACCCTGGACAGCTTTTGCCAGCGTCACGACGCATCGTCCGAGCAAGTCTTGATGGCGGCCTGGGGCGTGCTGTTGCAGCGCCTGAGTACCGGCGACAGTCCGGCACTGACCTTGAACTGGGTCCACGATTGCCGCGACGACTATGAAGAACTCGCCGACTGCTGGGGCTTGTTCGCCAAGCCCATGCCCCTGCGCTGGCAACCGGCGGCTGACAGCCATTTTGCCCAGGCGCTGGCGAACCTGCAGGAGCTCTGCGAGCAAGCCACGCAATGGCAGGAATACTGCGGCGTCAGCGCGGCACTGCCGGCCGACGCCTCGCAGTACGGTTTCCAGTGGGGTGGGCAGTTACCCGATCGGCTCGACACCTTGGGCAGCTTGGCCTCGACGCTCACCGTGCTGGACGCACAGGCCATCCCTGCGGGCATGGAGCTGCTGCTGGTGGCCGAAACCACCGCTGGCGGCTATCGCCTGAACCTCTGCCACCTGCCGAGCCGCTACAGCGAGCAAGCCGCCCAGGTCTTGCTGGAGCAGTTCCAATCACTGCTGCTCGATGCGCTCGCCAATCCCGGCAAGGCTCTGGCCGAGCTGTCATTGCAGTCGCCGAGTTTCAGCGCGACGCTGGCCGCCCTTCAGGCGCCAGTCGACGTCGCGGCGTTGCCATTTTCCAGCGTACCGGCGAGCTTCGATGCGTGTGCCGCGCAGTTCCCCGCGCACTTGGCCCTGCGCGACCACAGTGGGCAACTGAGCTACGCCCAATTGCAGGCCCGCAGCACCCAACTGGCGCGTTACCTGCGCGCTCAAGGCGTGGGTCGCGAAGACCGCGTGGCCTTGTACCTGGATCGCTCGTCGCAGATGATCCTGGCCATGCTCGCCGTGCTCAAGAGCGGCGCGGCGTTCGTCCCCCTGGACGTACATCAACCGGCACAGCGCTCCCTGGCCATCCTGCAACAGGCGCAGCCGGTCTTCGTCCTGAATGGTTCGGCCGGCAGCGCCCCCGCGTTGCCCGGCATCGGCAGCCTCGACCTGCGTGATGAAGCGACCTGGCAGCAAGCAACCGTCCCGGCAATCGACGTCGAGATCCAAGCTCAGGACGCGGCTTATGTGCTGTTCACTTCCGGCAGCACCGGCACGCCCAAAGGCGTCATCGTCGAGCATCGGCAGCTCGCCAGTTATGTCGCCAGCGTGTCCCGCCGCCTGGCGTTGGCGCCCGGCGAACGCAGCGCGGTGGTTACATCCCTGGCGGCCGACCTGGGCTACACGTTGCTGTTTCCGGCACTGCTCAGCGGCGGCGAATTGCACCTGCTGGACAAGGACACGGCCATGGACGCCCAGGCCTGGACTGCCCGGCAGGCGCAACACCCGGTCGACCACCTGAAGATCGTGCCATCGTTGCTCGACGCCTGGTTGATTCACGCCCAAAGCGCTGCCGTGCTGCCACGCAAGCAATTGATCCTCGGTGGCGAAAGCTGTTCGCGGCGCCTGTTGCAAAGCATTCGCGGCCTCGCACCGACGCTGGCGGTCTTCAACCATTACGGCCCGACCGAAACCACCGTTGGCGTGGTGATGCACAAAGCCGAGCCAGCCATGGATTATCGCCGCCTGCCCCTCAGCGACCGCCTCGACGGCATGCGCCTGTACCTGCTCGACGAGCAGCAAGCGCTGGCCGCCCCCGGACAAAGCGCCGAGCTGTACATCGCCGGCCCGCAACTGACCCGCGGTTACCTGGACCCGCAACAAAGCGCCGGGCGGTTTATCGAACTGGCGCAACTGCCTGGCGAACGCCTCTATCGCACCGGTGACCTGGCCCGCTATCGCCATGACGGCAGCCTGGAGATCACCGGACGCGCAGACCGTCAGGTGAAAATCCGTGGTTTCCGTGTGGAACTCGACGAGATCCAGGCGCAACTGAACGGCCTTCCGGGTGTCGCCCAGGCTGCAGTGGAATGCATCCCCCGCGGCGAGCTCGGCCAACAACTGTTCGCCTTCATGACCCTGGCGCCCGGGCATTCGACCACCGTCGCCAGGCTGCACGGCCAGGCCCAGGATTGCTTGCCGGACTACATGCTTCCCACCCTGCGGATCGTTGACGCACTGCCACTGATGGGCAACGGCAAGCTCGACCGCAAGACCCTGCAGCAATGGGCCGATAAAGTCCTCGACACGGTCGGCAGCGCCTTGCCGCGCACACCGCTGGAAGCGCTGCTCGCCGACGTCTGGGCACAGGTGCTGGGCCTGGAGCGGGTGGGCATCGACGATGACTTCTTCGAGCTGGGCGGGCACTCCCTGGCAGCAGTGACCCTTGCCAGTCGCTTACAGACCGCGCTGTCGGCACCGGTGACGGTCAATGCGGTGTTCAACGCCCCGAGCGTCTCGGCGTTTGCGGCGCTGGTACAGGCCGAGCTCAAGCTCTCGCCGCTGGTTCGGCTGTCGGCCCCCAACACCGTTGAAGCCGCCAACCTGTTCTGCTTCCACCCCTCCACCGGCCACGTGCAGGATTACCGCACGCTGCTGGCGCCGCTTTCGGGCTGGCATCTGTGGGGCTTGCAGGCGGCGTACCTGAGCGACGACAGCGCAGCGCTGGGCGGCGACATCGAGAGCCTCGGCGCGCTTTATGTCGAGCAACTGCGCCAGCAGCAACCACAGGGCCCTTATCACCTGCTGGGTTTCTCCCTCGGCGGCCTGCTCGCGATTGCCGCGGCCGCTCGCCTGGAAAGCCAGGGCGAAGAAGTGGCGTTTCTCGGTATCATTGACTCGCAATACCAGCATCAGGCGTCGGAAAACAGTGTCGAAGCACTGCTGGAATCGGCTTCCCAAGCACTGACACCGGACAGCCAGATTGTGTTGCGTCAGTTGCCGCCGCCGATCATGGCTGCGTTGCTGGCGCAACTGGAGGCCCTGCCCCCTGCAGCACGCCTGCCGGAACTGGTCCAGTGGGCACGGCAACAAGGCCTGCAACTCGATGGCGACAGTTGGGAGCATTTGCAAACACGGCTGCACTACCAGCAGCATACGCAGCATCTGCTGGCGACGTTCAAACCTGCCCGGCTAAACGGCCCGGTGCATGTCTGGTGGGCCAGCGACACCCTGGCCCAGGCTGACTTCGCCGACCCACATTGGGAACGCCTGAGCAGCGGGCCATTGACCCGCGAGGTCATTGCAGCACAACACCTCACCATCCTTGAGCAACGCGCCTTGCATGAACAACTGGCGGCGCGCCTCACGGCCATTGCTACACACGGAGCGGTTTGAAATGGATCTGTTGTTACTCATGGCTAAACGCTCATGGCGCGCACTGCTGGTGGCGACCTTGACGGGGCTGACCTGCGGCCTCGCAGCGGCCGGCCTGATCGCCAACATCAACCACAGCCTGGAGGTGTTCGATAAGCTGCGCCCGGTGGACGGCCTGCTCTTCGCCGGCCTGGTGGTGTTGGTCGCCGTGTCGCGGATAATCTCCGACATCAGCCTGCTGCGCCTGGGCCAGGCCGCGGTCAACGACATGCGCCTGCACCTGAGCGCCAAGCTGATCGACACGCCCTACGCGCAATTGCAGCGTCTGGGCAAACATCGCCTGTTGGCGATGCTCACCGACGATACGCAAACCATCAGCCAAGCGGTGGAGTTGGTGCCGATTCTGCTGGTCAACGTCGGGATCATCGTCGCGTGCCTTGGCTACCTGGGCTGGCTCAGCATGCCGCTGCTGGGCCTGACGCTGCTGCTGATCGCCCTGGGCAGCCTGAGCTTTCACTGGCCGCAACGGCGAGCACTGACCTCGATTTCCCGCGCTCGCGAGCTCAAGGACCAGTTGTTCAATCAATACCGCCTGCTCACCGATGGCAGCAAGGAACTGCAACTCAACCATCCGCGCCGGCAGCACTTCTTCACCCGTCTGCTAATACCGGTGAGCCAGCAATATCGCCGCGATTTTGTACGGGGCATGAGCATCTACGCCCTGGTCCTGAACTGGGGCAATGCGGTGTTCTACATGCTGATTGGCGTGGTGCTGTTCGCCGCGCCGCATTTCATCGAGCTGGGCGTAAGCCTGGTCACCGGCTATATCCTGGCGATCCTCTACATGATCACGCCGCTGTCGGAGCTGATGCACGCCTTGCCGACCCTCGGCCGGGCCAGCGTGGCCCTGAACAAGATCCGCGCCCTGGAAGGCCAGATGCAAACCGCCGACGAGGCCCTCGACACGATCTCGCCGACCCAGGTACGCAGCCTGGTGTGCCGCCAGGTCACCCACACCTATTACCGCGAGCGCGAGGACGGTCATTTCACCCTGGGCCCTATCGACCTCACCCTCAATGCCGGCGAAGTGGTGTTCATCACCGGTGGCAACGGCAGCGGCAAGACCACCCTGGCCTTGTTGCTGACCGGACTGTACCGGCCGGAAAGCGGCGACATCATGCTCGACGAGCAAGTGTCCTCGAGCAATGACAACCACCATTACCGGCAACACTTCTCGGCGATCTTCACCGACTTCTGCCTGTTCGAAAACCTGTTCGATGGCGACGATCCGTACCTGGTGAAACAGGCGCAGGACTACCTGGTGCACTTGCAACTGGACCACAAGGTGAACATCGAGGAAGGCAAGCTGACGACGCTGGCGCTGTCCACCGGGCAACGCAAGCGCCTGGCGCTGCTCAGTGCGTACCTGGATGACCGTCCCTGCTACTTGTTCGACGAATGGGCCGCCGACCAGGACCCGGTGTTCAAGCACTTTTTCTACACCCGGATCCTGCCGGACCTGCGCGAGCGCGGCAAACTGCTGATCGTCATCTCCCATGACGACGCCTACTTCGGTTTGGCCGACCGGTTGATCCGCATTGAACATGGCAAGCTTAGCGAAGTTGCCCCGCAGGCTGATACCGAGTCCCTGGCGCAAATGATGTCTTGAGGAAGACCTGGACATTGTGGGGAATGCTGTTCACTTACGGCGCTTCTTTCAGAAATGGAAAGCGTCGTTTTTTTGAAAAAGCTACTCACCTTTTTTCCGGACGGATGGTGTGTATATCCGTTGCTGCGGTAACGGATATGTACCCAATCCAGTCCAACCCACCCCAAAAGAAAACGACTCTCTCCCCCCTACTCATAGATGTAATGCAGATAGCTCACCTGCTCCGCCACCGGCAGGCGGTGCAGCTTGGGGCAGGATTCACAGAGCACGGGCGGTTGGCCCTCGACCGGCTCATGCAACTGGTAATGCAGGCAGCAATGCCGGCGCAGGGGCAAGCACGGGCAAATCTGCGGCGCCGGTGATTCAACCATGCGTTGCAGGCCCCGCAGCTTCAAGCGGCCGTTGTTCACCGTGACCTGTTCCAGCCACTGGTGCGCCTCGGCGAAGCCCTCCCTGGACAGGTCGGGGTCCATCCTGGCGAACGCGCCGTCCCAGATCGCGACGAAGTTGCCCCACAATATTTTCGGAGCCAGGCCACCGGCGGCGGCCAAGGTGCTGAACAGCGGCGCCAGGTGCTCGTGGATCAATCGCGACCAGTACTTGGCACGATCATCCGCGCCCAAAGCCGACAGCCCGGTGGCCAGGCCCAGCGCTGCAGGTTGACCGTCGTCATGCAACAGCAGCGCATCCTCGCCCCAGAACTCGATGGCGCAGCGACGCGTCAGCACACAGGCCAGGGTGGCCGGCAGGACAATGCTCATGTAGTTCATCGACCACTGCGATACCACCGCGGCACGGTTCACCCCCGGGTAACGCAGGGCAAACCGACTCAGCAAGGGTTGCAGTACAGCAGGGTCGGCAAGCTGGCTCAACGCAATGGCAGGCTGGTCGCCAGGCGCCTGCCGGATAACCCGCTGTATCGGCGGCCAGGCCTGGTTAAGCCATTCTGGAAATTCGATAACAGGGCTCCCTTGGCTTTCCCTAATTAATGCAAACGATTAGCATTGGCTGATCCTATCCTCCCGCCCCTGCAAACTCAACGTCGTTAGCGACCAGGCTTACCAAGACCACATGCACACACTTCGCAATTTCTGGCGTCTCGCGCGGCCTTTCTGGGCCTCCGAGGAAAAGTACCCGGCCCTGTTGCTGCTGTTGGCCACCGTGCTGATGACCTTGTGTCTGGTCGGCGTGAATATCCTCACCAATTTCTGGAACCTGCATTTCTATAACGCCTTGCAGGCCCTGGACTACCACGGCTTCCTGGTGGGCAGCCTGCAATTCATCCTGCTGCAGATCGGCACGGCCGCCTTTACCGTAGGCGCATTCCACTTCCAGCAGAAGTTGACCATCCGCTGGCGGCGCTGGGCGACCCGCAACATGCTCGATCAATGGCTGGGCAGCCAGCGCTACCAGAAGCTGAAGCTGACCGAGACCGACGTCGACAACCCCGATCAGCGGATCGCCGAAGACATCGACCTGTTTATCGTCAAGTCGCTCAAGTTGAGCCTGGGCCTATTGACGTCGGTGGTGTCGCTGTTTTCCTTCCTGCATATCCTCTGGCAGGCCTCCAGCCTCGTCAGCGTGCCGTTCAACGACCAATCGGTGGTCATTCCGGGGCTGCTGGTGTGGGTCGCCCTGGTGTATGCACTGCTGGGCACCGGCCTGGCCTTCTGGCTAGGACGCGCCCTGCCCAGCCTCAATTTCATGCAGCAGCGACGTGAGGCGGACTTTCGTTTCTCGCTCATCCGCCTGCGGGAGAACGCTGATTCGGTGGCGCAATACCGAGGCGAAGTCGTGGAGAACGAACGCTTCAACCATCGCCTGGAGGCGGCGCTGGAGAATTTCTGGGCGCTGGTGAAGAAACAGAAGCTGATCATGGGCTACTCAACCTTCTACTTGCGCAGCGCGACGGTCATCCCGATGTTCATCATGGCGCCGCAGTTCTTTGCCGGCGCCTTTCCCCTCGGCCGTCTGACCCAGATAAGCGCGGCATTCGGCGAAGTACACGCGGCCATCGCCTACCTGGTGAGCGTGTTCCCGGAGCTGTCGGAATGGAAGTCGGTGATCGACCGGCTGGTCGGCTTCCAGGAGCGCCTGGATAACGTCGAGGTCAAGTCCCAGGTCCGGCATGAACAGCAGGCCAGCGGCCTCGACATCAAGGACCTGGACATCTGGTTGCCGAACGGGCGGCCGTTGTTCAAAGGCTTCAACCTTTCTCTCAAGCCCGGCGATAGCCTGATGATCAGCGCGCCGTCCGGCTACGGCAAATCGACGCTGATCCGCACGATTACCGGGCTTTGGCAGCACGCTCGCGGCTCAAGTTGTTATGACCGTGAGCGCGCCCTGACACTTTCGCAAAAACCCTACCTGCCGTTGGGCAGCCTGCGCGAGGCGCTTTGGTACCCCACACCGCCCCGCCGCGAAGAAGATGCGGCGCTGCGCCAGATTATGGAGAAAGTCGGCCTGCAACACCTGGCCGATCAGTTGGAGCAGGAACGGGACTGGGCGCAGACCCTCAGCGTCGGCGAACAGCAACGCTGTGCATTCGTCAGGGCCCTGCTGGCCCGCCCTGCGGTGCTGTTTCTCGACGAGAGCAGCTCGGCGCTGGATGCAGCAAACGAAGCGCGCTGCTATCAACTGCTCAAGCAAACGCTGCCGGACACGATCCTGATCAGTGTCGGGCACAGCGCCTCCCTCGAGCACTTCCATTGGCAAGTCCTTGAATTGCAAGACGAGGCGCAGTGGGTGCATCGCAAGGTCAGGCAAGCGGTGTAAAAGCGTAAAAGCGAGGAGCGTAGGAGCTGTCGAGTGCAACGAGGCTGCGGTCTTTCCAAGGTCAATTGAGTCGAGAGCAAAAGACCAAGACCCAGACCAAAACCAAGATCGCACACTTCCCCAACGCCTACAGCCTCCAACGAGCACAAGCGCCTCCCTGCGCCACACAACCTCCCTGTTCACATAATGGCATACAGAGTTTGTGGTCTATAGTTCCTGACAGATCCAGAGTTTCGCTCGGGCCATAGGAGCAACACCCCCTCGAGCTGTAACCGAGTCGGATGCCCACCAGCCTTCGGTAGTGAACAATGCAGGGAGCACACCATGCCGATCCAGCGACCTGAGACACTGAGGTTGGCCCCTGGCCCTGCCCATCATGCAGAGATGGATGGCAATACCGAGGCCGGCGTGTTTCGGTTCGGCTTCGACCAGGCCAAGGAAGCCTACATTCTGTTCCCGCTGCTGGCCGCGCTGCTGTTGCTGGCCATCTGGACCGCTACCCTGTACCTGATCAAGGTTGAACATGTCCGCGCGCAGCAGAGCGCCGCGACGGCGAGCCTGGAGATGGGCGCCACCTACGAAGCGCAAATGTTGCGCGCCATTCACGAAATCGATCAAACCCTCAAGCTGGTCAAATACACCTACGAGGCCGAGGGCGAGCCCAATCCCCTGCGTCGGCTCCAGGAGCGGGCCTTGTTGCCGCCGGCCTTGGTGTTTGACGTCAGCGTGGTCAACCCGGACGGCAGGCTCGTGGCGAGCACGCGGGTCAACAACCGGGAAAACATCGCTGACCCGGATGAGCAGCAAACGCTGCGGCACAGCGACTCACTGTCCATCAGTCATCCGTGGAAAAGCCCAGTCGCTGGAGAATGGCGTCTGCGCTTCAGTCGGCGACTCGACGCGGCGGATGGCAGGCTTGCCGGGATCGCCAGGGTCGAGGTCGATGCTGCCTATTTCGTCAGCAGCTACGACGCTTCGAAACTCGGCGACCAGGGTGCGCTCGGACTCCTTGGCACCGACGGCATCTTCCGCGTACGGCGCACCGGGGAGACGGTACGGGCCGGCGACACGGTCGATTACAGCGCCGTAGTGCCGGACGCTGAAAACACCGAGGCCGTGCTCTCGGTCAATGGATGGGACGGGGTGAGGCGCTACACCAGTGCCCGTCAGCTTTACGACTTTCCGCTGGCGGTGATTGTCGGGTTGTCCGAGGAAGAACAACTGGCCGCGGTGAACCTGCAAGCGCGTACCTATCTCTGGCGGGCCGCGGGCGGCAGCCTGGTGCTGGTGTTGTTGGTGAGCCTGCTCGCCCGGATGAGCTGGCAACTGGCGCAAAGCCGTTTGCGCGCCGCCGAAGCCCAGACGCAACTGGCCGCGGCCGCGCGTCAGGCCGGCATGGCGGAAATCGCCACCAACGTCCTGCACAACGTGGGCAATGTGCTCAACAGCGTGAATATCTCCGCCGACCTGGTCACCCGCAAGCTGCGTACCAGCAAGGCCTTGGGGCTCGGCAAGGCGGTGCAAATGATGAACGAGCATGCCGAGGATCTCGGCGACTTCATCTCCTACGACGAAAAAGGCAAGCTGCTGCCCGGCTACCTGAACCAACTGGTGGACGCGCTTGCAGTCGAGCAACAGAGCATGACCGAAGAACTCGGCTTGCTGACTAAAAGCGTTGATCACATCAAGGAAATCGTCGCCGCCCAGCAATCGTATGCGGGCACCTCCAGCATTGCCGAAACCGTGCAGATAAAGGAACTGATCGAGGATGCCCTGCGCATGAACGCCGGCATCATCGCGGCGCGCCGGATAACCGTGGTGCGAAACTTTGCCGAAACGCCCTTGTTGCTACTGGACAAGCACCGGGTGCTGCTGATCCTGGTCAATTTGATAAAAAACGCCAGCAGGGCGATGGATGACAGACCGGAGCTTGCCCATCAAATCATCCTTCAGAGTGAGATGCACCAGGGAGACACACTGGAGATCAAGGTCATCGACAATGGCGAAGGCATCGCGCCCGAGAACCTGACGCGAATTTTTGCCCATGGCTTTACCACGCGCAAGGATGGCCATGGTTTTGGCCTGCACAGCTGCGTCCTGGCGGCCATGGAGATGGGTGGTTCGCTGGAGGCCCGCAGCGATGGCCCGGGAACGGGGGCGACCTTTACGCTCAAATTGGCGATCTAGACTACGCTTCGGTGCGTGGTAGCGCGCAGTTTCAGCCAACGTTACAAGGAACAGACGAATGGCGATCCATACAACGAGGTCTCGTTGACCCTATGGCGACAAGACCCAATACACTGGCCCTGGCCGTCGTAACGCTGTACGCCGGAGGGGCCAGCGCCGACACAGCCGATACGTCGATGTTCTCGTTGAGCAGCTTCGGCACGGTGGGGATCGTTCACTCCAGCCAGAAAAAAGCCGACTTCACCTCCAGTATCTTCAAACCCAACGGCGCAGGTCACTCACGCAACTGGAGCGCCGACGTCGACAGCCTGATCGGTGCCCAACTGACCGCCACGTTCACCCCGCAGCTGTCGGCCGTGGTGCAGGTCATTTCAGAGCAGCGCTACGACAACAGCTACCGCCCCTTTGTCGAGTGGGCCAACATCAAGTACCAGTTCACGCCGGACTTCAACGCCCGCATTGGCCGTACCGTATTGCCGACTTTCCTGGTCTCCGACACTCGAAAAGTGGGCTACACCCTACCCTGGGTGCGTGCGCCCATGGAGGTCTACAGCCTGATGCCGATTTCCAGCAGCGACGGCATCGATGGCAGCTACCGGTTTCGCGTCGATGAAATCACCAATACAGTGCAGGCGCACTACGGCCAGAACGACACCCGTCAGGCTGACGGCGCCGGCAAGGTACTGACGAGGAATTTCTGGGGGGTCACCAACACCACTGAGTTCGGCGTGCTGACCACGCGCATCACCTTCATGAAAGCCGACCTGACCCTGGAGCCGTTCAATTCACTCTTCGATACGTTCAGGGAGTTCGGTGCCGAAGGCATCGCCATCGCCGATCGCTACGACTCCGATGACACGCCCGTCGAATTCTTTGGAGTAGGCGCCAGCTATGATCCGGGCGATTGGTTCGTCATGAGCGAATGGGGGCGTCTAGATAGCCGTTCCGGCCTGGGCAGGACCAGTGGCTGGTACATCAGCGGCGGGTACCGCGTTGCAGCGTTCACCCCCTATGTCACCTACGCTCGGTCCAGGACCGAAACAGAAGTCTCCAGCCCGGGTTTGACGACATCGGCCTTGCCGCCCGCCCTGGCGGGGGTTGCCGAGCAGCTCAACGGTGCGCTCAACTCTGTCCTGGGCTCAAATGAAGGCCAACAGACCCTTTCCCTTGGCGTGCGCTGGGATTTCACCAAGAACATGGACGCCAAATTGCAATACGATCACACACGTTTCAAGGGCAACTCGGTCGGTCCGTTGATCAACCCCCAACCGGACTTCACGTCGGGGGGCTCGCTCAACGTCATCAGCCTAGCTGTCGATTTTGTATTCTGATGGAGCAGGCCATGGGGTTTGTGAGGCTCATCGGATTCGCCGTAGCGGGGCTCGCCCTGTGCGCAGCCAGCGCTGCCGTCAAGGCCGAGGTGGTCGTGGTCGTCGCTACGTCCAGCCCGGTGAAAGCGCTCGCGCCCAATCAGGTGGCGGATATTTTCCTGGGCAAGACCAGTCGTTTCCCCGACGGCGGACAGGCAATTCCCATCGACCTAACGGAAGATTCGCCGACCCGCGACGAGTTCTACATAACGTTCACAGGCAAGTCCGCATCCCAGCTCAAGGCGCACTGGTCGAAAATCATCTTTACCGGCAGAGGCCAACCGCCCCAGGCTGTTTCAAGCGGCGCGCAGGTCAAGAAGCGTGTTGCAGAGAACCCCGGCACCATTGGCTATATCGATGCCCGGGCGGTGGACGGCAGCGTCAGGGTGCTGCCGCTTGACCCGCAATAAGCACGGGCCTTTACGTATCAGGATCCGTGTCAGCCGCCTGGGCTTGCAGCAACACCTTGAACTGATCGGCAGGAACCGGTTTGTTGAAGTAAAAACCCTGGAATTCGTCGCAGGCATTGTCGCGCAGGAAATCGGCCTGCGCCTTGGTTTCCACGCCTTGGGCCACCACGGTCAGGCTGAGGGTCCTGCCCATGGCGATAATGGCCTCGGTCAAGGCTTTGTCTTCCGACCCACTGCTGGTATCGCAGATACACGAGCGGTCGATCTTGATGACGTCGAGCGGAAACTGCTCGAGGGCAGAGAGCGAAGAATAGCCAATGCCGAAATCATCGATGGCGATGCGGACCTTCAGGTGTTTGAGCCCGGTCAACACACTCAACGCTCTTTTGACGTCCTGCATGAGCAGGCTCTCGGCGATTTCCAGCTCCAGCAGACGCGCATCCATACCGGTTTCGGCCAATATCTCAGCCAGGTCCGTGAGCAGGTTCTCATCGGCAAACTGCCGTGCCGTGAGGTTCACGGCGACTCCCAGCCGCGACAACCCCTGTTGCTGCCAGGCCACGTTTTGCTGGCAGGCAGTCTTGAGTACCCACTTGCCGATCGGCACGATCAAACCGGTCTCTTCCGCGACGGGGATGAATTGCATCGGTGCCACGATACCCAGGTCCGGATGATTCCAGCGCAGGAGCGCTTCCATGCCAGTAATGCGGCCACTGCCGATATCTCGCTTGGCCTGGTAGTGAAGCTGGAACTCGTGGCGCTCCAGCGCGTGGCGCAAGCTCAGCTCCAGCGTCAACCGTTCCAGTGAGTCCGCGTTCAGCTTCGCGGAGTAGAACTGGAAGTTGTTCTTGCCGCATTGCTTGGCCTGGTACATCGCGATATCGGCGTTTTTCTTGAGTGTCTGCTCGTCCAGGCCATCCTGTGGAAACACACTGATGCCGACACTGGCGGTCACCCGGAACTCCTGGCCCTGGAGGTTGAAGGGCCGGGCAATGGCGCCAAGGATTTTCTGAGCAGTGGTTGCCACGTCCTTGTCATCGGACAGCTCCGGCAGCAGGATCACGAATTCGTCACCGCCCAATCGGGCCACCGTATCGCTGATGCGCAGACACGCCTTGAGTCGCAGCGCAACCTCCTTGAGCAACTGATCGCCGGCATCGTGCCCAAGCGTATCGTTGACTTGCTTGAAGCGGTCGAGGTCAAGGAACAGTACCGCCAGTTGCCGATGATAACGGCTTGCCTGGCTGATGCTCTGGCTCAACAGCTTGCTGAATTGGCTGCGATTGGGCAATGCCGTAAGGCCGTCGTGATAGGCCAGATACTCGACATTTTCAGCGTAGGCAATTTTCGCTTCGCCAGCGCGCAAGCGGCTTTGCACCAGTTGCCAGCTCATCCGGGCGAGCAGCCCCGCCAACAACACCAGCAACAGGCTCCCGCCCGCGGCCCGCCAGAGATAGGTACGCGCTTGCTGCTTCACCACGGCCAGTTGTTCTTCCTCGGATAAGCCAACAATCACCGCCAACGGAAAATCGTAGAGCTGACGGGCGCTAATGTAGCGCCGCACACCGTCCAATCCATTGATCGAGCGTACGGCTTCCGTGTTTTCGGTGTCCGGCACCACGGCGGCATAATTGACCTTGTCGCCGGCCGATATCGCCTCCCCACTGCGGCGTGCCCGAAAGACACCGTCGATGCCCAGCAGGCCGAGCAAGCCGTGATTGCCAAGCTTGGAGGCGTCATAACTGCTGACGAAATAGGCCGCGTCGACTTCGACCATGGCGATCCCGGCGAACGCGCCATCCCCGGCGTCAAGCCGCCGGCTGAAACGCAACTTCCACTCCCCCGTCACCGGGCTTTTCCACAGGCGGCTGATCGACAGTACAGTGTCACGCCCCACCGTTTGCAGCTCATCCTTGGCGATCCGGTTTCCGACCTCGCTCGACTGGGTGCTAGCGACGACCAGACCACTGGAATCGACCACGCTGACGTCAAACAAATAAGGTGAAGGCAGCAAGGCACGTGCCTTGAGCTTGGGCAGCGGGTTTGTCTCGCGTCCGGACTCGTAGGTGTACTTGACGAGCTTGAGGGTCTGGTCGATTTCACGCACCGCCCGCAGGATCTGCGCCTCGTAGGTGGCGCCGATTTCCAGGCTCACCTCGGCGATGCCCTGCTGCGCGCGGGCCTGTTCGACCTTGATCAGGTACAAGGTGCCCGCCCAGATGACCGACAGCAGGAGAACCGTCAGCAGCGGGAACAGAATGTAGGCTTCCTTGGCCTGGTCGAAGCGGCGCCGAAACAGATTGCTCGTCGCATCGGACAGGGTGTTTTCAGGCTGGGCGACATCCTGGGCCGACATCAAGACACTCGCCCGTTGGATCGCCATGGTGTGCTCCCTGCATTGTTCACTGCTGACGGCCTGCGGATATCCGACGCGGCAACGCTGCGAGGCGTCCGTGGTTCCTGATCGCCGCCACAGAAGGGTTCCGGACCTGCAGAAAACTATAGACCACAAACGCTGCCTGCCACTGCCAATCGACACGCCGACCGTGGCCTTGCGGCGGTTGTCATGACAAAGTGCAGTTGACGCCCCTGACTTATTGGTCCAGTTTTTAATACAACGGTACCCTGCTGGTCTCTCATGCAGGACGCAATGCCTGATAAATCCCGTTCG
Organism: Pseudomonas sp. RL_5y_Pfl2_73; assembly: GCF_963970515.1. Taxonomy (NCBI): domain Bacteria; kingdom Pseudomonadati; phylum Pseudomonadota; class Gammaproteobacteria; order Pseudomonadales; family Pseudomonadaceae; genus Pseudomonas; species Pseudomonas sp. RL_5y_Pfl2_73. The sequence goes on along the minus strand of NZ_CAXAPD010000036.1, from coordinate 18,060 downwards.
TTAATCAAAGGGCCCCTGCCAGCCTATGAATGATGTACCTAGGACCTCCCCTGCCATTGAACGCCAATGGATGCCCCTGTGTCGTTGATTCCCCTGGTTGTGTGTGACGACTCCAACATGGCGCGCAAACAGGTGTTGCGCGCGCTGCCGACAGACTGGCCGGTTTCGGTCACCGAGGCGGCCAACGGGCGCCAGGCCATGGACGCCATACGCCAAGGCCTGGGGCAAGTGGTGCTGCTCGACCTGACCATGCCGGAGATGGATGGCTACCAGGTGTTGAGCGCCTTGCACGCCGAGGGATTGAAGGCGCAAGTCATCGTGATTTCCGGTGACGTCCAGGACGAGGCGGTGCGCCGCGTGCTTGAGCTGGGCGCGCTGGCGTTCCTGAAAAAACCTTTCGACGAAAACGAACTGCGCCAGACCCTCATCCGAGTGGGGCTACTGGCCCAATCCGACCAGGTGCCACTGCAGAATCGTTCTGCCACGAACGCGGCCATCAGCTTTCATGATGTATTCCGCGAGACAGTCAACGTCGCCATCGGCCGGGCGGCGGCCCTGATCGCCAAGGTATTGGGGGTCTTTGTGCAGTTGCCGGTGCCGAACGTGAACATCCTCGAGGTCGGGGAGCTGCATATGACGCTCAACGACGTCGGCAGCTCCCAGCAGCTCACGGCGATTTGCCAGGGGTTCATCGGCAGCGGAATCGCCGGCGAGGCCCTGCTGATATTCCATGACTCGGAAATCGCCGACATCGCGCAATTGATGCAGCGCGAGAGCGCCGACTATTCGGACCTGGAAATGTTGCTGGACCTTTCCAGCGTCTTGATCGGTGCGTGCCTGAGCAGCATTGCCGAACAGATCGATGTGGTGTTTTCCCAGGGCCATCCGCAGATTCTCGGCCAACACGCGGCCATCGAAGAGCTGATCCAGGTCAACCGCAAGCATTGGAAAAAGACCCTCGCGGTGGAAATCAGCTACAGCCTGGAAGGACACGATATTCGCTTCGACCTGTTGCTGCTGTTCACGGAAGACTCCATCGAACGGTTGACCCACAAACTCGCCTACCTGATGAGCTGAGCCATGACCGACTCCATCGATCTGAACGAATTTCACTGGTTGCTGGCCATCGTTCAGAGCATCGACGTCGGTGTTGTGGTGCTCGACCGCGAGTACCGTGTGCAGGTCTGGAACACCTTCATGGAGAACCGCTCCGGGGTGCAGCCCAAGGATGCCCACAATCAGCATTTTTTCAGTCTGTTCCCTGAAATCGATCGCCAATGGTTCAGCCGCAAGGTGGAAAGTGTCGCGACCCTGGGCACGCCGGCGTTCACGGTCTGGGAACAGCGCCCGTACCTGATTCGGTTCAAGAGCTACCAGCCAATCACCGGCCAGGAAGCCTTCATGTACCAGAACACCACGCTGCTGCCACTGCGCTCGCCCGACAACACCATCAAGCATATCTGCCTGGTGATCTATGACGTCACCGATGTCGCCACCAACCGGCATCAGCTCCAGACCGCCAATGCACAGCTGCAACAACTCTCCAGCACCGATCGACTGACGGGGTTGTACAACCGCGGTCACTGGGAGGGCAACCTGAAAGCCGCCTATGCCCGGCATCAGCGCTACGGCAACGCGTTGAGTCTGGTGATGCTCGACATCGACCACTTCAAGCGGGTCAACGACACCTACGGTCACCAGGCCGGCGACAAGGTCATCGAACACGTCGCCCGACTGCTACGCGAGCATGCACGCGACTCCGATGTGGTCGGGCGGTATGGCGGTGAAGAGTTTGGCGTAGTGCTTTCGGATACCGACAGCAGCGGTGCGCTCACTTTTGCCGAACGCATGCGGCACTCCGTGGAGGCGCTGGAGGTGGTGTACAACGACCAGCACATCCGTTTTACCATCAGCCTGGGCGTGGCCGACCTGAGCCAACCCTCGAACAGCCACACCGATCTGATCGCCAGGGCGGACCAGGCGCTGTATACGTCGAAGAAGACCGGGCGCAACCGGGTGACGCTCCATGAATAGCGAGCCCACTTGGCTCTGAGGTGATGATGAGGCTTGATGCCAACCACACATCCCCTGTGGGAGTGTGCTTGCTCGCGATACCGGTGGTTCTGCAGCATTGAAGGTCGCGAGCAGGCTCGCTCCCACATTGGATCTGCCACTCACTCACCAACAAGCCTTGGGGAAGCTTCACCATATTTGCCCAGCAGCTTTAGCGTCACCCCGTTTGTCCAGCCGAAGCCATCCTGCAATTCATATTCGCCACCTCCCCCGCCGGCGCCGCGCCCGGACAGGTCGTATTTCTCCACCAGCTTGTTTTCCTTGCGGTAGAGGTTTTCGACTTGCTGCTGAAAGCGACTGCCAATTTGCTGGGCCAAGGCAGTGTGCCGGTAGCGGTCCAGCCCTTCCACCGCGATCCATTGCAACGGTGCCCAGCCATTGGGCTCATCCCACTGTTGGCCATTACTGACCTGGGTGGTGGCGATGCCCCCAGGACGCAACAGGCCGTCGCGTACCGCATCGGCAGTGCGATGGGCATGCTCGACGGAGGCCAAGCCCGTATACAGCGGGAAAAGCGTAGCGGCGGTAAGCTGCTGGCGTTGCTGGTTGCGTTGCCAATCGTAATCCACGTAGACCCCCCTGTCGGCATTCCACAAGCGTTGCTCGATGGCCCGCTGGCGCCGCTCCGCGCGCCGGCTGTAAGCCTGGACGCATGGCGTGTTCTCAATGGTCTCGCAGGCTTTGGCGATGGTTTGCTCGAGATGGTAAATCAGGCTGTTGAGGTCCACTGGCACAATGGATGTGGTGCGTATGGTCGCCAGGCTCTGGCTATCGTCCAACCAGCGAGAGCTAAAGTCCCAGCCGCTTTCGGCACCAGCGCGCAAGTCACGCCAAACGTCCTGCTTGGGTCGGTCTGGCGCCTGCTCGGCGGTCTTGACATCTTGCAGCCAGGACTCCTGTCGAGGCGTCGGACTGGCATCCCAATAGCGGTTCAGAACACTGCCATCGGCGAACTTGACCACGTGCCGGGCGGCCGTGCCGGGCTGGAGCGCCTGGGCGCCTTCCATCCAGTAGGCATATTCTTTCTGCAACTGTGGCAGGTATCGCCCATAAGCCTGATCACCTTCGATACGCGCCTGCAACGCCACCATATAAGCAAAGAACGGCGGCTGCGATCGGGTCAGGTAGTAGGTGCGATTGCCGTTGGGAATGTGACCGTAGGTGTCGATCATGTAGGCAAAGTTGTCGATCATCTGGCGGACCTGCGCCTTATCACCGCTTTTCTCGAGCCCCAGCATGGTGAAATACGAATCCCAGTAGTACATCTCGCGAAAGCGTCCGCCTGGTACTACGTAGGGCTGTGGCAAGGGCAACAAACTGCTGTAGGCCGGCACCTGGCGGTAGGATCGACTTAACACCGGCCAGAGGCTATCGATGTGTTCCTTGATCGGAACGCCGGGCTTGGGTGCCGGGCTTTCGGCTTCGCCGGAGTCGATGAAGTTGTCTTTCACGAAGGCCTTGATATCGAAGCCATCGCCGTTACGACGGGCCAGGTAATCAGCGCGGATCTGCGCTGGATCACGGTTGGGCAGTGCGTCCACGAAATGCTTCTGGTCAGTGAACACCTGCTTGCGTTGCACCGCTTCAAAGAGCTCGGGATAGGCCTGGTCGGGGGGGAGATTGGCCCGTCCTTGGGCGTCTGCGTAGCTCCATGTAGCGGGCGGTTGACTTGAACATGCCACGCACAGCAGCGTGGTAAAGGAGAGGCTGGCGAGGTCAATAGGTCGCATCAGAGGGTCCATCCTGTTTTCGTTCCTGACAAACGAGTGACCTGCCGGGATGGACCTGGGTTCATTAAATGAGCGTCGATAAGCCCAAGGGTTCGCGATGACGGCAGCGCATCCAACACCTATCCAGGCTGATCCACCGCTATCGCGAGCAAGCGCCCACAGGTTTCAACTGACTGGCATCAGAACCAGGTTTCCATCTGGATGCCGTACTGCCAGACACCGCCGGCGTTAAAGTCAGTCTTGCCGAAGGAGTCCGTGGTGCTGTACCTGTCCAAGTCCGATGACCAGTTCATGACGCTGGCGAACAGGCGTAGCTCAGGACGCGTGAGCAGATCGCCCAGGTCGGGCTTGAAGGTCGGGGCGACCGTGAACTTCCAGAAGTTACCGTCGACCGCATTGCGTTGCAGATAGCCCTTGGGGTCCAGCTGCATGGTTTGCCAGCTCATCTCGTAGGCCATCTCGAAATTGCTGTTGATTTCGTTGGCCAACCGCACGTTCAGGGTCATCCAACGGTAGTCGTCGCCCTTGACGTAGCGATCCTTGCTTTGCTCAGCCAGCAGGCTGGGGCCAATGCGCCAGCCGGACGCTATAGGGGTCTCGCCGTAGAGCGCCAGACGCAGGGCACGAGCCTCGTCGATCAGTTCGCCATCCGCGCCAATGTTCTTGACCTCAGCCCCCAACCCCTGACCATAAAGCAGCGCCGTCTTGAAGAAGCCTTCGCGGCCGAAAAAGGTCTTCTGGTGATTGGCAACCATGCTGTGCAAGCCGGAATCGGCCGGCGTCAGCCCCGCTTCATTGGAACGGGTGCTAAAGTCGTTTTTCTTCGAGCCGATGGCGTTGAACATCCACTGCCACTGGCCACCGTCGAAAAACTGGTTGGACGTCAGGATGTAGCTTTCCACATCGGCATTGACGCCACCCTCGCTGAAGTCCCCGTAGTTGCGACCGATCAGTGAGTAGTTCGAGCGCCAGTTCTTGTTCATCTGCACATCGTAGATGCCACCGCCGGTGCCGGCCAGATAGACGACGTCAGAGTCCAGCCAGTGGATGTCGAAATTGTCCCTGTCGAAGCGCTTGCCGGCCCACAGGGTAGAATTTTCGAACATCGGGTTGCCCTTGAATGCTGCCAGGTGATCGAGTTCGGTAAACACCTGGCGTACGTTCAGGTTGCTTTCATCGGCGGTCCAATCGTTGGTACTTTCCACACCATCGGCGATGGAAACCGTGAACTTGGAGCGCGTGCCGTTCTGCGCGTACATCTCTTTCGACAGGTCGATGCGCATGTAGGTGTCGTCCTCGTTGCCGAGTCGCCCGACAGCGCCCCCCACAGAACCCGCCGGTGTCGTGTACGGACCGCCACGACCACCGCCCAACCCATCATTGATCAGCAACCCGGAGCGGGCGTAGCCCTTGAAGCTGAAGCCGTCGGTAAGGTGTGCAACACTGCCCTGCTTCTCCGTGCTTTGCTGGCTGGCTTCGAGTTTTGCCAGGCGAGCATCGAGCGTGGGGACCGTAGCAGCGGACACCACCGGTTGCATGGCGGGCGTGGCGAGTTTGAGTTGCTGCAATTCCCTGGCGAGTGCCTGGGTTTGTTGTTCGGCGGCGGCGGCACGTTTCTCCGCTGCGCTGGCACGGGCCTCGAACGCGGCCATGCGCTCTTCCAGAGTTGCGGCCTGAGAAGTGGCCGCCGAGGCGCCGAGCACGCTTGCGAATAGCCAGCTTGATGCTTTTTGCATGTGATTTTTCCCTGTTTTGTTTTTATTGTTCTGTTGCCACGACCGGCCTTTTTCGCCCAAGTTCTGGATTGTCAAACCTAAGGAAAAAAAGGATGCCTCATCGCAAATACACTGCTACATTTGGCGATGTTAACGTTAACTTTTCTAAAAACAAAAATAAAGAGGGCTTTATGAAACAGCTAAAATCGCTCCTTCCAGCGGCACTGCTCGGCCTTTGCGTCGGGTTTCCGTCCCTCTCCACAGCCGCCAACCTGACGATTTCCTGCGGCGCCGTGGGCGCTGAGTTGCAGCTATGCAAGGAGGCCGTCGAGGCGTGGTCGAAGCAGACCGGCAACAGCGTCGAAGTGGTTTCCACGCCTAACTCGGCGACCGAGCGGCTGTCGTTCTACCAGCAGATCCTCAGTGCGCAATCCAGCGACATCGACATCATCCAGATCGATATGGTGTGGCCGGGAATGCTGGCCAGGCACTTGATGGACCTGCGCGAGGTACTTCCTGCCAACGCGACCCAGGGTTACTTCCAGGCCCAGGTGGACAACGCCACGGTGAACGGGCGCCTGGTGACCATGCCGTGGTTCACCGACTCGGGGTTGCTGTATTACCGCAAGGACCTGCTCGATAAGTACAACAAGCCCGTGCCCCAGACCTGGGAAGAAATGACCGCTACCGCCAGGACTGTCCAACAGGCCGAGCGCGATGCCGGGAACGCCAATGCTTGGGGTTATGTATTCCAGGGGCGCGCCTACGAAGGCCTGACGTGTAACGCACTGGAGTGGATCAGCAGCCAGCCGCAAGGCGGGCTGGTCAATGCGCAAGGTGACATCGTGGTCAACAGCCAGGCCTCAAGAACGGCGTTGACCTTGGCCAAAAGCTGGGTGGGAGACATCGCCCCCCGTGGCGTACTCAATTACACCGAGGAAGAAGGACGCGGCGTCTTCCAGTCAGGCAATGCGCTGTTCATGCGTAACTGGCCTTATGTCTGGGCCCTGGTGCAGAGCCAGGACAGCGCGGTGAAAGACAAGGTCGGCGTTGCGCCCCTGCCCCGCGGCGGCGCGACGGGCACCCATGCGTCCACTCTCGGCGGCTGGGGCCTGGCGGTGTCGCGCTACAGCGCCAACCCCAAGCTCGCCGCAGAACTGGTGAGCTACCTGAGCAGCGCTCAACAGCAGAAACACCGCGCCTTGGTTGGCGCCTATAACCCGGTGATCGAGTCGCTGTACCAGGATCCCGAGTTGCTCGCGGCCATGCCTTACTACAGCCAACTGCGCAGCATCCTCAACGATGGGGTCATGCGCCCCGCGTCAATCACCGCCGACCGCTATCCACGGGTCTCCAATGCGTTCTTCGATCAAGTGCATGGCGTGCTGGCGGGTGAACGGCCGGTCGATCAGGCGCTGGCCGAACTGGAAAGCGAACTCACGCGCATCAAACGCCGGAACTGGTAAGCCACAAGGAAGGAAATCACCATGTCTGTCTCCACTACGCTCGCCCCCGGCGACGACGAGCTCCTGCTCACCCGGGAAACGCCGGTACAACGCCGTCGCGTTCGCGCCGCGTGGCTGTTCCTGAGCCCGATGTTACTGTGCCTGGCCCTGGTGGCCGCCTGGCCGCTGCTGCGCACATTCTGGTTCAGCCTGACCGACGCCAGCCTGGCCGACACGGGCGATGCAACCTTTGTCGGCTTGAGCAACTATCTGTTCCACAGCAGCGCCGGCTGGTCGGGCATTCTGGTCGATCCACAGTGGTGGAATGCGGTACGCAACACCTTGCATTTCACCGTGGTGTCGGTCGGTTTGGAAATCGTACTGGGGCTGCTCGTGGCCTTGCTGCTGAACGTCAAGTTCACCGGACGCGCCTTGGTGCGGGCGTTGATCCTGATCCCATGGGCGATCCCGACCATCGTCTCGGCGAAAATCTGGTCATGGATGCTCAACGACCAGTTCGGCATCATCAATCACCTGATGCTGAGCCTCGGCCTGATCGATGCGCCCCTGGCCTGGACAGCCGATGCGGACCTGTCGATGTGGGCAGTGATCATCGTCGACGTCTGGAAGACCGTGCCTTTCGTCACGCTGCTGATGCTGGCGGCCTTGCAGATGTTGCCCAGCGACTGCTACGAAGCCGCCAGGGTCGATGGCATTCACCCAGTGAAAGTGTTCTGGTGGGTCACGCTGCCGCTGCTGATGCCGGCATTGCTGGTGGCGGCGATCTTTCGCATTCTCGATTCCTTGCGGGTGTTCGACGTCATCTATGTGTTGACCTCGAACTCATCCAGCACCATGAGCATGTCGGTCTATGCCCGCCAGCACCTGGTGGAATTCCAGGACGTCGGTTATGGCAGCGCTGCTTCGACCTTGCTGTTTCTGGTCGTGGCGGTAATCGCCATGGCTTACCTGTACCTCGGCCGCCGTCAACTGGAGGTCCGCTCATGAGCCCGCGCCTGCTGAAAAAAACCCTGCTGCGTCTCGGCTTCTGGTGCCTGATCGGGATCTTGCTGCTGTATGCGGTCTTCCCGTTCTACTACGCCATCGTAACGTCGCTGAAGCCGTCCAGCGCCTTGTTCCAGGTGAGCTACTGGATCGACAACCCCGACTTCTCCAACTATGCCGCTGTGCTGAGCCAGGCCTCGTTCCTGCGGGCCATCGGCAACTCGCTGGTGGTTGCGCTGAGCGTGGTCGCGCTGGCGTTGTTCCTCAGCCTGACCGCCGCCTATGCCCTGGGCCGCGTGAAGTTTCGCGGACGCGGCGTGGTGTTGATGATGGTCCTGGGCGTCTCGATGTTTCCACAAGTCGCGGTGCTGTCGGGATTGTTCGAAGTGATCCGTGCCCTGGGCCTGTACAACTCGTCTTGGGCGTTGATCCTGAGCTACACGATTTTCACCCTGCCCTTCACCGTCTGGGTGCTGACCACCTTTATGGGGCAACTGCCTCATGAGCTGGAAGAGGCCGCGATCATGGACGGTGCGTCACCCTGGGTCACGCTGACCCGCGTGCTGCTGCCGCTGCTCTGGCCGGCACTGGTCACCACGGGCCTTTTGGCCTTCATCGCCGCCTGGAACGAGTTCCTGTTTGCCCTGACCTTCACCCTGACCGACTCGCAACGCACGGTCCCGGTCGCCATCGCGCTGATTTCCGGCGGCAGCCCCCATGAACTGCCTTGGGGTTTGTTGATGGCGGCGTCGGTGCTGGTCACCGTCCCATTGGTGATTCTGGTGCTGATCTTCCAGCGCCGCATCGTTTCCGGCCTCACTGCCGGTGCGTTAAAGGGTTGAGGCCCAACACAAACAAGAAAGGAACAGCATCGTGATCAAGTTGAAGCTGGACAACGTGAACAAACAATTGGGCGGCGCACGCATTCTTCGCGACGTCAGCCTGGAGATCTCGGCAGGTGAATTCGTGGTTTTCGTCGGCCCTTCGGGTTGCGGAAAATCGACCTTGCTGCGGCTGATCGCCGGACTGGATTCGATCTGTGGCGGAGACCTGCTGATCGACGGACGCCGGGTCAATGACCTGGAACCACGTGAGCGTGGCGTTGGCATGGTGTTTCAGTCCTATGCGCTGTACCCGCACATGAGCGTCTACGACAACATCAGCTTCGGCCTCAAACTGGCCAAGACCGAAAAGACCAGCCTGCGCGAGCGGGTGCTGAAAACCGCGCAAATCCTGCAGCTGGATAAGCTGCTGCAGCGCAAGCCACGGGAACTGTCGGGTGGACAGCGCCAGCGGGTGGCCATGGGTCGGGCCATGGCGCGGGAACCGGACATCCTGTTGTTCGACGAGCCGCTGTCCAACCTCGACGCCTCACTGCGCGTGCAGATGCGCAACGAAATCGCCCGGCTGCATGGGCGACTGGGCTCGACCATGATCTACGTGACCCACGACCAGGTTGAAGCGATGACCCTGGCCGACAAGATTGTCGTGCTCAATGGCGGCCGCATCGAGCAGGTCGGCTCGCCGCGCGAACTCTATGAGCACCCGGCCAGCCGCTTTGTCGCCGGTTTCCTCGGCTCGCCCAAGATGAACTTTCTGCCGGCACGCCTGCATACCCCTGGCGAAACCAGCCAGATCGACAGCCCTTTATTGGGCATGACGCCCCTGCCCTTCGACAGCGCCCACCTGGCGGCGAACAGCCCACTGACCCTGGGGATTCGCCCGGAACACGTGTCGCTCAAAGCGGCGCAAGGCAGCGCTGGGGTCGTCGTGGTCGGGGTCGAATACCTGGGCAGCGAAACCTACGTGCACCTGGAATCAGGCGAGGATGAACCCTTGATCTGTCGCTGCGAGGTCAACGCCGGATGGCACGTGGGCGATCGGGTTGAACTGCAACTGGCGTTCGGCAGCCTGCACCTGTTCGATGCCGATGGCACGGCCTTGAGACGCCATCCTGCTGTTATTGAAGTCCTCCCGGAGGACGTCCCGCAGCGCTCGCCTAAAGCAGGCGCCCTATGACTGTGTCTGTGAATGCCATGAACGCCCCCATGCTCTCCCCCCTTGAACGTGCGCAACAGGCGCTGAGTGAAGGTCAGCCTCGCGTCATCGACGACTATCGACCTGACTATCACCTGGCACCTGTCGCGGGCTGGATGAACGACCCTAACGGGGTGGTGTTTTTCCGTGGCGAATATCACGTGTTCTACCAGCACCACCCTTTCGATGCCAAATGGGGGCCGATGTATTGGGGCCACGCCAAGAGCACCGACCTGGTCCATTGGCAGCATCTGCCCCTGGCCCTGGCGCCAGGCGATGACTTCGACCGTCACGGTTGTTTTTCCGGTAGCGCGGTGGTGTGTGGCGACACCCTGGCGCTGATCTACACCGGGCATACCTGGCTGGGAGAAGTGGGTGACGAGCGCTTTATCCGCCAGGTCCAATGCCTGGCCACCAGTGACGACGGCATCCGGTTCGTCAAGCATGGCGCCGTCATCGAGGACGCGCCGCAAGAAACGATCATGCACTTTCGCGACCCCAAGGTCTGGCAGGAGGACGGCTATTGGTACCTGATTGCCGGCGCCCGCCTGGGCGACAAACCGCTGCTGCCGCTTTACCGCTCCACCGACCTGCACACCTGGGAGTTCCTCAACTACGTGTCCAGCGGTAATGAGGGCGATGGCTACATGTGGGAATGCCCGGACCTGTTTCGCCTCAACGGGCGTGACGTGCTGCTGTACTCCCCCCAGGGCATGCAGCCCGAAGGTTACGAACGCCTCAACAAGTACCAGACCGGTTATCGCATTGGCCGGCTCGACAGCGAATGGCACTTCACCGGCGGGCCGTTCATCGAACTGGACAACGGTCACGATTTCTATGCCGCGCAAACGTTGGAGGCCGCCGATGGTCGGCGCCTGGTGTGGGCCTGGCTGGACATGTGGGAAAGCCCGATGCCGAGCCAGCCCCATCACTGGTGCGGCATGCTCGGCTTGCCCCGCGAGCTGCAACTGCAGGGCGATCGCCTGGGCGTGTTTCCGGCACGGGAACTGACCGCGCTGCGCCAGGCGCCGCTGCCGAGCATCGCACCGTGGGGCGAGTCGGGCAGCCGCTGGGTGCCGCAAGTGAATGGCGACAGGCTGGAAATTCATGTGCATCTGGATCTGCTCGGCTGCACCGAAGGCCACCTGGGCATCGCCTTGCGCTGCAGTGCCGATGAGCAGGAACAAACCCTGCTTTATTACGACGCGTCACTGCAACGCCTGGTACTCGATCGCAGCCGCTCGGGTGCGCAAGTGAGCGGTCAACGCAGCGTGTCGATCGAACCGACGCAAACGCAATTGCACCTGCGGGTATTTCTCGATCGCTCGTCCATCGAGGTGTTTGAGGAAAACGGCCGCTTCAGCTTCAGCAGCCGCCTCTATCCGCGGCCCGACAGCCTCGGGGTGAAGCTGTTGGCAAACGGCACTGGCGGGTGCGTCGCCATTCCCAAGGCGTGGCCGCTGGACTCGGGCTGGCTGTGAGTACCGTCATTCGAGTCGCGAGAAGCCCAGGGCCTGTGTCATGATTCTGCGTCAACCTGACTGGCCGCACTTCGCATGACTTCCGTGAAAGACGTTGCACAACTGGCCGGCGTATCCCTGATGACGGTTTCGCGCGCGCTCAACACGCCGGAAAAACTGAGCCCCGAAACCCTTCAGCGGGTACGTCACGCCATTGAGGAACTGCAATTCGTACCGAGCCTGTCGGCGCGCAGAATGCGCGGCGACAACCTGCAGGCGCGCACCATCGGTGTCTTCGCACTGGACACCGCGACCACGCCGTTCGCCGTCGAGTTGCTGCTGTCCATCGAACAGACCGCGCAGCAGGCAGGCTGGAACGTCTTCATCCTCAACCTGTTGAGCAACCCGCCCACCGACCAGAACATCGACCTGATGCTGTCGCACCGCCCCGACGGGCTGATCTTCAGTGCCATGGGATTGCGCCAGGTGAGCATTCCCGAGCGACTCAAGAGTAAACCGCTGGTGCTCGCCAACTGCCTGGCCGATGACAGCCGCCTGGTCAGTTATGTGCCGGATGATGAAGCCGGGCAGCATCGAGCCATGCAGCAGGCGTTGAGCCAAGGCTACCGACGCCCGCTGTGTATCAATTTGCCCAGGAAGAGTCTTGCCTGGAGCCTGCGCCAACAAGGCCTGAAACGCGCCTGTCAGGCCGTCGGGCTGGCACCTGAAGCACTGCTGCAGTACGACCTTTCCGATCACGACGCCTATAGCGAAACCGCCGCCATTCTCGACCGACACATCGTTGATGGCCGTCCGCAATTCGACATCCTGGTCTGCGGCAACGATCGCATCGCCTTTTGCGCCTATCAGCTGTTGTTGGGGCGCGGCCTGAAAATTCCCGGCGATGTCGCGGTGCTCGGCTATGACAATATGATCGGCATCGCCGAACTGTTCGTCCCTCCACTGACCACGGTACAACTGCCGTACTACGAGATCGGACGCCAGGCGGCCCGTCACCTGATCGAGAACCTCGAGGTATCGGGCACCCAGCCGGTGGATTGCCCGTTGGTGGTCAGGGCGTCGCTATAACGCCAATCGGCATCCGCCCCCCCGCCCTCAAGGCTGCTTGGCCGGCGGCAGCGCCGCGATGATCCGAGCGCGGCCAGCGTGTTTTCGATGAGCCGCGGTATACGCCGAAAGGCCCGCCGAAAAGGTGTCAGCTACGCCTTCGTGTTCATGCGTATCAGTGGTCCTCAACTGCGCGAGATCACCACGCTCGTCGAGTCCGGCAGCATCAAGCCGGTACTTGACCGATCCTTTCCCTTCGACGCCACGGCCGATGTCCTGGGCTACGTAGAACAAGGACGGTCCAAGGGCAAGGTCGTCATCAAGATTCACTCAGGAATGGCCGCTGGGTAAAACCGTTCATCACCACACAGCAATATGCGAATCCGCCCGGGGTTCGGTCCCACCGCACAGCACACCACTGACCGGGTCGCGCAGGATGATCTGGCCGCGGCCATAGTCGGTCAGGTCGCTGGCGATCTGAACCTCATGCCCCCGTCGCGCCAGGGCATTGGCCAGGTCCCGTGAGGCCCCGTGCTCGATCCCGACCTTCATCGCCCCCAGCCATTGCCAGCGCGGTGCATCCAGCGCCGCTTGCGGGTTCAGGCCGAAATCCACCAGGTTCATGACCATCTGCACATGCCCCTGGGGCTGCATGTAGCCGCCCATCACGCCGAACGGGCCAAGGGCCTCGCCATTGCGGGTGAGGAAACCGGGAATGATGGTATGGAAGGTCTTCTTGCCCGGGGCCAGGCCGTTGACGTGGGTCGGATCAAGGCTGAATTCCTGCCCACGATTCTGCAAAGCTATACCGCTGTCGGGCAGCACCACGCCGGAGCCAAACCCGTGGTAGTTGCTCTGGATGAACGAGACCATATTGCCCTCCCCATCCGCGGTCGCCAGGTACACCGTGCCGCTGGCGTGGGGGTTGCCGGGCGCAGGCGGTTGGGCCTGTTCGCCGATCTGCCGACGACGGTGGGCACTGTAGTCATCGCTGAGCAGGTCAGCCACCGCCACGCGCATGTGCAAAGGATCGGTGATGTAGTGCAGGCCGTCGCTGTAGGCCAACTTCATCGCTTCCAGTTGGCGATGCCAGGTCTGTTGGCTGTCACGGTGATCGAAGTCGAAGCCTTCCAATATCTTCAAAGCCATCAAGGCCACCAGGCCCTGCCCGCTCGGCGGGATTTCCCAGACATCCACGCCTCGGTAATTGACGTGGATGGGGTCCACCCACTGGGCGCGATAATCCTTGAGGTCCGAGGCCCGCAGATAGCCGCCGCTGGCCCGGGAGTGGGCGTCCAGGCGCTCGGCCAACGCACCGCGATACAGGCTCTCGCAGCGGGTGTCGGCCAACTCCTGGAGGGTGCGCGCCTGAGCCGGGTTGCGAAAAACCTCCCCGGCCCGTGGTGCCCGGCCGTCGATCAGAAAGGTAGCGAACCAGGCCTCCAGGACGGCATCACGATGGGGCGTGAACTCGTTCATCGCGCCCTGCCATTGATGGGCTACCACCGGCGACAGCGCAAAACCGTCCCGCGCCAGGCTGATGGCCGGTTGCAGCAGCTCGGCAAAGGGCAGCTTGCCAAAGCGTCGGGACAATTCGGCCCAGGCCGACGGGCAGCCCGGGACGGTCACCGGTGTCCAGCCATAGAGCGGCATCTGCTCGTGGCCGGCGGCCTTGACCGCCTCGATACTCAAGGCAGCCGGTGCATGGCCGTTGCCGTTGAGGCCGTGCAACTGGCCCTTGCACCAGACCAGCGCAAAGGCGTCACCGCCAATGCCACAGCCGGTGGGTTCGACCACGGTCAGTGCGGCTGCCGTGGCGATGGCGGCGTCGATGGCATTGCCACCCTTTTGCATGATCTCGATGCCCGCCTGGGCAGCCAGGGGCTGGGACGCGGCGACCATGCCTCGACGGGCGAAAACGCTTTGGCGTTGCGACGGATAAGGATATTCGTGGGCAGAAAATTTCAGCATGGTGAAGGCTCTTCGATACAGGAATTCAGTGGCCGGGAAAAGTCATAACACGCGACTGAGAAAAGCCCGGGTACGAGGATGAATGGGGTGACAGAAAATCTGCTCCGGCGGCCCTTGCTCGATGAGTTCGCCCTGGTCCAGGACCACCACACGGTCGGCCACTTCCCGGGCAAAGCCCATTTCATGGGTCACCACGACCATGGTCATCCCCTCCTCGGCCAACTCCTTCATCACTTGCAACACCTCGCCGACAGTCTCCGGGTCGAGGGCGCTGGTGGGTTCGTCGAACAGCATGGCCAGGGGTTTCATGGCCAGGGCCCGGGCAATCGCCACCCGCTGTTGCTGGCCGCCAGAGAGCATCGACGGGTAGTGATCGGCCTTGTCCGCCAGGCCGACCCGCTCCAGCAGGCCGCGGGCCTGCTCCAACGCTGCGGTGCGAGTCACGCCAAGCACCTGGATCGGCGCCTCGATGATGTTTTCCAGGGCCGTCATGTGGGGGAACAGGTTGAAACGCTGGAAGACCATGCCGATGTCCCGCCGCTGTCGGGCGATGTTGCGCTCGGACTCACGCACCAGGCTGCCATCGGCCCGCTCGCGATAGCCCATGGCCCGGCCATTGACGCGGATGCGCCCGCCCTGGATGTCCTCCAGCAAGTTGATGCAGCGGATGAAGGTGGTCTTGCCGGAGCCCGAAGCACCGATCAGCACCACCACTTCGCCGCGCCGCACTTGCAGGCAGATGCCTTTGAGGATCTGCAGCTCGCCGAAAGACTTGTGGACATCCAGTGCCTCGATAATCAGCTCTTCGCTTTTTTGCGCCATGGTTAACGTCCCCTCAGCAGGTTCAGGGTGCTACGACCGAACATCCGCGTCGAAGCCGGCGGCGGTGACGAGGGCCGGTCCGACTGACCGAAGCGAGCCTCCAGCCAGCGCTGGAAAAAGCCCCACAACGTGGTCAGCAACAGGAAGTAGATCGCCACCACCAGATACAGTTCGAACACCCGGAACGTCGCCGACGTGACCATCTGGGTACTGAGCAGCAATTCCTGTACGCCGATCACGCTGACCAGCGTGGTGTTCTTGAGCATCACGTTGAACTCGTTGCCCAGCGGCGGAACGATGACCCGGAACGCCTGGGGCAAGACAATGCGGCGCATCAGTTTGGCGAAGGTCATGCCCAGCGAGCGCCCGGCCTCGTATTGGCCCTTGTCCACCGCACCGATGCCCGCGCGGATGATCTCGGCCATGTAGGCACCCTCGTTGAGGCCCAGGGCAATGATCGCCGCCTGGATATTGCCGGGGATCACCAGACCGAACAGGTCGATGTCTTCGAAGCGGAAAATCCCGCCAGCGGCCAGTGCGGTGTAGAGAAAGACGATCTGCACCAGCAGCGGCGTACCGCGCATCAGCCACACGTAAAAACGCACCGGCACATGCAGCAAGGGGTTGCTCGACAACCGCAGCAGCGCGGCGGTCAGCCCGAGGACACAGCCCAGCAACATCGCCAGCACACTGATCAGGCAAGTCAGCCAGAGCCCGGTGAGGTACACCCCACTGGGCTGCAACAAGTACTGCCAGAACACATCCCAATTGAAACTCATCGACGGTTCACCTCAATCAAGCGTGTCACTGGCGACATGCCATTTGCCAAGCAGTTGGCTGTAGCTGCCATCGCTGCGCATATCGCCGATGACCTGCTGCACGGCAGCCGTCAGTTGCGGATCGTCCTTGCGAATGCCCAGGCCGGTGAGAATCCGGCTGAAGGCCGGCACGCCTTCCTCGAACAGATCGGGTGCCATGGCGGCGTAATAACCGGCGGTTTCCACGGTGGTGCCATAGGCATCGACCTGGCTGATGCGCAAGGCCTGGAAGGCATCGGTGTCGGTGTTATAGACCACCAGTTTCATAGGCGGCTTGCCGGCCTTGGCCAGGGTTTCGTTCTCGGTGTCGAGCAGGGTCTTGATGGTGGAACCGTTGAGCACCGCGACCTTGTGTCCGGAAAGGTCCGACAGCGTCTTGAGCCCCTTCGGATTGCCCTTGGGCACCACCACCGCCTGGCTGGAATACATGTAGTTGACGATGTCGATCACCTCGCGGCGCTCGGGCTTGTCAAACAGCTGGTCGACGATCATGTCGCATTGTCGGGCCAACAACGCGGGGAGCAATCCGGAAAAGGGAATGACCCGCCATTCCACCTTCTTGTCGCCCAGGCGCTTGGCGATCTCCAGGCCCAGGTCCACGGTCAGTCCCTTGGGTTTCTGCGCCTCATCAAAGGACACCAGCGGCGGCGAATCCATGCCCGAGCAGTAGACGAGTTTATCGACCTTGAGCAAACGCTCCGGGACAACGGGCGCGGCAACCGCCCACTGCGCACAGAAACCCAAGGATAAAGCGGCAACCAACAGGCGAGGCTTATGCATGACCAGACACTCCAGTTCAGTAAATGACGGCAGTACTCAAAGTCAAAACACGGGCAGGGTTCTAATCCCCTGCTCTCGTTATTTTTTCGATTGCAGGAACTCGATCAATTCAGGAACGGTGCCTTCGATGTGCGCACGCACCACCGCCTCGGCCTTGTCGGCATCGCCCGCACGCAGGGCGTCGAGAATCAGCATGTGCTCCTGGCGCGCACTCAGGGGCTTTTCCACGTGCTGCAACCACAGGCGCATGGGCGCTTCGATCAGGGAATAGAGCGCGCTGATCTGCTTGAGCAATCGCGGGCGACCGCTGAGGCTGCACAGGTATTCATGGAACGCGCGATGGCGGCTGACCCACTCGGCGCTTTCCTCGCGGTAATCGTCCATCTCGTCCAGCAGTCGCTCCAAGGCAGCCAGTTGGCGTTCGCCAATTCGTGCTGTCGCGACACGGACGGCCAGGCCTTCCAGGGCGCTGCGCATCTCGAAGACTTCGTGCAACTCATCGATGTCCAGGCCGCTGACAATCGCCCCGCGATTGGGTCGCAGGGTCACCAGGCCCTGGGCATCCAGACGGCGAAAGGCTTCGCGCACCGGCATCCGGCTCATGCCGATCTCGTTGGCGATGTCCTCGGCAATCAGCCGGTCGCCCTTGCGTAACCGACCGCCACAAATCGCATCGAGCAGGAAGTTGTAGGCCTCCTCCTCGGCAGTCATCGGTGGGCGTTCAACGTAAGTCGGGGCAAATTGCATGGCAGCACCTTCTGCATTTTTGTATCCAATTATCCATGAATTCAAAAAAGCAGAATGCGTGCCAGGCTCACGCATGATCGTGCAAGGGATTGATTTGAAGGAATTAATCGAGGAGAACGACTGCCAGGCTTAAGCCCTTAGCCGCCCTGGTGTGCTACCAAACAGCTCAGCGGCTGCCTTTTATGGGTGCGGGATGGCGCTTCGGTAACACCGCAATGCCGTTCACTTAAGGCTTGTTGGATTAATAGCGACATTTTTGCGTCGTGTGGGCCGTTTCCTAAGAAATTGCGCCCTTCCCCTATAGGAAGCGTCCCAAACGTCGCCGAACCCGATGCGAAAAGATGGAACCATCCTTTGAGCTGATTCACGCTGACCACCCTTGAAAAACC
>NZ_CAXAPD010000035.1:0-48715 GCF_963970515.1 Pseudomonas sp. RL_5y_Pfl2_73 | reverse complement strand
CGACATCAGTCACTTTTTGATGCATCGGTACAACTGGATTCGGCCTCACCAATTCAACGGTGGGCTGGCGCCAGCTCGGGCCGAGGAAAAACTTAACGTCGTGTCCGGGATTAGTTGACCACTACAGGGGCAGCGATGATAGGTTTTTATGGAGGTTTGGCGGGAGGGTACGTAAGTAGGGGGCTCGGAAATACTGGCGCCTAGTTTCTTAGCTTGAATTCGCAGATGGAAGTCTAAGATTGCACTGTATGGCCGCGTGGCTGAATGCGGGGTGGGCTTCTATCGCGAACGTTGGCTTGTAACAGATGACTGCAAGATCGTGGTTGGAGTTTTTTAGTTTGGTGGTGTTCAGGTTTGTTTGCGTTGGTGTTTGAATATTTTTGTAAATTGGTATGGGTGTCAGTTAGTTATTGAGGAGGTGGGGTGGGCGCTTTTTTTTGGAGTGAGCTCTGTATGGTGTTGGCTACGGGCGGAATATGGGGAGGGGTGGCGCTTCTTGTGATGATGGGTATCTGTTTGTCGATAAAAAAAATTGCTGGGTTTGAATTTTCTCAGCCGGTTAAGTATCTGGTTTTCATGGGGGGGAGCTTCATCATGGTGCGCATATGTTCAGAGAGTATGCCTATTCGTTTGTGTGGCTGAATAGCTGGTGAAACATAGTATCAATGGGTGCTTTGCCATTTTTTCACAAAGGCCGTTCCTGATTCGGCGGAGGCGCGATGGAGGCGTTTTCCTGGCGTGAACTTTGTGTAGGATTCATGGATGTTATGTTGGGGCTTGTCGTTATTTTTCTATTGATGACTATTTTTTATTGCTAAAACGATTGGCTGGGTTTGAGTTGCATCCACCCGTCAGGTTGGTCGTACTTGTTATTTTTGCCATTTTCTTGATGCAAGCCTGCTCGGAAGATGTATCTGTCCCCGTGCGCGGCTCAGTTGTCGGTTGGAAGGTCTAAGATGAGTATCGGGTCGTACCCAATCGCGAGCAAGCTGCTCCCACAGTGGATCTACATTGACCTTGAATTTTGGGCCCGGCGAAGGTCCCTGTGAGAGCGAGCTTGCTCGCGATGAGGCCCGTCCATGCACCGCAGAACGCTCTGGAGATTGACCCGCCCCCACACCCTGCGTAGCCTTGCGCCTTCGAGGTTCTTCGGCATGTGCCGGAGCTAAGAAGGGAACGCGGTCCAAGCCGCGGCTGCCCCCGCAACTGTGAACGGTGAGGTTTCTGCAAGGCCACTGTGCATGCCCTTTTAAAGGGGCGCACGGGAAGGCGCAGCAATTGCCAGTCGAAAGATTGGCCCGCCGTCAGCCAGGAGACCTGCCTCGAGACAGATTCTCACTACAACCGGGCGGGGTGATCCGGTGGCGAACTTTTCCGCGCGCGCCTGTGCCAGCGGTTGTCGTCCCGTTTGCCCGCCACCTTGCCAAAGGGCATCCGATGAAAACACTGGCCAAACTCCCCGTCACCATCGTCACCGGTTTCCTCGGCTCGGGTAAAACCACCTTGCTGCGGCATATGCTCGACAACGCTCAGGGCCGGCGCATCGCCGTGATCGTCAACGAGTTCGGTGAGCTGGGCATCGACGGCGAGATCCTCAAGCAGTGTGCCATCGGTTGCACCGAAGAAGAGGCCAGCGGCCGCGTCTATGAACTGGCCAACGGCTGCTTGTGCTGCACGGTGCAGGAAGAGTTCTTCCCGGTGATGCGCGAGCTGGTGGCCCGGCGTGGCGACCTTGACCACATCCTCATCGAAACCTCCGGCCTGGCCCTGCCCAAGCCGCTGGTCCAGGCCTTCCAATGGCCGGAAATCCGCAGCGCCTGCACCGTCGATGCGGTCATCACTGTGGTGGATAGCCCGGCCGTGGCCGCGGGTACCTTTGCTGCCTTCCCCGACCAGGTCGATGCCCAGCGCAAACTCGACCCGAACCTGGATCACGAGTCGCCGCTGCACGAACTGTTCGCCGACCAACTGGCCAGCGCCGACCTGGTGATCCTCAACAAGGCCGACCTGATCAGCCCTGAAGACCTGGCCAAGGTGCGCCTGGAAGTCGCCGAAGAACTCCCGCCAGCGGTCAAGGTCATCGAAGCCAGCAGCGGTCGCCTGCCACTGGACGTGCTGATCGGCCTGGGCGCCGGTTCCGAGGAACACATCGACGGCCGCCACAGCCATCACGACCATCACCACGATGGTGACGATGATGACCACGATCATGACGCCTTCGATTCCATTTCCATCGAGCTGCCCCAGGCTGACGAAAGCCTGTTGCTCGACGCGCTGACGCAACTGGTGGTTCAGCACGGCGTGCTGCGGGTCAAGGGTTTCGCGGCAATCCCGAACAAGCCAATGCGCCTGTTGATCCAGGGCGTCGGGACGCGTTTTGACAAGCATTTCGACCGCCAGTGGGGCGCAGAGGAGGCGCGGGTCACTCGTCTGGTGCTGATCGGCCAGGCGCTTGACGCCGCGCTGCTCGAAGCGCAGTTGCGCGCAGCCCTCGGCGCCTAAGCCATGCACCTGCTCAGGACCCAGCCCGGCGGCTTTGTGTCGGATGACAACATTGCCGACCTGGGGCAAACCCCCGCCGAACTGGTGATCCTGTGCAGCGGTGACTCCAGCCTGGCGCTGCTGGCCGAAGCGGCGAAGCAGTTGCCGGATGATTATCCAGAGTTTCGCCTCGCCAACCCGATGCAGGTGCAGAACCACGCCTCGGTGGATCTGTATGTCGAAGACGTGCTGCGCCACGCCAAGGTCATCCTTCTGTCGCTGCACGGCGGCATCGGCTATTGGCGTTACGGCATCGAGCGCCTGATGGAGCTGGCTGGGCGCGGGGAGAAGCTGATCCTGGTGCCGGGGGATGATCGTCCGGACCCGGAACTCAGTGACCTGAGCAACGTGCCCTGCGAAGACCGCGACCGGCTCTGGCAGTTCTTGCGCCAGGGCGGGCTGGGCAATGCCCTGGACCTGTTTTACAACTTGGGCAGCCAATGGTTCGGCCGCGATTATCCGTGGGCCGAGCCGCAGGCCTTGCCACGCACGGCCATCTATCACCCGACGAAAACCAGCGCCAACCTCGACGATTGGCAAGCCGACTGGAGCGCCGGGCAACCGGTGGCGGCAGTGCTGTTTTATCGCTCCCACCTGCAAGCGGCGAACACCGCGTTCATCGACGTGTTTTGCCAGCGCCTGCAAGCGGCGGGGCTCAATCCACTGCCGATTGCCGTGGCCAGCCTCAAGGAGCCGGCTTGCCTGGCGCTGGTAGAGGACTGGCTGGACGAAGTGGAAGCGGGGGTGATCCTCAACACCACCGGCTTCGCTCAATCCAGCCCCGAAGCTCCGCACTTGCGACCGTTTCGCCGCAACATCCCGGTGATCCAGGCGATCTGCGCCCAGGACAACGAACCCGGCTGGCGTGCCAGCGAGCAGGGCCTGGGACCGCGGGACCTGGCGATGCACATTGCCTTGCCGGAACTGGACGGACGGATCATCAGCCGCCCCATCAGTTTCAAGGACCTGGCCTGGCGCAGCGAGCGCAGCCAGAGCGACGTGGTCTGCTACCGCGCCGCGCCCGAGCGCATGGATTTTGTCGCCGAACTGGCCCGACGCTGGACCACCCTGGCGCGCTTGCCCAATCCCCAAAAGCGTGTGGCGCTGATCCTCGCCAACTACCCGACCCGCGACGGTCGCATCGGCAATGGCGTCGGCCTGGACACCCCGGCAGCGGCCTTGAATATCTTGCGGGCCTTGCAGGCCGAAGGCTATCCGTTGCCGGCTGAACTGCCGGCGAGCGGCACCGCGTTGATCCAGCAATTGCTCGGCGGGGTCAGTAACGACCTGGACAGCCTCGACCTGCGCCCCTGTCACCAGAGCCTGGCCCTCGATGCCTACCAATCCCTGTTCGACGCACTGCCCGAGGCCAATCGCCAAGCGGTGCTGGCGCGCTGGGGCAAACCCGAGCAGGACCCGATGTTCCGCGACGGACGCCTGATGGTCGCCGGCCTGCGCCTGGGCCTGACGTTTGTCGGCATCCAGCCGGCGCGGGGTTATCAGGTCGATCCGAGCGCGGTGTACCACGACCCGGACCTAGTGCCGCCCCACGGTTACCTGGCGTTCTATTTCTGGTTGCGTCACACCTACAGTGTCCACGGGGTGATCCACGTCGGCAAGCATGGCAACCTCGAATGGCTGCCGGGCAAGGGCGTCGGGTTGTCGGAAAACTGCTGGCCGGACGTGCTGTTGGGGCCGCTGCCGAATATCTATCCGTTCATCGTCAACGACCCGGGTGAGGGCGCCCAGGCCAAACGTCGCACTCAGGCGGTGATCATCGACCACTTGATGCCGCCCCTGACCCGGGCCGAAACTTATGGACCGCTGCGTAACCTCGAGTTGCTGGCCGACGAGTACTACGAGGCGCAATTGCTCGATCCGCGCCGTGCCCGGGAGCTGCAACGGGACATCCTCAACCTGGTGCGCGAGACGCACATCGACCGCGAACTGCAACTCGATGCCGGGCTCGACAGCGACACAGACGCGGCGATCTGGCTGCCACGCCTGGACACTTACCTGTGCGACTTGAAGGAGTCGCAGATCCGCGACGGCCTGCACATTTTTGGTGAGTCGCCCAACGGACGGCTGCGCATCGACACCTTGCTGGCGTTGCTGCGCATTCCCCGGGGCGACGGCAAAGGCGCGCAGTCGAGTCTGTTACGGGCGCTGGCCAAGGCGTTCGGGCTGGGGTTCGACCCGCTGGATTGTGCCTTGGCCGAGCCCTGGACCGGCGACTGTCCCGAGGCATTGCGGCAGGTCAGCGCCGAGCCTTGGCGCACCACCGGCGATACCCGCGAGCGCCTGGAGCTGTTTGCTGTGCAGTTGATCGAGCAGGCCCTGGACGGTGCGGTGGAGCCGCTCGACGCACCAGGCTGGGAGGTGGTGGGCAGCATCATTGAAAACCTGCGATCCGTCGTGGCCCCGCGCCTGGACGCTTGCGGCCCGGCGGAAATGCGCGGCCTGCTCGATGCCTTGAGCGGGCGCTTCGTGCCGGCCGGCCCCAGCGGCGCGCCGAGCCGCGGGCGCCTGGACGTGCTGCCCACTGGGCGCAACTTCTTCTCGGTGGACGTGCGCAACCTGCCCACCACCACGGCGTGGCGTATCGGTTTCCAATCGGCGAACCTGATTCTTGAGCGGCACTTGCAGGACCACGGCGACCACCTGCGTCAGCTCGGCCTGTCGGTGTGGGGCACCGCCACCATGCGCACCGGTGGCGATGACATCGCCCAGGCCATGGCGTTGATGGGCGTGCGCCCGGTGTGGGCCACCGGCAGCCAGCGGGTCGATGACTTCGAGATCCTGCCGCTGAGCCTGCTGGACCGGCCTCGGGTCGATGTCACGCTACGCGTGTCCGGTTTCTTCCGTGACGCCTTTGCCAACCTGATTCACTTGTTCGATGCCGCTGTGCAGGCCGTCGCCACCCTCGATGAGCCGGACAATCTGAACCCCTTGGCGGCCAAGGTGCGCAGTGAGCGCGAAGCCTTGCTGGCGTCGGGCCTTGAGCCTGAGGCCGCGGCGCGCCAGGCCGGTTGGCGGATCTTCGGCGCCAAGCCCGGTGCTTATGGCGCGGGCGTGCAGGGCGCGATTGACGGTCGCTTATGGCAGAGCCGCGAGGATCTGGCCGAGGTGTACCTGAACTGGGGCGGTTATGCCTACGGTGCCAGCGATGAAGGCACGGCTGCCCGGGAGCAGTTCTCCCGGCGCTTGAGCCAGGTGCAGGCGGTGTTGCAGAATCAGGACAATCGCGAGCACGACCTGCTCGATTCCAATGACTACTACCAGTTCCAGGGCGGCATGCTGGCGGCGGTCGAGACCCTCAGTGGTGATGCGGCGGCCAGTTACCATGGCGATCACAGCCAGCCGGACCTGCCCAGGATTCGCACCCTGAAAGAAGAGCTCAACCGCGTTATCCGTTCCCGCGCGGCGAATCCGAAGTGGATCGACGGCGTGAAGCGTCACGGCTATAAAGGCGCGTTCGAGCTGGCGGCGACGGTGGACAACCTGTTTGCCTTCGACGCCACCACCCGGTTGATCGACGATCACCAGTACGCCTTGCTGGCCGATGCCTACCTGCTCGACCCGGACACCCGGGATTTCGTCCGCCAGCACAACCCCGACGCCCTGCGGGACATGACCGAGCGCATGCTCGAAGCACAGCAGCGGGGGATGTGGCAGGCACCGGGCGAGTACCGTGAGGCGCTGGAGAATTTGTTGTTGGACATTGAAGAAGATGGCTGACGTGCCTTTGTGGCCAGTAATGGCTCCCGCTGGGTTGCGCTGTAGGAACTGCCGAAGGCTGCGATCTTTTGATCGTTCGCTTGAGACTCAAGGGTCTGGGGAAAGATCGCAGCCTCGCTTCGCTCGTCAGCTCCTGCACAGCCCGGCGGGAGCAAGCGCCCTCGCCACAGGGGACTATCGAACACTCATGAGATATTCAACATGACCCACACCCCCCATTTCCCACTCTCCGCCGTGGTCGGTGCCGATGACCTGAAACTGGCCCTGTGCCTGGCAGCGATCGATCCGAAGATCGGCGGAGTGCTGATCGAAGGGCCTAGGGGCATGGCCAAGTCCACGTTGGCCCGAGGCCTGGCGGACTTGTTGGCCAGCGGTCAGTTCGTCACTTTGCCCCTGGGTGCTACCGAAGAGCGGCTGGTGGGCACCCTGGACCTGGACGCGGCGCTGGGGGAAGGGCGCGTGCAGTTTTCGCCCGGCGTATTGGCCAAGGCCGACGGTGGCGTGCTGTACGTCGATGAAGTGAACCTGCTACCCGATCACCTGGTGGACTTGCTGCTCGATGTGGCCGCCAGCGGCACCAACCTTATTGAGCGCGACGGCATTTCCCATCGGCATCCGGCGCGCTTTGTGCTGATTGGCACCATGAACCCGGAGGAGGGGGAGCTGCGCCCGCAGTTGCTCGACCGTTTTGGCTTGAACGTCGCCCTCGACGGTCATACTGCACCGGCTGAACGTGGCCAGATCATCCGGCGGCGACTGGATTTCGACAGCGATCCGCTGGCGTTCTGTGCGGCGTGGGAGACGGCCCAGGCGCAGTTGCGCGAACGTTGCCAGCAGGCGCGCGACCGCTTGGCCGGGATCGCTCTGGATGATGCGGCGCTGGCGCAGATCACCAAGCGTTGTTTTGCCGCGGGGGTCGATGGCTTGCGCGCCGACCTGGTCTGGCTGCGGGCGGCCCGGGCCCATGCGGCCTGGCGCGGGGCTGCTGAAATTGCCGATGAAGACATCGATGCGGTCGCCGAGTTTGCCTTGCGGCACCGGCGGCGCGGGCATTCGGCACCGACACCGTCCCAGGCGCCGAGCGGCGCGCAGAAACCCACTGAACCCAACGAAGGCCAGGGCCAGTGGGGCGACCTGCCGGCCCGGGCATTGCCGACCGGTGCCCGGCGCGACGTGCCGAACTGGCCAAAAAAGCCCTAGGCATTCGCCCCCGTTCGCCGGCGGGGGCGAATGCCAGACCCCGTGCAGGACGACTCGACCAGGGCCGCCAGGGCCGCAGCAAAGCGGCGGCCAGCGGTTTGGTGAACTGGCCGGGGACGTTGCTCAATGGCCGGCCACGTCTGTACGAAGACCTGCGCTTTCACAGTCGCCAGCGTTCGCCCCATGAGTTGTGGCTGGTCATCGTCGATGCGTCGGCCTCGACCCGGCGTCATCGCGCCTTGAGTGACGGCAAGGGCCTGCTGGCGCAGTTGTTCGACGACGCCTACCGACAACGCGCCCGCCTGGCGCTGTTGACGGCCAGCGGCACGCTCCCCAATTGGCAGGTGCAGGGCCTCAAGGCCTCGGCCGGCCTGCGCGACTGGCTCGATGGGCTGGGCGCCGGTGGCGGAACGCCGCTGCTGGCGGCGTTGAACGAGGCCGAGCGCTGGCTGGTGGCGCGGCGCAAGCGTTACCCGGCGGAGCAGCAGCGGGTCTTGGTGATGACCGATGGGCGAGTCAAGGAGGGGCTTTCACCGCCGTTCCTCGATTGTCCGTGCCTGTTGATCGACATCGAGCGAAGCCCGATCCGCCTGGGCCGGGCCCGGCAGTTGGCGCAACGGTTGCAGGCGGAGTATCGGCATATCGATGAAGGGGGGCATGGCTGAGATTGGCAGCGGTTTGTCTGGCCTCATCGCGAGCAGGCTCGCTCCCACATTGGTTCTGCTGTGAGCACACGGCCAATGAACGCCACAGCTCTTCCTGTGGGAGCGAGCCTGCTCGCGAAGGCATCACCTCGGTTCTGGATATGCCCAGCGAACCCGCATCACTGCACTATGCTCAGGCAGCCCCTCACAGGAGTGAACCATGCGCGTACTCGTCACCAACGCCCAGGACGATTTTCGGGTCAAGGCCTATGCCGGCACCAACGGCGTGCTGCTCGCCATGGACTTGGCGGAATCCCGACGCAAAGGGCTGCTGGGCTTTGCCATCGAGAAGCAGCAGGGCGACAAGCCCTGGCTGTTCCTGTTCAACAGCCTGACCTTCCCCGACAAGGCCCACACCTTTCCCCAGTTCCACGCCACCCCCAGCGACAAGGCACCGTTGCAGAAATTTCGCTGGGCCGACTACGCGGTCAACCCCGGCGTGACCATGCACTACCGCGTGCACCTGGCCTACGGCAGCCCCGAAGCACCGCAGTTGGGCGAATCCCTGGCCGTCACCGTCACCAGCGACGACGGGCAGCCGGCCAACCAGCGGGTGATTTTCAACCGTGCCGTGGCCGCCAGCCAGGCGTTCCAGCGCAAGTTTCCTGAAGTGGACGCGCTGATCGGCGCCAACAAGCACCTGTCCATCGATGACTGGCCCGACGCCCCGCGTCGCTGGTTGGAAAATGGCCTGCTGGGGCGCCTGACCGGTTTTATCGATCGGGCGCTGGATGCCAACTGGACCCTGGACGTCGCCATTTATGAATACGAACTGCCGGTGATCGTCGAGGCGGTGACGGCCGCTCACGCTCGCGGTGCCCAAGTGCGAGTGCTGTACCACGCCGAGCCGGGCGACGACACCACGGCGCGTAACGAAGCCAGCCTCGAAAAAATGCCGGCGGCCAACAAGCGCGGGCGGATCACCCACAACATTTTTCATAACAAGTTCATTGTGCTGAGCAAGGTGGATGCCAGCGGCTCATTGCAACCCGAAGCCGTGCTGTGCGGCAGCACCAACTTCACCGCCAACGGTGTCTACCGCCAGGCCAATGTGGTTCATGTGCTCGACGACCCTCGGATGAGCGCCAGCTACCTCCAGGTGTTCGAGCAAGTCTGGGCCACGCCCCAGGACGTCGATGCGACTCGCCAGTGGCTGACCCGCAACAATGCCATGGCGCCGCAAGAGGCCTTGTTCGCTGGGTTCTCGCCGCGCACCGGGGAGGGCGACCTGGATCGCTTCGTCGACATCATCAAGGGCGCGCGAAAGGACCTGTTGTTCGTCACCGCCTTTGTGTTGCCCGAGCGCATCCTCGACGCCTTGCTCGGCGCCCCCAATGACGACGTGTTGCGCTACGGCCTGCAAAACACCAAGAGTCGCATCACCGGCTTTCACGCCGACCGCACCGCCGAATTCGCCGCCACCGCGCTGCTCAACACCGGCCTGGAAGGCTGGTTGCGGGAAAACATGAAAGGCCAGAAGGGCAACCTGCTGGTGCACACCAAAGCCATCGTCACCGACTTCACCAGCGACACGCCGACCATCCTCAGCGGCAGCCACAACCTGAGCGCCGCAGCCAGCAGCGGCAACGACGAGAACTACCTGATCATCCAGGGCAACACCGACCTGGCCGACCGCTACGGGCTGGAGTTGCTGCGTTTCTATGAACATTACCGCTTTCGCTACTTCGCGAAAAAACTCGCCCTCAAGCAGGTCAAGCCACTGGCAGTGGATGACAGTTGGAGTGATGACTATTACCGCGAGGGGGATTTGCGGATGTTGTCCAGGGTGAGGTTTTGCGGGCGTTGAACGGTGGTAAGAGATGTTTTAGGGTGCTATTTTTAGTGCCATTAAGAGTGCTTAAGGACTCATCTCATGACACATATCGTGCTTTCTCAGGTTGTAGCCAGTATTTCCGAGCTTAAGAAAAATCCGATGGGCACTGTCGCTGCCGGGGGAGGGTTATCTGTAGCGATCCTCAACCGAAACGAGCCGGCTTTTTATTGCGTCCCTGCTAGGGAGTATGAAGCCATGATGGATCGGCTTGAAGACATGGAGTTGGTCGCTCTCTGCCGCGAGCGTGAAAATGATCCAACGATCAAGGTTTCTCTTGATGACCTATGAGTTGGAGTTTTCCGATAAGGCATGGAAGGAATGGCAAAAGCTGGGAGCTTCACTGAGAGAGCAGTTCAAAAAGAAGCTTGAAGAGCGACTGGTGAACCCGCATGTCCAGGCCGACCGCCTACATGGGTTGGGCAATGCCTATAAAATCAAGCTGCGCAATGCAGGCTATCGATTGGTTTACCGGGTAGTAGATGATTTGCTGGTCGTTACGGTGATCGCAGTAGGTAAGCGCGAGCGCGGCCAGGTGTATGACGAGGCAGCCAAGCGGTAATAGCCAAATTCCCCGCCGGCGAGTTGTTGTCCATGGTGAGGTTTTTGCGGGCGTTAGGCGCAGTAGATGATCCGATGCTGGCATAGAGCTATCTATCAGCCTGGAAGCTGCTATGAATCTCTGTCACGGACCGTCAGCTTTACTTCGTATCAGCGTTGCTATCCTGTTGTTGGCCTTGGGTGCTTCGGCCCTTGCCGCCAATCAACCGTGTTCCGGTCGCAAGGGCGGTATTGCCGGATGTGACGGCGATACCTTCCTGTGCAACGACGGCTCCATCAGTGCTTCGAAGAAGTCCTGTTCCGCTGTGCTGGGGCTTCGGAACGAGGCCCGGCCGCAGTCGTTGCTCAAATCATCCGAGGGTTGCCAATGCGGCAATGGCAATTACTGCGTCGGTTCCCGGGGCGGGGTCTATTGCCTCACGCCCGGCGGCAGCAAGAGCTACAAGCGCAAATAGCGCGCCCTCTCAGGCCTAAAAACACCGCTGATTCATTGTGGGAGCGGGCTTGCTCGCGAAGAGGCCGGCAGATTCAACTTCGTGGTTGACTGACACACCGCCTTCGCGAGCAAGCCCGCTCCCACAGGTCCTTATTCGCAGTTCCACTTCTGCGTTGACCGCTTACCCGTTTCGTTTCTGTGCAGCGGCACCGGTTTGGGGCCTTGTTACCCGCAAGGCCGTGGCCAATGGTAGCAATAACGGTGCGGCCTGCAGGGCGCCATCAATCGTCTTGCTTCCCATCTCCCTGATTTCCTTAACTTTCCATTTTCCTCACCTTCTCCCTGCAAGCCTGTGGCACACTTTCTGCTGTCTATTCCGTTGTTACATACCTCATTCCGGTATAGCGGAATAAACTCATTCTGGAGTACTTACCATGCAACGTCGACCTTCCTTGTTCAAAACGTGTGTTCTTCTCTTCGCGGCCACGACGGCCACGACGGCCGCCATGGGCGTCGCTCAGGCGGCCGACAGCAAGCTGGACAGCGTGCTGCAGCGGGGGAAATTGATCGTGGGCACGGGCAGTACCAATGCGCCGTGGCACTTCCAGGCAGCGGATGGCAAGTTGCAGGGCTTTGATATCGATATTGCGCGGATGGTCGCCAAGGGCCTGTTCAATGACCCGGAGAAAGTCGAGTTCGTGGTGCAGTCTTCCGATGCGCGCATTCCCAACCTGCTGACCGATAAGGTCGACATGAGCTGCCAGTTCATCACCGTCACCGCCAGCCGCGCCCAGCAAGTGGCGTTCACCTCGCCGTACTACCGCGAAGGCGTGGGCCTGCTGCTGCCGGCCAACAGCAAGTACAAGGAAATCGAAGACCTCAAGGCCGCCGGCGACGGCGTCACCGTGGCGGTGCTGCAGAACGTCTACGCCGAGGAACTGGTGCACCAGGCGCTGCCCAAGGCCAAGGTTGACCAGTACGACAGCGTCGACCTGATGTACCAGGCGGTGAACTCCGGCCGCGCCGATGCCGCCGCCACCGACCAGTCCTCGGTCAAGTACCTGATGGTGCAGAACCCTGGCCGCTACCGCAGCCCGGCCTATGCCTGGAGCCCGCAAACCTACGCCTGTGCGGTCAAGCGCGGCGACCAGGACTGGCTGAACTTCGTCAACACCACCTTGCATGAAGCCATGACCGGCGTGGAGTTCCCCACCTACGCGGCGTCCTTCAAGCAGTGGTTCGGTGTCGAGCTGCCGTCGCCTGCGATCGGTTTCCCCGTTGAATTCAAATGACCCTCTGAGCCCGGGGCGCCCCTGGCGAGCGCTCCGTCGAAGGTACTGCCGACCATGAATTATCAGTTGAACTTTGCCGCCGTCTGGCGCGATTTCGACACGCTGCTGGCGGGGCTTGGCCTGGGGCTTTCCCTGGCGCTGGTGTCGATCGCCATCGGTTGCGTGATCGGCCTGGGGATGGCGTTTGCGCTGCTGAGCAAACATCGGGTCTTGCGGGTGCTGGCGTCGGTGTATGTCACGGTGATCCGCAATACGCCGATCCTGGTGTTGATCCTGTTGATCTACTTCGCTTTGCCGAGCCTGGGCATCCGCCTGGACAAGTTGCCGTCGTTCGTCATCACCCTCTCGCTGTACGCCGGGGCCTACCTGACCGAAGTGTTTCGCGGCGGCCTGTTGAGCATTCACAAGGGTCAGCGTGAAGCGGGATTGGCCATTGGCCTGGGCGAGTGGCAGGTCAAAGCCTACGTCACCGTGCCGGTGATGCTGCGCAACGTGTTGCCGGCCTTGTCGAACAACTTCATTTCGCTGTTCAAGGACACCTCCCTGGCGGCCGCGATTGCGGTGCCGGAGCTGACCTATTACGCCCGCAAGATCAACGTGGAGAGCTATCGGGTGATCGAAACCTGGCTGGTGACCACGGCCCTGTATGTCGCGGCCTGTTACCTCATTGCCATGGTGCTGCGCTATTTTGAGCAGCGCCTGGCGATCCGCCGTTAGGAGTTTCCCATGTATGAATCACCCAGTTGGTTGCATGAGTTGTGGGTCGCCCGGGACACCCTGTGGGGCGGTTTCCTGACCAGTGTGCAGTGTTCGCTGCTGGCGATTGTGTTGGGCACCTTGATCGGCCTGGTCACCGGGCTGGTGCTGACCTACGGTCGGATCTGGATGCGCGCGCCGTTTCGCTTTTACGTCGACTTGATTCGCGGCACGCCGGTGTTCGTGCTGGTGCTGGCCTGCTTCTACATGGCCCCGGCCCTGGGCTGGCAGATCGGCGCATTCCAGGCCGGTGTCCTGGGCCTGACGCTGTTTTGTGGCTCTCACGTGGCCGAGATCGTGCGCGGGGCCTTGCAGGCATTGCCCCGTGGGCAGATGGAAGCGAGCCAGGCCATCGGCCTGACCTTTTTCCAAGCGCTGGGTTATGTGCTGTTGCCCCAGGCGTTGCGGCAGATCTTGCCGACCTGGGTCAATTCTTCCACTGAGATCGTCAAGGCCTCGACCCTGCTGTCGGTGATCGGCGTCGCCGAATTGCTGCTCAGCACCCAGCAGATCATCGCCCGGACCTTTCTGACCCTGGAGTTTTACCTGTTCGCCGGGTTTCTCTTTTTCATCATCAATTACGCCATCGAATTGCTCGGGCGGCACATTGAAAAGCGGGTGGCCTTGCCATGACTGACGTTTCGAATCTCTCCAATACGGAGCGCTCCAACACCCAGCCGCTGCTGGACATTCGCGGCCTGCGCAAACAATACGGACCGCTGGAAGTGCTCAAGGGCGTGGACCTGAGCATGCAGCGCGGCAACGTGGTCACGTTGATCGGCTCCAGCGGTTCGGGCAAGACCACGCTGCTGCGCTGCGTCAACATGCTGGAAGAGTTCCAGGGCGGGCAGATCATGCTCGACGGCGAGTCCATCGGTTACGACGACATTGACGGCAAGCGTGTGCGCCACGCTGAAAAAGTCATCGCCCGGCACCGGGCCATGACCGGCATGGCCTTCCAGCAGTTCAACCTGTTCCCGCATTTGACCGCGTTGCAGAACGTCACCCTCGGTCTGCTCAAAGTGAAAAAGCTACCCAAGGACGAGGCGGTGGCCTTGGCCGAGAAATGGCTGGAACGGGTGGGCTTGTTGGAGCGGCGCGATCACTTTCCCGGCCAGTTGTCTGGCGGCCAGCAGCAGCGCGTGGCGATTGCCCGGGCGATTGCCATGAACCCCAGCCTGATGCTGTTCGACGAAGTCACTTCGGCCCTGGACCCGGAACTGGTGGGCGAGGTGCTGAACGTGATCAAGGGCCTGGCCGAAGACGGCATGACCATGCTGCTGGTGACCCACGAAATGCGCTTTGCCTTCGAGGTGTCGGACAAGATTGTGTTTATGAACCAGGGGCGCATCGAAGAGCAGGGGCCGCCGAAGGAATTATTCGAGCGTCCGCAATCACCGCGCCTGGCGGAATTTCTCAAGAACACACGTTTTTAATCCATTGAGCTTTCAATCGATTCAACAAGGAGATAACCCATGAGCATTACGCGCTACGGCACCGGCAGCACCGCAGGCGGCGGCCAGCCTCGGCCATTCGCCCGCGCCGTGGAAGCCGATGGCTGGTTGCACGTGTCCGGCCAGGTACCGGCGGTGAACGGCGAGATTATTGTCGGCGGGATCGTCGAGCAGACCCACCAGACCATGAAAAACCTGGTCGCCATTCTCGAGGAGGCCGGATATGGCCTGGAAGATGTGGTGCGCTGCGGTGTGTGGCTGGAAGACCCGCGGGATTTCTGGAGTTTCAACAAGGTCTTCGGCGAATACTTCAGCCCGGAACACGCCCCGGCCCGGGCCTGCGTGCAAGCGAGCATGATGGTCGATTGCAAGGTCGAGATCGACTGCGTCGCCTACAAGAAAAAGGGCTGAACCGTTGTAGGCGCTGCCGAAGGCTGCGATCTTTTGATCCTGATCTTTCGGGCTTTCGCTCAAGACTCAATTGGCTGGGGAAAGATCGCAGCCTCGTTACACTCGACAGCGCCTACGACCAATGAACGGGAATGCAATAAATGACCGAAGACACCATCAACCGCCGGGCCCGGGGACTGGATAGGGCGTTCGATATCCTCGACTTCCTCAAGGAAATCGGCCAACCGCTGCGCCCGAACGATATTGCCAGCGGCATCGGCAGCCCCAAGTCCACGGTCTATGAACTGGTGGCGTCGCTGCTGGAGCGGCGCATCCTCGAGCCGGTGGGCAAGGACGGCCATGTCTACCTGGGCCGCCAGTTGTATTTTCTCGGGCAGGCACACTTGCGGCATTTCGATTTGAGCCGCGAGGCTGACCAGGCGTTGCAGGAGATCGTGCGCCAGACCCGGGAAACGGCGCAGATGTGCCTGCTCAATGGGCGCAAATATACGGTCGCGCTGATGAAGGAAGGCGAGCGGCATTTCCGCATTTCATCGGACATCGGGGAAAACGCGCCGATCCCCTGGACGGCGTCCGGGCGCCTGCTGCTGGCGCATTTGAGTGACCAGCAGATCGTCGACCTGATCGACCCCGACGACTTCATCCTGCCGGATGGCGAGCGCCTGCCCCTGGAGCAATTCCTCAAGGAAATCCGCCAGGCCGGTCTCGATGGATTTTTCTCCTTCGACAGCGTCGCCGATACCTTCACCCATTGCTTCGCCGCACCGGTCAAAGACCCCAGCGGCGTGGCCATCGCCACCCTGTGCATCGTCGCCCCAAGGGCCGACGCCAAGAACAATTACGCCGACTACCGCCGGGTGCTGATCGAAAGCGCCAACCACCTGGCCCGTCGTATCAATGAATAGACAGCAACGGCACGAATGGCCGTGTGCGAGGAGTTCGAACATGCCTTCCGCCATCCTTAATGCCGGCGTCGAGAAGGGCGCCGCCACCGTCGGCGCCCACCTGCTACGGGACGTCAGCCTGCCGGCGCTGGTGCTGCATCGCGCGGCGCTGGAGCACAACATTCGTTGGATGCAAGGGTTCGTCAGCGCCAGTGGTGCCGAACTGGCGCCCCACGGCAAGACCAGCATGACCCCCGCGCTGTTTCGCCGGCAACTGGAGGCCGGTGCCTGGGGTCTGACCCTCGCCAGCGCCGTGCAGACCCGCGCCGCTTACGCCCACGGTGTGCGTCGGGTGTTGATGGCCAACCAATTGGTGGGCACGCCGAACATGGCGCTGATTGCCGATTTGCTCGCCGATCCGGCGTTCGAATTCCACTGCCTGGTCGATCATCCGGACAACGTCGCTGACCTTGGCGTTTACTTCGCCGCTCGCGGCGTACGGCTCAATGTGATGATCGAGTACGGCGTGGTCGGCGGTCGTTGTGGCTGCCGGACCGAAGCCGAGGTGCTGGCCCTGGCCGAGGCGATCCAGGCGCAATCGGCCCTGGCGTTGACCGGCATCGAAGGCTACGAAGGGGTGATCCACGGTGACCACGCCATCAGTGGTATTCGCGCGTTCGCGGCGTCCTTGGTGCGGTTGGCGGTGCAACTGCAGGACAACGGCACCTTTGCCCTCGACAAACCAATCATCACCGCCTCGGGGTCGGCCTGGTACGACCTGATTGCCGAATCCTTCGAAGCCCAGAATGCCCACCGGCGTTTCCTCAGCGTGCTGCGTCCCGGCAGCTACGTGGCCCACGACCATGGCATCTACAAAGAGGCGCAGTGCTGCGTGCTGGAGCGCCGCAGCGACCTGCACGAAGGCCTGCGTCCGGCCCTGGAAGTCTGGGCCCATGTGCAATCGCTGCCGGAGCCGGGCTTCGCGGTGATCGCCCTGGGCAAGCGCGACGTGGCCTACGACGCCGGATTACCGGTGCCGCTCAAGCGCTACCAGCCTGGATCGGACGCGGTGGTGGGTGACGATGTGAGCGGCTGCAAGGTGACGGCGGTGATGGACCAACATGCGTTCATGAGCGTGGCGGCGGGGGTAGAGTTGCGTGTGGGCGATATTATTTCGTTTGGTACGTCCCATCCGTGTTTGACGTTCGACAAGTGGCGGGTGGGGTGCCTGGTGGATGAGCAGTTGCGGGTGGTCGAGGGCATGGAGACGTGTTTCTAGCCTTTGAACCGAGTGGCTTGCCCGCGATTAGCGATCTTCCAGGCACCACCGAAATATCAGGATCACTTATGAGCAATTCCTCCCAGAAACCCCGCATCGCCCTGATTGGCGAATGCATGATCGAACTGCAACAACGCGCTGACGGCAGCCTGCAGCAAAGCTTCGGCGGCGACACCCTGAACACGGCGGTGTACCTGGCCCGCGCCTTGGGCGACAGGGGCGCGGTGGATTACGTCACGGCCCTGGGCGACGACAGTTTCAGCGATGCCATGTGCGAAAGCTGGGCCGCCGAGAACATCGGGCTGCAGAGGGTCCAGCGCTTGCCGGGACGCCTGCCGGGTTTGTATTGCATCCAGACCGATGCGGCGGGTGAGCGGCGATTCCTGTACTGGCGCAACGAGGCGGCGGTGCGCGAGTGTTTTACCACTCCGGCCGCTGGGGCGATCCTGGCGGCGATGCCGGATTACGATGTGCTGTATTTCAGCGGCGTCACCCTGGCGGTGCTCGGCGAGCAGGGGCGTGGCAAGCTCATCGAAACCCTGGTCGAGGCGCGTCGGCGCGGGGCGCGGGTGGTGTTCGACAATAATTTCCGGCCCAGGCTCTGGGCCTCGATCGAAGCGGCGCGGGCGGCGTATCGCAGTGTCTTGCCCTATGTGGAATTGGCGCTGCTGACCGTAGAAGACGAGCAGG
The DNA here is from genome assembly GCF_963970515.1 of Pseudomonas sp. RL_5y_Pfl2_73. Lineage (NCBI taxonomy): Bacteria > Pseudomonadati > Pseudomonadota > Gammaproteobacteria > Pseudomonadales > Pseudomonadaceae > Pseudomonas > Pseudomonas sp. RL_5y_Pfl2_73. Next base: position 30,938 of record NZ_CAXAPD010000035.1, on the reverse strand, counting down.
CGTTGTTCGGTCATGCCGACAGCGAGGCGGTGTTCGCTGCCTATGCGCCGCTCGGCACGTGCGAGGTGGTGCTCAAGCGTGGCGCCGAGGCCTGCCTGATTCGTTGCAACGGCCAGTCTTATGAAGTTCCTGCCCTGCGGGTCGAGCGCGTCGTGGACACCACGGCGGCGGGGGACTCCTTCAGCGCCGCGTACCTGGCGAGCCGTTTGCTCGGCGGTAGCCCGGTGGAAGCGGCCGAGGCCGGGCACCTGTTGGCGAGCCGGGTGATCCAGGTGCCGGGGGCGTTGCTGCCCAGGGGCTGACTGGGGGCGATGCGCCTGTGGGAGCCAAGCTTGCTCGCGATGAACGAGAGCGCGGAAGTTCTGAAGAACTGCATCGCCTGGATCGCGAGCAAGCTTGGCTCCCACAGGCACGCTTTTTTCCGCAGACAGGCTTCGCTGACAAAGTGACCGATCAATCCCGGTAGAACACCTGCACCAGGTGATACCCGAACTTGCTCTTGATCGGCCCATGCACCACCCGCAGCGGCTTCTTGAAAATCACCGCATCAATCACCCCGACCATCTGCCCCGGCCTTACTTCACCCAGGTCGCCACCGCGTTTGCCGGAGGGGCAGGTGGAGTATTTCTTGGCCAGCACGTCGAAAGCTTCGCCCTTGGCGATGCGTTGCTTGAGTTGTTCGGCTTCTTCGGCGGTTTTCACCAGGATATGGCGGGCTTGGGCTTTCATTGCTGTGGTGACCTGAACGGTGCGACGGGGCGGCGATTATGCCTCAAGTCAGTTGTCATGGCTGATCATCGTCCGAATCTTGTTGGCCAGCAGATCGAGGGTGAAGGGCTTGGCGACCATGTCCATGCCCTGGTCGAGGAACCCCTGGCGTTCGGCGGCTTTCTGGGCGTAGCCGGTCATGAACAGCACTTTGAGCCCAGGTCGGTGCTGACGGGCGATTTCCGCCAGTTGCCGGCCGTTCATACCCGGCAGCCCGACATCGGTCACCAGCAGGTCGACGCGCTGGTCCGATTCCAGCACGGGAAGCGCGGTCGCGGCGTCCCGGGCGTCGAGAGCCGTGTAGCCCAAGGCCTGCAACAGGTCGAGCACCAGCATGCGCACGGCGGGTTCATCCTCCACCAGCAACACGGTTTCCCCGGCGATGGCCGGCGGTACGACGACCGTCTCTGGCGTGTCGGGTGGTTGGGTCGGCGAAACGTGCAAGCGTGGCAGGTACAACTGCACCCGCGTGCCCTGGCCCGGCACACTGTCCAGGTTGAGGTGCCCACCCGACTGCTGGGCAAACCCGTAGATCATCGACAAGCCCAGGCCGGTGCCCTGGCCGATGGGCTTGGTGGTGAAGAACGGATCGAAAGCCTTGGCCCGCACGGCGGGGGTCATGCCGCTGCCGTTGTCGCTGACGGCGATCATCACGTAGTCGCCGGCCTTGACCGGCTCCAGGGTGTTGATGTCCGTACCGTCGAGATAGACATTGGCGGTTTCGATGATCAATTCGCCGCCCTCGGGCATGGCATCGCGGGCATTGATCACCAGGTTGAGCAGGGCGTTTTCCAACTGACTGGCGTCGGTGTTGACCGGCCACAGCTCGCTGGCCAGTTGCAGCCGCAGCACGATGTGATCGCCCGTGGTCCGGCTCAGCAGGTCTTCGAGCGAGCGCACCAGGTCATTGACGTCCAGCGGTTTGCGGTCCAGGGACTGGCGTCGGGAAAAGGCCAGCAGCCGATGGGTCAGGGCAGCCGCGCGGTTGGCCGAGGACACCGCCGCTTCGGTGAAACGCCCGATCTCGGCGATACGCCCTGCGGCGATGTAGCGTTGCATCAGGTCGAGGCTGCCGAGGATGCCGGTGAGCATGTTGTTGAAGTCATGGGCAATGCCGCCGGTGAGCTGGCCCACGGCTTCCATTTTCTGCGCATGGCGCAGGGCCTCTTCGGCACGCTCGCGTTCGAACATCTCGCTTTGCAGCCGGTGATTGGCTTCGGCCAGTTGCTGGGTGCGGGCAATGACACGTTCTTCCAGTGTTTCGTTGAGGTTGCGCAGGGCCTCCTCGGTTTTCCGACTCTCGGTTTCGTCGATCACGAAGATGTAGAAACCGTTCACCGCATCGTCCGGTCCATGGCGAGGCAGGTAGTTGATCAGCGAATGGCGCGGGCGCCCGTCGCGATGGTCCATCTGCACGGTGAAGCTGCACGGCTTGCCGGCCAGGGCCTCGGCGATCTGCTGAGCGCGGGCGACATAGGCCTCTTCGCCGAGCACTTCGCGGACGGTTTTGCCATAGAGCTCCTGCGGGGTCAGGCCGTACCAGTCCAGGTAAGCGCTGTTGTTCAGTCGGAAACGCTCTTCGCGGTCCACGTAGCTGATGAGGATCGGCATGGCGTTGATGATCAACTGCAGCTCGCTCTGGCTCTGGCGCAGGGCTTGCTCGGTGCGCTTGCGTTCGGTCAGGTCCAGCGCCGCGCCAAGAAAGCGCTTGGGGCGGCCGTGGCGATCCTTGTAGCAACGGCCGCGCACGTACACCCAGCGCAACTCATCGTCGGGCTGCAGCAGTCGGTACTCTTCGGCGTATTCAGTGCCGTGGGTGATGCAGTGTTTGATGCTGCGGGCAACCATCGCCCGGTCCTCGGGGTGCACGCCTTCGAGATAGGCGCTGATGGGCAACTGGCGCGCCAGGCTGGGGTCGACGCCATGCAACAGGGCGAAATGTGCGTCGGCAATAAAGCGATCCTCGCTGATGTCCCAATCCCAGGTGCCCAACGCATCGGCGGCGGCCAGGGCCAGTTGCAAGCGCTCTTCGCTTTCGTGTTGGGCCTTGAGGCTGGCCTCGGAGCGGCGTTCGAACTCCATGGCCAGGCGGCGTCGTTCGCTGGTCTCGATGGCGCTGACCAGGATGCCGGTGACGCTGCCGCTTTCGTCATGCACCGGGCTGTAGGTCAGGTCTAGCCAGACATCACAGAGACGGCCGGCGAAGGGCACGCGCCATTGTTGATCGCGGCAGGTGTGTGTCTGGCCATGCAACACGCGGTGGTAAATCCCTTCGGTCGCACTCCTGAGTTCGGGCCATGCTGTATGGGTCGGCTTGCCGAACGCCCAGGGATGCTTGTCACCGGCCAATCGGGCGAAGGCGTCGTTGTAGAGATGGGACAGCTGCGGTCCCCACAGCAAGGCCATCGGCGTGGGCGAATGGAGCACGATGTCCACGGCGGTGAGTAGGCTCTGGGGCCAGTTTTGGGCAGTGCCCAGCGAGGTCAGGGACCAGTCCAGTTGGCTGACCAGGCGCTGTGTTTCGCTGCCGGTGGGTATCGCGTTCATCACACAACCCCTGGCTGTCGTGTCTGTGCCACGGCGTCTACTATCCTCTGGGGAAGGTAGGTGCGGGTGGGGCTGAAGGGTTTCATGTTCGGCTCAGCTTGTTTCATTGATGTCTCGCGGAAGTTTCAGTCCATGGAAATCGATCCGTTGTTGCGAATCCTGGCGAGCCAGAATGGTTCCGACCTTTACATGTCCACGGGCGCGCCACCGTGCGCGCGCTTCGAGGGTGTACTCAAGCCCTTGGGGAACGAGGCGTTCAAGGTCGGTGACATTGCCATGCTCGCCGAGTCTCTCATGGACGCCGAACAGCGCCTTGAGTTCGATCGGGAATTGGAAATGAACCTGGCGATCTCCTTGGCCGGCGTCGGGCGGTTCCGTGTCAATATCTTCAAGCAGCGCAATGACGTGTCCATGGTGATACGCAACGTCAAGCTGGACATCCCGCGCTTCGAAGACCTGAAACTGCCGCGGGTGCTTTTAGACGCCATCATGCAGAAACAGGGGCTGATGCTGTTCGTCGGTGCGACAGGTTCGGGCAAGTCGACCTCCCTGGCGGCGCTGATCGACTACCGCAATCGCAACAGCAGCGGCCACATCATCACCATCGAGGACCCGGTGGAGTATGTCCATCGGCACAAGAAATCCATCATCAATCAACGGGAAGTCGGTGTCGACACCCGCAGTTTCCATGCGGCCCTGAAAAACACGCTGCGCCAGGCCCCGGACGTGGTGCTGATCGGTGAAATCCGCGACCGGGAAACCATGGAACATGCCTTGGCGTTTGCCGACACCGGGCACTTGGTGATTTCCACTTTACATGCCCACAACGCCAATCAGGCCCTGGACCGGGTGATCAATTTCTTTCCGCAAGAGCGTCGGCCGCAGTTGCTCAATGACCTGGGCAACAACCTCAAGGCGTTCGTCTCCCAGCGTCTGGTGCGCACCTGCACTGGCCAGCGGCGGGCGGCGGTGGAGGTCATGCTGGGCTCGCCTACGGTGGCCGACCTGATCCGGCGCAACGAGCTCGACGAGCTCAAGGGGATCATGGAAAAGTCAGAAGAACTGGGGATGCAAACCTTTGATCACGCGTTGTTCAACCTGGTGGTTGAAGGTGCCATCGATGAGGAAGAAGCCCTGAAAAATGCCGACTCGGCGAACAATCTGCGCTTGCGTTTGAAGCTGCATGCCGAGTCGGGGGCGGTGCCACCGGCCGATCCGGCGGCGGGTGAGTGGGGGCTTATGGACTGAACACCTATTGGAGTAGCCATTGTAGGAGCAAAGCTTTGCTCCTACAGACCTGGCTCCCACAAGTGTTTTTGCTCCCCACACGTCTGAGGCCTGTTCAGTTCAAGTAGCCAGCTCCGGACGATCCCGAAATTGCTCCAAAGCCCCGGGGTTGGCCAGGGCATCGGTGTTCTTCACCACCTCGCCATGCACCACATTGCGCACCGCCAGCTCCACCACCTTGCCGCTGATGGTCCGTGGAATATCACTGACCGCGAGGATCTTCGCCGGCACATGACGCGGTGTGGTGTTGGCCCGGATGACCTGACGGATCCGTTGCTCCAGGGCTTCATCCAGTATCACGCCATCGCGCAGGCGCACGAACAGCACCACCCGGACATCGCCCTGCCATTGTTGGCCGATGGCGACGCAGTCCAGCACTTGCTCGACTTTTTCCACCTGCCGATAGATTTCCGCCGTGCCGATGCGCACGCCGCCGGGGTTGAGCACGGCGTCGGAGCGTCCATGGATCAAGAAACCGCCGTGGGGCAGTTCTTCGGCGTAGTCACCTTGAGCCCACACCCCGGGAAACTGGGCGAAGTAGGAGGCGCGAAGTTTTTCCTGCCGAGGGTCGTTCCACAAGCCAATGGGCATCGCCGGGAAATGCCGGGTGCACACCAACTCACCCTTTTCTCCAATGATCGGTTTACCGGCCTCGTTCCAGACCTGCACGGCCATGCCCAGGCTCTTGCCCTGCATTTCGCCCCGGCGCACCGGTGACAGCGGGTTGCCGTTGACGAAGCAGGACACAATGTCGGTGCCGCCGGACATCGAGGCCAGGCAGACGTCGGGCTTGACGTCGCGGTACACGTAATCGTAGCTATGGGGTGCCAGCGCCGAACCGGTGGAAAGGAGGGTTTTCAGGCTGTCGAGGCGGTGGGTCTGGCGGGGCTTGAGGTCCTCGCTTTCCAGGGCGGCAAGGAACTTGGGACTGGTGCCGAAGACGCTGATGCGCTGCTGATCGATCAAGTCGAGCAAGCGCTCGTGGCCAGGGTGGAACGGCGAACCGTCGTAGAGCACCACTGTGCTGCCCACGGCGAGGGCCGACACCAGCCAGTTCCACATCATCCAACCGCAGGTCGTGTAGTAGAACAGCCGATCCTCGGGCCCGAGGTCGACGTGCAGGCCATGTTCCTTGACGTGTTGCAGCAGCACGCCACCGGTGCCATGGACGATGCACTTCGGCACGCCGGTCGTGCCGCTGGAATACAGGATGTACAGCGGGTGATCGAAGGGCACGCTGACGAACGTCGGTTCGCCACCGGGTTGATAAAAGTTGTTCCACAGCGCGACAGCGGCCGAGGTCTTGAAGGCCTCGACGCGCACGTCCGGCAGCGCATATGGCAACACGATCAGTTGCTGCAGCGACGGTAGCCGTTCGAGGATTTCATTGACCTTGGCCCGCTGGTCGATGGCCTTGCCAGCGTAGCGATAACCGGCGCAGGTGATCAGCACCTTGGGTTCGATCTGGCCGAACCGGTCGATGACGCCTTGGGTTCCGAAGTCGGGTGAGGAACACGACCAGATAGCGCCCAGGCTGGTGGTGGCGAGCATGCCGACCAGGGTCTGCCAGGTGTTGGGCATGCAAGCGGCGACCCGATCGCCCTGAGTGACGCCGGCGGCTTTCAGACTTGCTTGCAGGCCAGCGACATGGGCGGCGAGTTCGGCCCAGGTCAGTTGTTCCTGGCCGCCGTTTTCGTCGAGCGCCACCACCGCGACGGCGTCATCGCGGCGGCGCAGCAGGTGTTCGGCGAAGTTCAGCGTGGCGCCAGGGAACCACTGGGCGCTGGGCATTTGCGAACCTTCCACCAATACCGCATCGGGCGTCTGGTGAAAGCGAATCTCGAAGAAATCGACGATGGCCTGCCAGAAGGCCTCGCGCTGGTCGATGCTCCAGGCGTGCAGGGTTGGGTAGTCGTTCAGTTGCAGGTGATGTCGCGCGTTGACGAACTGGCGAAAGGCGTTCATGCGCGACTGGGCGATGCGTTCGGGGCTGGGTTGCCAGAGGATGTCGGACATGGGGTGCCTCTTGTTTTTTTTGTGTACACACAAACTATAGAGCGACCCAACCTTGTGGCGAGGAGATTTATCTCCACTCTGTGGGAGCAAGGGGATGAATCCCCCTCGTCACAAGGGATCGCAAGGGATTTACTGAGCCAACCATCCACCATCGATATTCCACGCCGCGCCGCGCACCTGGCTGCCGGCTTCGCTGCACAGGAACAGCACCAGCTCCCCCAGTTGCGGCGGGGTGACGAATGCCAGGGACGGCTGTTTCTCGGCCAACAGATCGTGCTGTGCCTGCTGCGGATCGACGCCGGCGGCAATGCGATCATCGATCTGTTTTTGCACCAGCGGTGTCAGCACCCAGCCCGGGCAGATAGCGTTGCAGGTCACGTTGCTGGTGGCGGTTTCCAGGCCGACCACCTTGGTCAAACCGATCACCCCATGCTTGGCCGCGACATACGCCGCCTTGCCCACCGAGCCGACCTGACCGTGCACCGAGGCGACGTTGATAATCCGTCCCCAGCCCTTGGCACGCATGCCCGGCAGGCTCAGGCGGGTGGCGTGGAACACTGAGGACAGGTTGATGGCAATGATCGAGTCCCAGCGTTCCACCGGGAAATCCTCCACGGCGGCCACGTGCTGGATCCCGGCGTTGTTCACCAGGATGTCCACGCCGCCGAACTCGCGCTCGGCGTAGGCGAGCATGTCGGCGATCTGTGCCGGGTCGCTGACGTCGGCCGGATGATGGCCGACCTTGCCGCCGAACTGTTTCACCTCGGCGATCACTGCCGAGGCATCGCCAAAGCCGTTGAGGACCAGGTTGGCCCCGGCCTTGGCCAGGCTCAAGGCGATGCCCAGGCCGATGCCGCTGGTAGAGCCGGTGACCAGGGCCGTTTTGCCCGAAAGAACTGTCGTCATGGGAGCCTCATACAATGCCAGTGGCGTAGAACGTACCGATCACGAAGAACACCGCGAGGGTCTTGATCAGCGTAATGCAGAAAATGTCTTTATAGGCTTCGCGGTGGGTCAACCCGGTGACGGCCAGCAAGGTAATCACGGCGCCGTTGTGGGGCAGGGTGTCCATGCCACCGCTGGCCATGGCGGCCACCCGGTGTAGCACTTCCAGGGGAATGTTGGCGGCGTGGGCAGCGTTGATAAAGGTTTCGGACATCGCCGCCAAAGCGATGCTCATACCCCCCGAGGCGGAGCCGGTGATGCCCGCCAACAGCGTGACGGTCACCGCTTCGTTGACCAGTGGGTTGGGAATGTTCTTGAGCCAGTCGGCCAGTACCAGGAAACCCGGTAAGGATGCGATGACCGCGCCGAAGCCGTATTCCGAAGCGGTGTTCATCGCCGCCAGTAATGCGCCGCCCACGGCGCTCTTGCTGCCTTCGGCCAGTTTGCTGCGAATGGTCCGGAAACCGAACAGCAAGACCATGATGATGCCCACCAGCAATGCCGCCTGCACCGCCCAGATCGCGGTGAGCTTGGCGATGTCGCTGGTCACTGGCGTCGCCATGCCCGGCAGCGCCAGGCTGTGGGTTTTGCCATACCACTGGGGAATCCACTGGGTGAACAACAGGTTCATGAGCCCTACCGCCAGCAGTGGCGAAACAGCGATCCAGGGGTTCGGCAGCTTGATGTCTTCGGCGGTTTCCGGCTCGTTGCGCAACTCGGAGCCGTAGCCTTCGCCCGTGCGCTGGGCCTTGTTGCGCTGGCGTTGCAGGAACAGCATGCCGAGGCTGAACACGAAGAGCGTGCCGATCACGCCCAGCCACGGTGCGGCCCAGGCGGTGGTGTTGAAGAACGTGCTGGGGATGATGTTCTGGATCTGCGGCGTGCCAGGCAGGGCGTCCATGGTGAACGAGAATGCGCCGAGGGCGATGGTGGCCGGGATCAGGCGCTTGGGGATATTACTCTGGCGGAACATCTCGGCGGCGAACGGGTACACCGCGAACACCACGACGAACAGCGACACGCCGCCATAGGTCAGCAAGGCACAGACCAGCACGATCACCAGCATGGCCTGGCGCGTCCCCAGCAAGCGAATCGCCGCGGCAACGATGGCGCGGGAGAACCCCGACAGCTCGATCAACTTGCCGAACACCGCGCCGAGCAGGAACACCGGGAAATACAGCTTGATGAAGCCGACCATTTTTTCCATGAACACCCCGGTGAAGGCAGGGGCGACGGCGGACGGGTCGGTGAGCAGGACGGCGCCGAGGGCGGCGATGGGGGCAAAGAGGATAACGCTGTAGCCACGGTAGGCGGCGACCATCAGCAGCGTGAGGGCTGCCAAGGCAATGATCACACTCATGGTGTGTCTCCTGGATTGTTATTGTTGTGGTGACGCTGTGGGGGGGGCTTTAGCGAGTTTTGTGCCAGGTGCGTAACTGGCTGAAATATAAGGAAATTGTTTGAGGTTGTGGGGCGGGAATGAGAGGCTTGTCTCTGTTTTGAGATTTTTTTGGCAGGGTTGGCCTCATCGCGAGCAGGCTCGCTCCCACAGTTGACCGCGTTGAACAGGAGAAACGCCATCCCATGTGGGAGCGAGCCTGCTCGCGATGAGCGCGAAGGGCTCCAAAGGAGCTATCTATATATAGAGAATTAAATCTCTTTATTGAGACTCGGCAATCCCCAACGCCACCATCTTCTTGTACAACGTCGACCGCCCCAACCCCAACCGCTCGGCCGCTTCAACCACTTTGCCCCCGCATTGCGCGAGGGTGGTTTCGATCAACTGCCGGTCGAATCGTGCCCGGGCCTGGCTGAAAGTTTCTTGCGACAGCGGTTCCAGGGACGGGCTTGCCGTGTGGGTTACCGGTATGAAGGTGCCGATGGCGGCGCGGATGTCCACCGCCGTGAGCACCGGGTCATCGCTGAGCAGTGCGGCCCGCTCCAGCACGTTGCGCAGTTCACGGATGTTGCCCGGCCAGGCGTGTTGCCGCAGCAGGTCGAGGGCTGCGCGGTTCAATTCGTGCTGGCTGCGCAGTTCTTCAAGGATCGCTTCGCTTAAGGCCGGCAAGTCATCCAGGCGTTCGCGCAACGGCGGGACCTGGATCGGCAGTACGTTGAGGCGGTAATACAGGTCGGCGCGAAACTCTCCGCGCTTGATCGCCGCTTCCAGGTCCATGGAGGTGGCAGCGATCACCCGCACGTCGCTTTGCAGCACCTCGTTGGAGCCCACCGGTTCGTATTCCTTTTCCTGGAGCACTCGCAGCAGTTTGCTTTGCAGCGGCAGCGGCATGTCGCCGATTTCGTCGAGGAACAGCGTGCCGCCCTGGGCAATTTGCAGCTTGCCGGCGCGACCCTTGCGGTCGGCCCCGGTAAAGGCCCCTGGGGCGGTGCCGAAAAATTCGGCTTCCAGCAGCGATTCAGGAATCGCCGCGCTGTTGATGCTGACGAACGCCTTGTGCGCGCGCGGCGAAGCACTGTGGATGGCCTGGGCCAGCAGTTCCTTGCCGGTGCCGGTTTCGCCGAGCAGCAGCACCGGCGAATCAGCGCTGGCGCTGCGTCGGGCACGGCGTTTGACCTCAAGGCCGGCGTTGCTGGTGCCGATGAAATGGGCAAAGTTGTATTTGGTTTGTCGTGCCCGCAGCAGCGAGCGGGTCGAGGCCAGTTCTTCCTGCATGCTCAGGTAGCGCTTGAGCATGGGTGACAGGCTGCGCAGCTCGTCGAACAAGGCAAAACCGATGGCACCGATCACGGCTCCGACGCTGTCGTGGATCGGCAGGCGCATCACCACCAACGGCTCCTTGGGCGTGTCCTGCATGTCCAGCAGAATCGGGCGTCCGGTGCGCACCACTTCGCGCAACAGGCTGCTGGGAATCACGCTTTCGCATGCCCGGCCAATCGCCTCCTGCGCCGAGTTCAGGCCGAAGCGGCGGGCGTAGCGTTCGTTCATCCAGACGATATTCGCGTCACGGTCGACAATCACCGTACCTTCGCTGGACTGCTCGATGATCTCGAACAACGAGCGGATCGCCAGCGTGCGGACGCGCTTGTAATCCTTGAGGCTTTCGGTGGGGTTCATGATAGTTCCAGAATGTGTGGGTTCTGTTCGGGCCTCTTCGACTTGCTCGCGAAGGCCGCGACGCGGTCCAACTGCATAACGCCGATTATGCCCAGCCCGGATGCGCCGCCGCCAACAACTCCTTGGTATAGGGATGCTGGGGCGAGTCGAACACGTCATGACTGGCGCCTTGCTCGACCACTTTGCCGTCCTTGATCACGATCATGTCGTGGGCCAAGGCACGGACCACCGCGAGGTCATGGCTGATGAACAGGTAGGTCAAGTCGTACTTCTCCTGGAGCTGGCGGAGCAGGGCAACGACTTGTTTCTGCACGGTGCGGTCCAGTGCCGAGGTCGGTTCGTCCAGCAGAATCAACGCCGGCTTGAGCACCAAGGCCCGGGCAATGGCAATACGCTGGCGCTGGCCGCCGGAGAACTCGTGGGGGTAACGATGACGGGTCGAAGGGTCGAGGCCGACCTCCTTGAGGGCCTGGATCACCCGGGCTTCACACTGTTCGGCGCTGGAAGGCTGGTGGACTTCAAGGCCTTCGCTGATGATCTGCTGCACCGACATACGCGGGCTGAGGCTGCCGAACGGGTCCTGGAACACCACCTGCATTTGCTTGCGCCACGGCCGCAGTGCCTTGTGCGACAGCTGGTCGAGGGCCTGGCCCTGGAAGTGGATGCTGCCTTTGGAGTCGATCAGCCGCAGGATCGCCTGGCCGAGCGTGGACTTGCCGGAACCGGATTCGCCGACGATGCCCAGGGTCTTGCCGCGCTGGATGCTAAGGCTGATACCGTCCACGGCGCGCAGGTATTCCTTGCGCTGGAACAGCCCGCCGCCCAAGGGAAAACTCACGTGCAGGTCCTGTACCTGCAACACGTTTTCGCGCTCGTCCCGGGGCAGGGCTTCGCCTTCCGGTTCGGCATGCAGCAGCTCGCAGCTGTAGGGATGTTTCGGTGCGCTGAACAGGGTTTCGCAAGGCGCCTGTTCGACGATTTCCCCAGCCTTCATCACGCACACCCGTTGGGCGATGCTGCGCACCAGGTTGAGGTCGTGGCTGATCAGCAGCAAGGACATGCCGAGCCGTTGCTGCAGGGACTTGAGCAGCAGCAGGATCTTGCGCTGCACGGTCACGTCCAGTGCGGTGGTCGGTTCGTCGGCAATCAACAGTTCCGGCTCGCAGGCCAGGGCCATGGCGATCATCACCCGTTGCCGCTGGCCGCCGGACAGTTGATGGGGATAGGCCTTGAGGCGTTCGGCGGGTTTCCGGATGCCCACCAGGGCCAGCAGTTCCAGAATGCGCTGGCGCGCCGCTTTGCCGCCCAGGCCCCGGTGCAGCATCAGGGTTTCACCGATCTGCTTCTCGACGCTGTGCAGCGGGTTCAGCGAGGTCATCGGCTCCTGGAAGATCATCGCGATCCGGTTGCCGCGCAGCTTTCGCAGGGCTGTGGTATCGGCGCCCAGCAGTTCCTGGCCGCGATAGCGAATGCTGCCGGTGGTGCGGGCTTCTGTTTCGTGCAGCAATTGCAGGATCGAGTGGGCCGTCACTGACTTGCCGGAGCCGGACTCGCCCACCAGGGCCAGGCATTCGCCAGGGCGGATGTCCAGGCACAGGTTGCGCACCACGGTCTGGTCGTTGAAGGCCACGCTCAGGTCGCGGATTTCGATCAGGTTGTCGCTCATCTCAAGGTTCCGCTTCATGGCCGTTTCAAGATCGAGGATCGAACGCGTCTCGCAACGCCTCGCCGATAAACACCAGTAGAGAAAGAATCAGCGCCAGGGTGAAAAACGCCGTCAGCCCCAGCCACGGTGCTTGCAGGTTCTGCTTGCCCTGGGCGATCAATTCGCCCAGCGATGCACTGCCGGCCGGCATGCCGAAACCAAGGAAATCCAGGGCGGTGAGGGTGGAGATCGCCCCGGTGAGGATGAAGGGCAGGTAGCTCAGGGTGGCGTTCATCGCGTTGGGCAGGATATGCCGCACGATCACCTTGCGGTCCGACAAACCCAGGGCCCGGGCGGCTTTCACGTATTCGAGGTTGCGCCCGCGCAGGAACTCGGCGCGGACCACATCCACCAGGGCCAGCCAGGAAAACAGCGCCATGATCCCCAGCAGCCACCAGAAATTCGGCTCCACGAAGCCGGACAAAATGATCAGCAGGTAGAGCACCGGCAGTCCGGACCAGACTTCCAGCAAGCGTTGCCCCAGCAAATCCACCCAGCCACCGTAATACCCCTGCAGCGCACCGGCGGCGATGCCGATCAGTGCGCTGATGGCGGTCAGGGCCAGGGCGAACAGGATCGACACCCGCGCGCCGAAGATCACCCGGGCCAGCACGTCCCGGGATTGGTCATCGGTGCCCAGCCAGTTCTGCGATGAGGGAGGGCTCGGGGCCGGCTGATTGAGGTCGTAATTGGGCGTGTCGTCGCTGAACGGGATCGGTGGAAACCACAGCCAGCCGCCGTCCTTGTGGATCAGGTTCTGCACGTAACTGCTGCGGTAGTCGGCCTGGAATGGCAGCTGTCCACCAAACTCCCGTTCGGTATGGCGCTTGAATACCGGGAAATACAGTGAGCCCTGGTAGCTGACCACCAGCGGCTTGTCATTGGCGATCAACTCGCCACCCAGGCTCAGGATGAACAGGCCGATGAACAGCCACAGCGACCACCAGCCCCGACGGTTCTTCTTGAAACGTTCGAAGCGCCGGTGGCCCAAGGGGGAAAACTTGAACATCAGGCGTTCCTCGCAGCGAAGTCGATGCGCGGGTCCACCAGGGTGTAGCAGAGGTCGCCGATGAGTTTGATCAGCAGGCCGAACAGCGTAAAGATGAACAGCGAGCCGAACACCACCGGATAATCCCGGGCCACCGCGGCTTCGTAGCTCATGCGTCCCAGGCCGTCGAGGGAAAAAATCACCTCGATCAACAAGGAGCCGGCGAAGAACACGCTGATGAATGCCTGGGGAATACCCGATACCACCAGCAGCATCGCATTGCGGAACACATGGCCGTACAGGACCCGTCGCTCACTCATGCCCTTGGCTCGCGCGGTGACCACGTACTGGCGGGTGATTTCATTGAGGAACGAGTTCTTGGTCAGGATCGTCAGGGTGGCGAAGCCGCCGATCACCAGCGACGTGACTGGCAGTACCAGGTGCCAGAAGTAGTCGGCGATCTTGCCCAGCGTCGACAGCGACTCGAAGTTGTCCGACACCAGCCCACGCACCGGAAACCAGTTCAGCGAGGTGCCGCCGGCGAACACGACGATCAGGAACATCGCGAAGAGGAATGCCGGCATCGCATAACCAATGATGATCGCTGTGCTGCTCCACACATCGAATGCCGAGCCGTGACGCACAGCCTTGCGGATGCCCAGGGGGATCGACGCCAGGTAAGTGATCAGCGTCGCCCAGAGCCCGAGGGAAATGGTCACCGGCATCTTTTCCAGGATCAGGTCGGTGACCGTTGCGCCGCGGAAGAAGCTCTTGCCGAAGTCGAGACGGGCATAGCTGCCGAGCATCAGCCACAGGCGTTCGTGGGCCGGTTTATCGAAGCCGTATTGTTTCTCGATGTCCTTGATCAGTTGCGGATCCAGGCCGCGACTGGCGCGGGAGCTGCCGGTCATGGCATTACCCGAACTGCCGACGCCGGTGCCGCCGATGCCTTGCAGCTGGGCGATGGCCTGTTCCACCGGCCCGCCGGGCGCGGCCTGCACGATGACGAAGTTCACCAGTAGGATAATCACCAGTGTGGGGATGATCAGCAACAGGCGCCGCGCGATATAAGCCCACATCAATGCGCCCCTCCAGGGGCGCCGCGTCTGATGCGTTCGGCGCGCATCTGCTCGTTGGTCAACGGTGTGGTGCTCACTTCCCACCAGCTTTCGATGGCTTCGTCATTGCTGGCCTGTACTTTCGGGAAACCGAAGCGGTTCCACCACGCGGTCGAGCTGCCTGGCGGGTAATAGTTGGGGATCCAGTAGTAATTCCATTGCAGCACCCGGTCCAGGGCGTGGGCATGGTGCAGCATGTCGGCTTGGGTGGTGGCCTTGACCAGCCCGTCGATCAGCGCGTCCACCGCCGGGTTCTTCAAGGCCATGTAGTTGTTGGCCCCCGGGTCGTTGGCGGCCGCTGAGCCGAAGTAGTTGTAGAGCTCCATGCCCGGCGATGTGCTGACGGGGTAACCGGTAATGATCATGTCGTAGTCGCGACTCATCAGGCGATTGACGTACTGGGACGCGTCGATACGGCGGATGCTCATGTCGATGCCGATTTGCGCCAGGGTTCGTTTGTAGGGCAGCAGCAGGCGGTCGACACTGTTCTGAGTGTTCAGGAACGTGAAGCTCAGCGGCTCGCCCTCGGCATTCACCAAGCGGTCGCCGTCGGGTTCCCAGCCGGCCTGTTCCAGCAGCGCCAGGGCTTGCAGTTGTTTGTCGCGGATCACGCCACTGCCGTCGGTTTTCGGGGCCTGGAAGACTTGGGTGAAGACTTCGTCGGGAATCTGCCCGCGCAAGGGCTCGAGAATCGCCAGCTCGCCGGCATCGGGCAGTTTCCGGGCGGCAAGGTCGGTGTTGGAAAAGTAACTCTGCTGACGCACATAGAGGTTGCGCATCATCTGGCGGTTGCTCCATTCGAAGTCCCAGAGCATGGCCAGGGCCTGGCGCACGCGGCGGTCCTGGAACTGCGGTTTTTGCAGGTTGAAGACGAAACCCTGGGCGGTTTGGGGGGCCTCGGTGGCCAGGTGGGCCTTTTGCAGGCGACCATCCTGCAGGGCCAGACTGTCATAGCCAATGGAATAACCGGTGGCAGAGAATTCACGGTTGTAATCATAGGCGCCGCCGCGCAGCACCTGGCGGGCGACGTCGATGTCGCCAAAATACTCGATTCTGAAATGGTCGAAATTGTAGAGCCCACGACTGACCGGCAGGTCCTTGCCCCACCAATTGGCATTGCGCTTGAAGGTAATGCTGCGCCCGGAATCGACCTTGCTCACCCGGTAGGGGCCACTGCCCAGTGGCGCCTCGTAACCGCCGCCGCTGGCGAAATCGCGGCTCTTCCACCAATGTTCGGGAAAGACTGGCAGGGTGGCGATGTCCAGGGGCAGGGTGCGGCTTTCGTTGTTCTTGAAGTTGAAGCGAACGGTGCGCTCGTTCTCGACCACGACGTCCTTGACCGCCGCTAACTGGGTGCGATAGCTCAGACTGCCCTGGGTCATCAACAGCTCGAAGCTGTAGCGCACGTCCTGGGCGGTGATGGGCTTGCCATCGGCGAAGCGTGCCTTGGGGTTCAGGTAGAAGCGCAGCGACAGGCCATCGTCAGCCCGCTCCATCTTCTGCGCCACCAGACCGTAGACGGTATAGGGTTCATCCAACGAGCGCTGGGCCAGTGGCGAATACAGTAGGCCATCGATCTGGCTGACCCCGATGCCTTTGTCGATATACGGCAGCAGATGGTCGAAATGGCCGATCTGGATGGCCGAGCGGCGCATGGTCCCGCCTTTGGGGGCCTGGGGATTGGTGTAGGCGAAGTGGCTGAAGCCTTCGGCATATTTGGCCGGTTCGCCATAGACGGTCAGGGCATGTTGCGGTGCTGCATCGACGCCGACGGCGCCTGTCAGCAGGACCACGGCAGTCAATAACAGGGAAGGGAACGCCAGTCGCATTGTCAGCCTTAGAGCCGGATGATCGATGAAACGATTTGTACGCGAGCGGCGTCTGTATCGCCAGCGCTTATGGCGAAGGGAGCTATGCGTGGGAGCAAGTCCTGTGGGAGCAAGGCTTGCCCGCAATTGCCGCGCCGCGGTCCAACAGCTGTTCCGCGTCATCGTTCATCGCGGGCAAGCCGTGCTCCCACTAGGGGTCATCAGTCCTGACGGCTGGTGACTTCCAGCAGGTGGTAGCCGAATTGGGTCTTGACCGGGCCTTGGACCACATTGATCGGTGCGCTGAATACCACAGTGTCGAATTCCTTGACCATCTGGCCCGGGCCGAACGAACCCAGGTCGCCGCCCTGACGGCTGGATGGGCAGGAGGAGTTGGTCTTGGCTACTTCGGCGAAATCGGCGCCAGCTTCGATCTGGGCCTTGAGTTCGTTGCACTTGTCTTCAGTGGAAACCAGGATGTGGCGGGCAGTGGCTTTGGCCATGGGGGAAATTCCTTTCGCTGTATTTAAAGGTGTTGAGCCTACCGGATTCATTAACGGGGTGTTGTTAAAAATGCGTCAAAACCTTGGGTCCGGCGATCAAAGGCCAGCTTTGCGCAGGCGCTCGGCGTGGCGCAGGTAAAGCTCTGTGGTGCCTGCTGGGTTGATAGCCTCCATGTGGTCCATGGGGTAGTCGGAGCGAATGACCTTGCCCAAGTGCGAACTGAAACGCCCGACCAGGCCGTCGTTTTGCCCGGCTTCGGTGATGAAGTATTCGGAAAAGGCGCGGCAGAAAACCTGCAGAGGTCCTTGTTCTTTATCCGTCGACTCTCGCAGCGTGCCGCTCCATGAGTAGTAGCGCACGCCGTTGACCCTGTCCGGACCGTTCCCGCCCCAGTGCTTTGGCAGGCCTTGAGGGTATTTGTCATTGAAGGCGCCCACGCCTTCAGTGGTCAGTGCCGCCAGTGCGGCGACGGCGGCCGGCGATAGCTGCGCCTGGCCGTCCAGAAACGAGATGAAATCGGCGAACAGCGTGGCGACGCCCCTTGCCACATGCCCTGGCAGCCGTCCGGGGGTAAGGGCCTTGTGCAGGAAGTCGGCCAGCTCGGAGCCATGGTTAGGGCCGCTGACCGACGTGACCGAGGCCACCCTGTCGGGTGCCAGCGCGCCAGCATACCGGGAGGCCAGCGCACCCTGGCTGTGGCCGATCAGGTTGACCCGAGTGGTGCCGGTGCCGACCAGGACCCGATCGATCTGCGCCAACAGTTGTTCGCCTCTGGCCTCGTTGGAATGGGTGGCTGACA
The DNA here is from genome assembly GCF_963970515.1 of Pseudomonas sp. RL_5y_Pfl2_73. Taxonomy (NCBI): domain Bacteria; kingdom Pseudomonadati; phylum Pseudomonadota; class Gammaproteobacteria; order Pseudomonadales; family Pseudomonadaceae; genus Pseudomonas; species Pseudomonas sp. RL_5y_Pfl2_73. The sequence continues at coordinate 13,377 of NZ_CAXAPD010000035.1, read as the reverse complement.
AGTTCGGGATGAACACCCGGGCACCGCCTGCGCGTAGGGCTTGTTTGATGCCATGGAAAAGTTCGAAACCGCCGACCCTGTCAAACCCGAACAACCCATGGATCAACAGGATGGGAAATTGAGTGGTTGCATTCCGTTGCATGTTCGTACCTTTTTCGAAGAGGTTCACGATGAATTTGCGACCTCACTCTAATCCAGGTCTGAAATGGATGGTGTAGGAAGAAACCGCGTTGGGCCGGGGAAACCGGAATAGAAATAGTGGGAAAAGTGGGAAATAACCCGACAGTGGCAAAAGGTATAGGCGGTCTCCTATAACCCGGGTCGTATGCAGCTACATCTTTGAACGCCAGGGACCACCGCCGTTGTCGTCTTGTCTGGCTGTGGGTTTGGCGCGAGTGGGGTTTAATAGCTCCATCGAGCACCGTTATGCAAACGGTGCCTTCATCCAAGGACTGGAGCCTGCATATGATCACTTACCCCTCTCTTCAACGATCCCGCTCAACCTCAGGAACAAGGCTGTCGCCACCGGTCCTGGCTGCGGCCAGGGACGGGGTGATCAACCCCGCTTGGCGCAAGACCGTCGTTACCGTCAAACCTTATCCCATGATGACGTGCGGGGATGAGGTGCTGCTGCGTTGGCATGGGCTCAACAACGAGGGTGAGCCTTACCGGCATGAAGTGGCCGGGTTCGTCACGGAGCGGCAAGTAGGGCGAGACGTCGTGTTCGTCGTGCGCGAACCGCATATCGCCGAGTTGGACGGTGGCTCGCTGGAGATCTCCTACCAGGTGATGGGCAAACGATTGCCGGGCACGTTGGTTTCAGAACACCTGCAACTGGAGATCGGCGATGCATCGCCGCAACTGCTGCCTGCCATTGCCAACGATGCGGTAGGCGGCAGTCTCGATCCGAATCGGGTGCCTGACGGAACCTGGGTGAGCATTCGGCCCTACGCCAGGATGGCGGTTGGCGATCGCTTGATCCTGACTGCCAGCAAGGATTCCAACGCGCTGTGGCGCGATGTGCTGGATATAGAAGCTCATGCGGTTGGCTGCGAGGTATCGCTCTGGATCGACCACTCGTTGATCGCTCCCTATGTGGGACACGATCTGGTCCTGGCCTATGTCGTCAGGCGTGGGCATTCGGTGCGTCGTGCCGAGCCCTTGTCGTTGCACATCGGTCCGCTGCTGCGCCCTGCGTTGAAGGCCCTTCAGATTCGGGAGATGAACGCTGGGTGGCTGGAGGTCGACGACCTGCAAGAAGGGGTGACGGTTGTCATCGATGACCCCGGGCTGGAGGCGGGCGAGTGGGTCGGGTTGCAGTGCAATGGCAACTCCGCCTATGTGCTTGAACGCGAAATCACCGAGGCCACGGCAGGTCGGCCGCTGGTGTTTGTGATTCCTGCCTGGTATTGGCAGGCGCAGCGCGACAGGTCGGTGAACGTGTTCTATCAGGTCGAGCGCCTGGATGACGTCAGCCAGCGGTCCGAGTGGGTGACGGTCCAGGTGCGTTCCAAGGCGCCAGGCTGAACGAAGGCCTGCACAACCTTGCGGGAGCTCGCTCCCACAAGGTCTGCGCCGCCCTCTGGTGTCTCGGGATCTCAGGCTGGCAATTGCAACCTGTGATGAGCATCGCGCAACAGCTGCTCGGTGGACTCCCAGCCCAGGCAACCATCGGTGATCGAGACGCCGTAGCGCATCGACGGGCCCAGCGGCTGGCAGCCTTCGAACAGATGGCTTTCGAGCATCATGCCGATCAGGGAGCGGTTCCCTTGCAGTCGTTGTTCCAGCACGTCATTGAACACCTGCGGTTGGCGCAGCGGGTCTTTGCCGCTGTTGGCGTGGCTGCAGTCCACCATGATCCGCGCCGGTATCTTGAGGCGGGTCAGGTCGTGGTGTACCTGCGTGACGCTCTGCTGGTCGTAGTTCGGCCCGCGATGGCCGCCGCGCAGCACCAAGTGGGTGTCGGGGTTGCCCGGTGTCTGGATGATCGCCGGATGCCCCTGGCTGTCCACGCCGAAATGCCGATGGGGATGGGCGGCAGAGCGCATGGCATCGCAGGCAATGCCGACCCCGCCGTCCGTGCCGTTCTTGAACCCCACGGGCATGCCCAGGCCGCTGGCCATTTCCCGGTGGATCTGCGACTCGGTGGTGCGCGCACCGATGGCGACCCAACTGAGCAGGTCATCGAAGTAGCTGGCGGCCATGGGTTGCAACAATTCGGTGGCGACAGGCAAGCCCAGTTGCAACATTTCGCGCATCAGTTCCCGGGACAAGGTCAGGCCGGCGGCCATGTCATCGCTGCCATCCAGGCCAGGATCGTAGGCCAAGCCTTTCCAGCCCACGGTCGTGCGGGGCTTTTCCACGTAGGCGCGCATGACCAGCAGCATGCTGTCGCTCATTTCATGGGCCACGCGAGCCAGGTTGGCGGCGTATTCGAGGGCGGATTTGGGGTCGTGGATCGAGCAGGGACCGACGATGACCAGCAGGCGGGAGTCCTCACCGTCGAGGATCGCGCGGATAGCCTGGCGATGGGCGCTCACTTGGTGGCTCAACGCGGTGCTGAGCGGCAATTGGTGCTTGAGTTGCAACGAGCTCGGCAGACGCAGGGTCAGGGCTTCGTTGGCAGGGTTGAGCGTGGACAGCGGCAAAGCGGAGATGGACGAATTCATGATCTGGCTTCCTGGACGAGCAGCGGGTTCGTTCCCGCGGGCCGGCCCTAGAGGGGTGTTCGACAATTGGCCGGATTGGCCCGCAATTGAGGCTTGCCACCGGTAGGTGACCGATCGGAGGCGGCAGGCTGTCCCGAGCGGTGGCTGGTAAATCGCCAGGCGGAAAAACTGTCGTAACGGTAAAAAGTGGCGTAGTTCATGGCTCAATCCTCAAGTTGTCTGGTGCTGCAAATGTGTGTGGCCTGAAAAACAAAACCCCCGGTCGGGAGGCCGACCGGGGGTTTGAAAACTCTGGAAGGCGACCCGTTTAAAGTGGGCGCCGGTTGGGTATCAGGCGCGCCAGTGGCTAAACCAATACCCAAAATACAAGCTGACCGGAGTTTGAACGCTGTTCGCCCAGGCAGCCGCAACCGAGCGCGGGGCGCTGGCGGTTTGAAGCGGTGAGAGGGCGTTGAGCATGGTCTGTCTCCGATGAATGGCCCTGAGCTTACTTGAGGACGGTGCGCCCGTTCAATCAGAAAATGCTATCGAGGGCATGCAATTGTTCGCCTCGGCTTGAGTCCGCTGGGCTTTATGACAAACTTCAAGTTTGCAGCGCCTCCCAGGATGACCTATGACCGCTCCAATCTTCGCCGCCGCCCAGTCGATCTCCATCGCGGGGGATATTCGCGCCAACGTCAGGTGTCATCAGCGTTTCATGCAGGCTGCCGTCGAACAGGGCGTGCAGTTGCTAGTGTTTCCTGAGCTGTCGCTCACCGGCTACGAACGTGGCCTAGCGGCGGATCTGGCCATCCTGGCGGACGATGCCGTACTGCAACCGCTGCGCGAGTTGGCGCGTGAGCTCGGCTTGACGGCGGTAGTGGGCATGCCGATTCACCTGTCGGCGGACGCCCCGGTGTTGATCGGCGCGTTGGTCCTTGGCGCGGACGGTTCCCTCGGGGTGTACAGCAAGCAGCATCTGCACCCTGGGGAAGAAGTCACCTTCGCCCCGGGGCATGGCGGCTCGATACTGGCGATGGGGCAGGATTACATCGCCCTGGCCGTATGCGCCGATTTTTCCCACGCCAGCCATGCTGCCGCGGCAGCCGGGCAGGGCGCTACGCTGTATGCGGCGGGGGTGTTGATCACCGAGGGGGGCTACGTGCCCGATACGGCATTGCTGCAAGGATACGCCCGGCAGCATGCCATGGCCGTGCTGATGGCCAATCATGGCGGCGCTACCGGAGGCTGGGAATCGGCTGGTCGCAGTGCTATCTGGGGCCCGGACGGTTCGCTGCTCGCGACAGCGCCAGGCACGGGGGAGCTGTTGGTGATCGCCCGCCGCGACGCCAGCGGTTGGGTAGGGCAAGTCGTGCCGGTGGCAGTGCGTTGATGAGGTGTTCATGAGTTTCGAGTGGCGTGTGGCAACGGCCGGGGACATCGATTTCGCCCGGCAGCTGACCTGCGACAACATGCTTCCTTATTACCTCAAGCATGATTTGCTCTGGCAGGACGAAGCATTCGATCTGGCCTGGATCATTCGCCAGAGCTGGATAATCAGTCGTGCCGGCCAGGCGCTGGGCTTCGTCAGCCTCAGTCGTGATGCCCGAGCGTTGTATATCCGGGAGTTGCAGATCGGCGAGGCGTTTCGCGGGCGGGGCGCTGGTACCTGGGCGATCGGACAGGTTTGGGGGCTGGTAGGGTTGGAGCGTCGCCCGGCGCTGCGCCTGACGGTGTTCAAGGATAATCCGGCCAGGGCGTTGTACGAACGCATGGGCCTGCGCGTCGTGGGCGAGGATGAGTGTTTCCTGAGGATGCAGCGAGACGTCGGTGCCTGAAGCCTCGGACGTTGTGCCAATAAAGATGTGTTGTAACTTTTATCTGTTCCTTTGCGCTAGGTCTGCCGGATGCTTTTTGCTAAGGTGTTGTGCAACCCAAATAAGACCAAATCGTGAGGTGTCTGCTTGATTAGGGTGTTAGTGGTCGATGACCATGATCTCGTCCGTACGGGCATTACACGAATGCTGGCTGACATCGATGGCCTGCAGGTAGTTGGCCAGGCTGAATCCGGGGAAGAATCCCTGATCAAGGCGCGTGAATTGAAACCCGACGTGGTGTTGATGGACGTCAAGATGCCTGGCATCGGCGGCCTTGAGGCCACGCGCAAGCTGCTGCGCAGTCACCCGGACATCAAGGTGGTCGCGGTGACCGTGTGTGAAGAGGATCCGTTCCCCACCCGGTTGTTGCAGGCGGGTGCGGCGGGCTACCTCACCAAGGGCGCTGGCTTGAACGAGATGGTCCAGGCCATTCGCCTGGTTTTTGCCGGGCAACGCTACATCAGCCCACAAATCGCCCAGCAATTGGCGATCAAATCATTCCAGCCAACCAACGATTCTCCCTTCGATGCGCTGTCGGAGCGGGAAATCCAGATTGCCCTGATGATTGTCGGTTGCCAGAAGGTGCAGATCATCTCCGACAAGCTGTGCCTGTCGCCAAAAACCGTCAACACCTACCGCTACCGTATCTTCGAGAAGCTTTCGATCAGCAGTGACGTCGAATTGACACTGTTGGCGGTGCGCCACGGCATGGTCGATGCCAGCGCCTGAAAATGACTGAATTGTTTGATCCAAGCGCGTTCCTGTCCACTTGCAGCGGTCGCCCCGGCGTGTACCGCATGTTCGACAGCGAGGCGCGCCTGCTGTACGTCGGCAAGGCCAAGAACCTCAAGAAACGCCTGGCCAGTTACTTCCGCAAGACCGGTCTCGCCCCGAAGACTGCCGCCCTGGTGGGGCGCATCGCGCAAATCGAAACAACGATCACCGCCAATGAAACCGAGGCGCTGCTGCTTGAGCAGACGCTGATCAAGGAGTGGCGTCCGCCGTACAACATTCTGTTGCGCGACGATAAATCCTACCCGTATGTGTTTCTGTCCGACGGTGCCTTTCCGCGCCTGAGCATTCATCGGGGCGCCAAAAAGGCCAAGGGTCGGTATTTTGGTCCTTATCCCAGCGCTGGGGCGATTCGTGAAAGCCTCAGTCTGCTGCAGAAAACGTTTTTCGTTCGCCAGTGCGAAGACAGCTATTACAAGAATCGCACCCGGCCCTGCCTGCAATACCAGATCAAGCGCTGCAAGGCGCCTTGCGTGGGGTTTGTCGAGCCGCAGGTCTACGCCGAAGACGTACGTCACTCGGTGATGTTCCTGGAGGGCCGCAGCAATGCGCTGACCGATGAATTGTCGGTAGCCATGGAAGACGCGGCGGTCAACCTTGAGTTCGAACGGGCCGCCGAGTTGCGCGACCAGATTGGCCTGCTGCGCCGCGTGCAGGACCAGCAAAGCATGGAAGGGGGCAGCGGTGATGTCGATGTGATCGCTGCGTTCATCAACCCGGGTGGCGCTTGCGTGCATTTGATCAGCGTACGTGGCGGTCGCGTGCTGGGCAGCAAGAACTTCTTTCCCCAGGTGGGCATCGAGGAAGACGTGGCCGAGGTCATGGCGGCATTTCTGGGTCAGTACTACATCAGCAGCCCGGAACGCGACTTACCTGCCGAGTTGATCGTCAACGTGGTCCACGAGGATTTCCCTGCCCTGATCGAAGCCATCGACAAGCTTCGTGGTCGTGAACTGACCATCAGTCACCGCGTTCGTGGCACCCGTGCCCGTTGGCAGCAACTGGCCGTGACCAACGCCGAACAGGCCCTGGGTGCGCGCCTGGCCAACCGTCAACACGTGGCGGCGCGGTTCGAGGCCCTGGCCGATGTCCTCAACCTGGACGAGCCGCCGCAGCGGCTGGAGTGCTACGACATCAGCCATTCCAGTGGCGAGGCAACGGTGGCGTCCTGCGTGGTGTTCGGTCCGGAAGGCCCGATCAAGTCCGATTATCGCCGTTACAACATCGAAGGCGTCACGCCGGGCGATGATTATGCGGCGATGCATCAGGCGTTGATGCGACGCTTCGGCAAGCTGAAGGACGGGGAGGGCAAGTTGCCAGACATCCTCCTGGTGGACGGTGGCAAAGGCCAGTTGTCCATGGCCCGTGATGTGCTCAATGAACTGATGGTGCCGGACCTGATCTTGCTGGGCGTGGCCAAGGGCGCAACGCGCAAGGCCGGTTTCGAGACCTTGTACCTGAACGACGCTGCCCATGAGTTCACCCTCAAGGGTGATTCTCCGGCGCTGCACCTGATCCAGCAGATCCGCGACGAAGCCCACCGTTTTGCCATCACTGGACACCGTGCCCGCCGTGGCAAGACGCGCCGTACGTCTACACTGGAAGGTGTGGCAGGCGTCGGCCCGACGCGACGCCGCGACTTGTTGAAACATTTTGGTGGATTGCAGGAGCTGTCTCGTGCCAGCATCGAGGAGATAGCCAAAGCACCCGGTATCAGTAAAAAGCTCGCTGAGTCGATTTATGCAAACCTGCACAGCGAGTAGAATGCCCGTCAACCTCGCAGCCAGTTGTGCCGATGAATATCCCAAATCTGATTACCGTCCTACGCGTCCTGCTCATCCCAATCTTCATTTTGCTGTTCTATTTGCCGTACCACTGGAGCTACATGGCCTCCGCCTCGGTCTTTGCGTTCGCCGCCGCGACGGACTGGCTGGATGGTTACCTGGCTCGACGTCTGGAGCAGAGCACGCCGTTTGGTGCCTTCCTGGATCCGGTGGCCGACAAGCTGATGGTCGCGGTGGCCCTGGTGCTGCTGGTCCAGGAACACGGCAACCTCTGGCTGACCTTGCCGGCGGCGGTGATCATCGGCCGCGAAATTGTTGTCTCGGCGCTCCGTGAATGGATGGCCGAGCTGGGTGCCCGCGCCCAGGTCGCCGTGTCGAACCTGGGCAAATGGAAAACCGCCGCGCAGATGCTCGCGCTGGTGATCCTGCTGGCGAATCCTTCGGACTTCAGCTTCTGGGTGCTGTTGGGCTATGCGCTGCTGGTGGTATCCGCCGGCCTGACGCTGTGGTCGATGATCCAATATCTGCGCGCCGCTTGGCCGCATCTGCGGACGGATGTAGACCCGAAATAAAACTTTTTTGAATCAAGGGGTTGACGGCGTAGTCTGAATCTATAGAATGCGCCACACCAAGACGCGGGAATAGCTCAGTTGGTAGAGCACGACCTTGCCAAGGTCGGGGTCGCGAGTTCGAGTCTCGTTTCCCGCTCCAAATATTGCGCTACAGAGTTCCACTGAATTCTGTAAGTGATTGAAATCAGGGCCTTTAGGCCCTTTTTTCGTTCCAGCGGGAACCACTGAAATCCAGCACTATCCGGTGCGTTTAAGTCCAGGATTAAGTCCAGAATCCTGACGCGTACCGAATCGGTTTGATGCTGGAGCAGTTTGCGTAGCGAGATGAGCATCTGGCCCTGACTCTGTTCAGGAGCTCGCGATGGCACTCTCAGAAATGACAGTTCGGCATGCCCGAATCACCGGTAATGACTACACCCTCGGCGACAGTGATGGTCTCACACTCAATGTGACGGCCAGAGGCGGAAAAGTCTGGCTCTTCCGTTACTACTGGGCAGGCAAGCAGAAGCGCATGTCCTTGGGTTGTTACCCGCAAATCTCCCTCAAAGAAGCACGTACTCGACGTGACGAGGCGCGCGCCTTGGTTGCCCAGGGCATCAATCCCTATGAGCATCGTAAACAACAGCGACTTGCTGTTCATGCTGCGAAGGAGCACACCTTCGAGGCCGTGTTCAATCAGTGGGTGGAGTTCCGCAGGCTGAGCCTGAAGGAAGGGCGCCAGAGCACGCTCTCGCAGATTTTGAGGATCTTCAGTAAAGACGTCCTGCCTATACTGGGTGGGCGTTCTATCTACGATATCAATCGTCACGATCTGTTGGATTTGCTGAGCAGGATCGAACAGCGCAAGGCCTTAACGACAGCCGAAAAATGCCGGACTTGGTTCAACCAATTGTTCCGCTATGCGCTGGTGAAGATCGAGGGGCTGGAGCACAACCCAGCGTCAGACCTTGACGTAGTTGCACTCCCCAAACCTCCGGTTACGCATAATCCATTTCTTCGCATGGACGAGCTCCCGGCATTGATGGCTGCTCTTCGAAACTACGGTGGCGCCAACCAAACTCGGCTTGGCCTTCGGTTGTTGCTGCTGACCGGTGTCCGCACGGGCGAATTGCGGTTGGCAACACCCGACCAGTTCGATCTGGAGAAGCGGTTGTGGGTGATACCCGCGGAGGTGGTGAAACAGCTCCAGCTAGCCATGCGAAAGCCAGGTAAGCAGACCCAAAATGTACCGCCTTATATCGTGCCGTTGTCGGTTCAGGCGCTGGAGATTGTGCGTCACTTGCTGGAACAGGTTGTCCCCGCACAACGCTACTTGTTTGCGCATCGAAGCGATCTGAGCAAGCGTATCAGTGAGAACACGCTGAATGGCGCGTTGCGTCGGATGGGGTATGCCGATCAACTCACTGGTCATGGGATGAGGGCGACGATCTCGACGGCGCTGAACGAGATCGGATACCCGAAGGTATGGGTGGATGCCCAGCTTTCTCATGCTGATCCGGATAAGGTGAGTGCGGCCTACAATCACGCGGAATACGTGGAGCAGCGCCGGACCATGATGCAGGATTGGGCGAACCGTCTGGATCTGTGGGGGCAGGGCCAGCCGAAAGCGGCAAGTTCTCCGCTTACCATTCGTTTAGAGGGTGCAGCTTCGTTACCTGCGTTGGAAAACGCGAACACAAACGCCGTTCTGTACGGCAGTGGCTTCCCAGCGACGACGGTCCCAGCCTCCAAAACATCCGTCAGCAACGAACCGGTCCTTAACGCGGCTCAGTATTCACCTGTCCTACCTGCTTCAACGCAGACTGAACAGCTGCGCGAACCCGAAGTATCTGAGATACAACGTCAGCGCGCCGAGATGCTAGCCACCTATGAAGCTTCGAATAATTTGCCGCTGCTTGTCTTCGCCAAACTGGCAGGCAAATCCCGAGATCAGATCAACCGCGATATCAAGGCTCGGCGCCTGTTGTCCCTGAGCCTTGGGAATCGCGGTCAGCGCATTCCTGATTGGCAGCTTGATCCACTGCGGCACAAGTTGGTACTTGCTGCGTTAGCGCAGTTTCCGGATGTTGATGCGTGGAGGCTTTATCGGACGGTCTGTGAGCCTCATGAGCGACTGAAGGGGCGCTCGCCAATCGATGTACTCACTCTGGAGAACTTCGACGTGACTGTGCGAATCGTTTATAACTCGCTGGGCTCAAACTGAGGTGCTGTCTCGTGCGGTGACAACGAATGTCGCTGCTTTCTTGGGCCCGTCTAGCGCTACTCCTGAATGTGTGGGCTACGCAAGTCGCCTGATGTTTCGGAGCTGGTCGGCTAGAGGATTCTATTGCGCAGGAAGACGCCATTTGGCAATATCCCGCTCCCGCACTCTCTTGTCAGCTCTCCATCCCTCTCATTTGGGGGCTGTGTTTTTGAGGGGCGGGTAATCACCCGGCCTCGTGCCGGGTTTTTTATGCTTTCGGCAGATACGGCTGGTGGATAAACATGGAATTCAGCTACCCCTCGTATGGGGTGCTAGGGGGCGAGTGTTCGAATCACTCCGTCCCGACCATATTTTTCAATGACTTAGCTCGATTCGGAAACGATCGGGCTTTTTCATGTGTGAAAAATACTCCCACATTTACTCCCAAAAATATTCTGGATCTAGTTGCAGCGTCTAGGTGGTGTAATGAGGTACCGCATTGGCGAGCATGTTTTAACGAATTATCTGCAACACCGATGCCGGCGACCTAGGATTGATCGCTTGAAGGCCTATCAGACTTGCATCATGAAGACTCACCACTGATTGTTACTCTGCAAATTGCTTCCGCAAATCCAGCCAAGGCTTCCGCTTCCTGCACATAGCACTTCGAGCCTAGGTGCTGTTTAAAAACGAGGACGCTGGGAAGCTGGCTTGCTGTGTTGGCGGCTTCGTCTGTGGTGCCACTGGGAGTAATAAGTGAGTTGTTAAGTGTTTTTGCCCGCTGTGAAAAGCGCCGTGTTATGTAGCGCATGTAAGCAAAGCCGGCTTCCGAGTATCCCCCGCATGCGTCGCCAAGTTTCGGCTAGTGAACGGTTTGTATCCCGATTAACGTGGGCGGCGGCAAGTCAGTGTGCAAGAAGCGGGACGATGAAGATCGACCCGTCAAGATGCTGTCATGGCGGAGGCTGCGGTGTCTCGGTAGGTCCGATCGCAGCGCCAGGTCAGCTTTGGTGTAAAGTCGCACCGTCATTGTTCACCGCGTGGATGTTTTGTTTGGGCAGGGTGGCAAACTTTACGCCGAGAGGCGGTAGCTAGCATAGCTCGTCAACTTAACGAGCGTTAGGATATGAGTTTTTGTGCAGCGATCAGTGCATCATTGATGATCAGCAATGAATCAATACCCGATCGACAAAGGGCTTATAAGTGACATCACCTGCCAACAGCGCTCGTCAGCAGCGCTACGCCGCGTTTCAGGCGTTCTTGAACTCGGCCACCGAACGCTTCAATGGGCTTTGTAATCGTCATGATGCCGCCATGCAGTTGCGTGATATCTACAGCTTATGTATCGCCCCTGGCGGTCGCGCGGGAGGAAAAAACTCGCGCCAGCTCGAGGTTTTTTTTGGTGCTCGCCCCTACGACCAACAGGAGTGCTTTGATAGGTCCCTGAGGCCTGCTGTGAAGTTGCTCGCCGAACGTGGCGCGACAATGGAGTTTGTGCGTGACGATCACGGCCGGGTTCATGTATTGCTTTACCCAGCAGTGACTGAGGGTACGAAGCCTTTGGAGGATGCGATTGAACTCGGTGTCGTCAATGACCCTGCCGATCTGGCGAAGGAGGCTGTTCTTTCGCGCTATTTCGGCCTGCTTGTGGCTTATATGCAATGTACTTGCCTCGACGGTGCGCCCAAATTCAAGGACAACTTGGCGGTGGGCAAACTGCGTCATTTCCGGCGGACCTATGTAGACGGGCGGATTTGCGATTCTTGGATCTGGATTGCGTCCCGGGGAGTGTTCAAGTGGGGAGCGACTGTCGGTTTCAGCGGCATCCTGCTGGCTACCGTACAGTGGGGGTTCTCCAGGGAGGGGCCGATGGCGGTGGAGGTGACGGCAGAGCCGTCCCATACACAGCAGCAGCGTAACGACCTTATCAATCTAGGTAGAGAAAATGCATCGCGGCTCGATGCTCTGGAGAGAGTTCTTGGGGATATACGCCAACGGCTCGATGCGCCTCTGGTGACTTTTTCCGCGTCAAACGCCAGCATTGCCCCGGTTGCAAAGGGCAATGGCCGCCCGACAAAGTGAATGAAGGGCGGTTACTAATTGAGCTGACTAGCGGAGGTCAAAGCTACTGTTCCTGAACCTATCGTAATTCTCTTGGGCAAGGGCCATGATCCTATCCCTCACGGGGGAGGTGTAACGTTCCCATTTAATGGGGTTGTAACGTCTTATGGCTCTCAGGATATAGTACTCGATGTGGTTCATCGCGTGGTCGGGATGTGTTTGAGGGACAAAAGCCTTAAGCAGATCGTAGTAGCGGTGGTAATCAATCTTTTCATTTTCAACAATCGCGTCCTGGCCATTGAGGATGGATCTCGAGTATTGGATGACTTCCAGCAATGTGCCAATTTCATGCTGCGCTAACAGTCGGGTCAGCTTGTCGGGGCTGCCCACCTCTTTCTGATGCTGGTCGAGAATCATCTGCTCGGTGATTTCGTCGAACCATAGCTTGTGGTTGTACTCGGGTAGGGCTTTTATCGGTTCTTCATTCGGCCCACGAAGGTGTTCAAGCTTGAATTGCGTGGTGTGGTTCCTGATTTTCTCTTTAATCGCCGACTGATCCTCATTGAGGCTGCCCTTGATGACTTGATTGAGCCTTTTGTTCAGTTCTTCTTCGCAAACGTCGCCGTCAGTGACTGCCAAGGCGGAGAAGAACGGGATTTGATAGGAGGCGGTCAGCTCGTTGCCATAAGTGTAAAAACCATACATGCAGGAGGCTTGGTTCGCCCATACGCCGGAGGTGATGTACTTGATTGCGGACTTGGGCTCATTGACGGAGTTATGGCGTAACGTCAAATCGATGACCTCTTGTGCGAGACGGTCTTCAACAATGACATAAATGAAGGGAATGAATTTAGCTTCAAACGAACCCGTGCGCGTCACGATTTTCGTTCCTATGATCCCGTTACTCATGCTATTGATCCCTAGTGAGTGATTTACCAAGGCCCATGGGGGAAGCCTTTGGTTGTGAGTCAAAAACTGTGATCCACCCGTTGATACCCCGTAGGCTGACAACGCCACGGACGTGCATGGGGAGTCTGAAAAAGCTCAATAGCTGCCTCGCTCAATCCATTCGGCGGTCTTGTCAAATCGGCAGATTGGGATAAATCTTTAGGTTGTTGATTGGTCAGGTAGCCTTGGCGCCAGCTTAAGTTAAAATCGTCGCAAAGGGTTTACAAGACAGTCCGAAACAGGCCATCCAGAACAATCAGCTTGTAGCGGTTCAGCGTGGCGCCGCAATCAGGCAACATTGTTTGACACCGCCGCCGCCTTTATTCATCGAAAGACACCATGATTTGGCAACAGCATAGTTCGAGGCAACCCTCATGGTTGAGCTATCGGCGTTTTTCAAGGTAGTTGTCGCGTCACCGTCTAACTATGCTGCTCTTTTCTCGGCTGGCTGCTCCCGATCCGGGTTCAGCAGCACCGTGCCTATCGGCTCCCAGTTGCGTGTCTGGCCTGGCC
>NZ_CAXAPD010000034.1:0-56356 GCF_963970515.1 Pseudomonas sp. RL_5y_Pfl2_73 | reverse complement strand
AATTGACGGCTCTGCCGGAACGGCAATTGCTCGTGACCTGGTTGCATGAAGCAGAGCTGGCCGGAGCCCGGAAGATCAGAGCCTGTCAGGAAGTCGGCCTCTCGCTCAGAACCTTGCAGCGCTGGACCGAAACCGAAGTTGTTCAGGCGGATGCCCGAACCACCACGGTACGCCCCACGCCGCGCAATGCGTTGAGCGAGAGCGAACGACAAGCGATCCTGACGCTGTGCAACAGCCCGGCCTACGCTCATCTACCGCCGAGTCAGATCGTGCCGAGGCTGGCCGATCAGCAGCGCTACCTGGCATCGGAGGCCACGTTTTATCGGGTGCTGCGTGCAGCAGGTCAACAACAGCATCGAGGTCGCAGCCAGCGTCCGCGACGGCACGTGGTGCCGACGACGCACGCCGCCCAAGGGCCGAATCAGGTGTGGTCGTGGGACATCACATACCTGCCTTCGCCGGTGCGTGGAAAGTATTACTACTTGTACCTGATTGAGGATATCTACAGCCGCAAGGCCGTGGGCTGGGAGGTTTACGAAGAGGAAAGCGGCGAGAAGGCGGCTGCGCTGCTGCAACGCAGCGTGATCGGCGAACAATGTTTGCGCGAGTCGCTGGTGCTGCACTCGGACAACGGTGCGCCGATGAAATCGCTGACGCTGTTGAGCAAAATGCATGACCTGGGTATCACACCGTCACGTGGCCGACCGCGTGTGAGCAACGACAATCCGTACTCGGAGTCGTTGTTCAGAACGTTGAAGTATTGCCCGCAATGGCCGGTGGATGGCTTTGCCAGCCTGGAGGCCGCACGCGTTTGGGTCAGGGATTTTATGCGCTGGTACAACCACGAACACCGGCATAGCCGGATCCGTTACGTGACCCCGGCCGAACGGCACCAAGGGCTGGATCGGCAAATCCTGGCTCGGCGTCATGAAGTGTACGAGCAGGCGAGGGAGAACAATCCGGAACGCTGGCCAGGCCAGACACGCAACTGGGAGCCGATAGGCACGGTGCTGCTGAACCCGGATCGGGAGCAGCCAGCCGAGAAAAGAGCAGCATAGTTAGACGGTGACGCGACAACTACCTTGAAAAACGCCGAGAGCGGAACCCTAAGCAGCCGTTACCGCGAAAATGGATATGTACCCGATCAACAAAACCGGCCATTCCCACCTCAGGCATCCGGAGTAATCACCGGCAACACCGTCTCCACCGCCAGACGGGCCAGTTCAGCATCCTGCTCAGCCTTGACCCCAGACACCCCGATAGCACCAATGCACTGGCCGTCATGACGGATGGTCACGCCGCCCTCGAGCATCCCCTGCAAGTGCGGAGCGCTGAGGAACGCGTAACGTCCCCCATTGATCATGTCCTCGAAAACCTTGCTGTCGCGCCGCCCCATGGCGGCGGTTCGCGCTTTTTCGGTGGCGATATAGGCCGACAATGGCGAGGCATCGTCCAGGCGCAGCAGCCCCAGGGGATGACCACCGTCGTCCACCACGCAAACCGACACCGCCCATTGGCGCTGGTGAGCCAGCTCCTTGACCGCCACCAGCAATTGCGCGACGTCCTGCTCAGTGAGTACCGCTTTGGTTTTCATGGATCACTCCTACTGTGCAACAACAAGCCCGGGAGACAATCAGGCGCCCGCCCATCCGGTCGAAATATAGGTTGTGCGGACCATAGCGCACATGTAGGCGTTCATTGAAGCCCTGGCACCGGTGATCTACCGCTCTTGAGGCGAATACCTACGCCCGCACCAATGGATCCATTGATAAAACCAGTTGTCCGAACGACCCGCAAAAACGTTGACAAGCAAATTAGTTAAGAGAGTTAATGGATCCATAGATAAGAACAACATCCGCCTGGAGATCCCTCATGTACCCCAAAAATGCCTGGTACGTTGCCTGCACCCCCGATGAAATCGTCGACAAGCCTCTGGGTCGCCAGATCTGTGGTGAGAAGATGGTTTTTTACCGGGGGCATGAAGGCAAGGTCGCGGCCGTGGAAGACTTCTGCCCCCATCGCGGCGCCCCGCTCTCCTTGGGTTATGTCGAAAATGGCAACCTGGTGTGCGGTTATCACGGCCTGGTGATGGGCTGCGACGGCAAGACCGTCGAGATGCCAGGGCAACGAGTACGAGGCTTCCCTTGCAACAAGACCTTTGCGGTACAGGAACGGCATGGGTTCATCTGGGTCTGGCCCGGTGACCAGGCGCTGGCCGACCCGGCGCTGATCCATCATCTGGAGTGGGCCGAAAGCGATGAATGGGCCTACGGTGGCGGCCTGTTCCATATCCAGTGCGACTATCGCCTGATGATCGACAACCTGATGGACCTGACCCACGAAACCTACGTCCACGCCTCGAGTATCGGCCAGAAGGAAATCGACGAGGCGCCGCCGGTGACCACGGTCGAAGGTGATGAAGTGGTCACCGCCCGGCACATGGAAAACATCATGGCCCCGCCGTTCTGGCGCATGGCTTTGCGCGGCAACAACCTGGCCGACGACGTGCCGGTGGACCGCTGGCAAATCTGCCGTTTCACCCCGCCCAGCCATGTGCTGATCGAAGTCGGCGTGGCCCATGCCGGCAACGGCGGTTATCACGCTGCGCCGCAATTCAAGGCGTCGAGCATCGTGGTGGATTTCATTACGCCGGAAACCGAGACGTCGATCTGGTACTTCTGGGGCATGGCCCGGCACTTCCAACCACAGGATGACGCCCTCACCGCGTCCATTCACGAAGGCCAGGGCAAGATTTTCAGCGAAGACCTGGAAATGCTCGAACGCCAGCAGCGCAACCTGCTGGACCATCCGCAACGCAATTTGCTCAAACTCAACATCGACGCTGGCGGCGTACAGTCTCGCCGGGTGCTGGAGCGCTGGATCGCACGGGAACGGGAAGCACAGGCCGGGTTGATCGCCAGCAACCATCAACCGCAACAGGTGGAGCAACGGTCATGATCGAAGTCCAGGTCGCAGCGCGACACAACGAAGCCCTCGATATCTGCAGCTACGAGTTGACGCGTGTCGATGGCGAGCCGTTGCCGGCCTTCACCGCCGGTGCCCATATCGATGTGCACTTGCCTGAAGGGCTGATTCGTCAGTACTCGCTGTGCAACCATCCCGAAGAACGGCATCGCTACCTCATTGGCGTACTCAAGGACCCCGCGTCCCGTGGCGGTTCGCGCAGCCTGCATGAGTTGATCCAGCCAGGCATGCGCTTGCACATCAGCGAGCCGCGCAACCTGTTCGCGCTCGCCCCGCAAGCCCGGCGCAGCCTGTTGTTTGCCGGAGGGATCGGCATTACGCCGATCCTGTGCATGGCCGAGCACCTGGCTCAGAGCGGTGCGGCGTTCGAGTTGCATTACTGCGCCCGCGCCCGGGACCGCGCGGCCTTTGTCGAGCGTCTGCGCCAGTCTCCTTATGCCGACCGGGTCTTCCTGCATTTCGATGAAGAACCTGAAACCCTGCTGGACGCCGCCAGGGTGCTGGCCGCGCCCAGTGACGACGTACACCTCTACGTCTGCGGCCCCGGCGGGTTCATGCAACACGTCCTCGACACCGCCAAGGGCCAGGGCTGGCAGGAAGACCGCCTGCACCGCGAATACTTTGCCGCAGCCCCCACCGACACCCGTGCCGATGGCAGCTTTTCAGTCAAGCTGGCCCGCAGCGGCCAAGTGTTCGACGTGCCGGCGGACTGCAGTGTGGTGCAGGCGCTGGAGCGCCATGGCATCGAGATTCCGATCTCGTGCGAACAAGGTGTCTGCGGCACCTGCCTGACGCGTGTGCTCGAAGGTGTACCAGAGCATCGGGACATGTTTCTGACCGAGGCTGAACAGGCCTGCAACGACCAGTTCACGCCATGTTGCTCCAGGTCCAAGACACCGATGCTGGTACTGGACCTCTAACACAGGCCTTTTGTGGGAGTGAGCCTGCTCGCGATGGCGTCAGCTCAGCAGCATTGATAGTGACTGACCCACCGCTATCGCGAGCAGGCTCGCTCCCACAGGGGATTTGTGCTGAATACAAATTCTGCATTCACCGAAAAACATTGTGGGAGCGAGCCTGCTCGCGAAGAGGCCGGAACATCCAGCATTGATGCAAGCTGACCCGGCGCTATCGCGAGCAGGCTCGCTCCCACAAGGGGATTTGTGCTGGGTTCACAAATCCATCCACAACTGGGGCTGTTCACTCCGAACGAAGAATCACCGTCATCCGCTCGTCAGCCAGCGTCGAGCCGAAGACTTCGGCGTAACGCAGGGTCGCGTTAGCATGCTCGCGCATGATTGCCTCGGCGCGGCCGCTCTGGCGGTTGATCAGGGCGTCGAACACCGAATGGTGTTGCATATGGGCATAGTTGAAACGACGAAATTCGCCGGCCATGTTCTGGCGATCCACCGCCAGGGCGGTGACTGAGGCGAATGGCAGATGGTCGTTGCGGGCCAGGGCATCGGCAATCGCCGGGTTGTGGCTGCCTTCGACGATCACCTGGTGAAAACGCATGTTGAGGTCGTGGTAGACCTCCAGGTCCTCCTCGGTCACATAGCCCTTGGCGAACAGTTCATCGCCCTGCAGCAGGCATTGCTCGAGTATCGCGCGGGCCTCTTCAGACAAGCCATACTCGGCCGTCTGCCGTGCTGCCAGACCTTCCAGCACGCCTCGCACCTCCACGGCCCCGGCGATCTGCTCGGCACTGACCGAGCGCACCTGGAAACCTCGTCCGCCGAAGCGCACCAGCAACCCTTCCTGCTCCAGGGTACGAAACGCCATGCGCACCGGCATGCGCGAAACGCCGAACAGCTCGGCCGTGGGTACTTCCATCAAGCGCTCGCCAGCGGTCAACTCGCCCGAGGCGATCATTTTGCGCAGCGCAACCAGCACCGTTTGGCCGGGCTTACTCATCCAGGCGATTCCACAGAAAAGAAGCCATCATAGTAGAAGGCTTGGCGCAGCGTGTCACGGCAAGGCAGTGGCAGCCAGGCTGGCCGCCACAGCGGGCTGTTCAAGTCCCTGCCAACTCGCGCAACTGCGCCAGGGTCTGCTCGTCCAGGTTAATCCCATGCTCATCGGATTTGCTGCGTTCGCGATGGCGACGGTCTCCCGGCAAGCGCCGCAACCCAACGCCATGCATCTGTCTGACCAGTTCCTGGCTGCGCTCGGCGAAGTTTTGCCCAGCTGTCTTGGTGGGGTCGATCACGATCAACAACTGACCGGTCCACGGGGTCTTGGCGCCCGGATGGTTGTGCCAGTCGAATTCGAAGGAAAAATTACCGCCAGTCAGGGCCGCCGCCAGCAACTCGACCATCATCGACAAGGCCGAGCCCTTGTGCCCGCCAAAGGGTAAGAGCGCTCCACCTTCGAGAATCGCCTTGGGGTCGCAGGTCGGCTGGCCGACGCTGTCCACGCCCATCCCCGGCGGCAACAACTCGCCCTTGCGTGCAGCAATCTGTACGTCGCCGTGGGCAATGGCGCTGGTGGCGAGGTCGAAGACAATCGGCTCACCGCCAGCCCGTGGCGCGGCGAAGGCAATGGGGTTGGTACCGAACAATGGCCGGTCTGCGCCATGGGGCACCACGCACGTCATGCTGTTGACCACGCTCAACGCCACCAGGCCTTCATAGGCAAACGGCTCGACATCCGGCCAGAGGGCGGCAAAGTGATGGGAGTTGCGAATGGCCAGGATGGCGATACCGGCACTGCGGGCCTTCGCCACCAGCAATGGACGCGCGGCGGCCAGGGCCGGCTGGGCAAACCCGTTACCGGCGTCCACCGCGACAAACCCTGAAGCGACGTCCTCGACCACCGGCACGGCCTTGCCGTTGACCCAACCGCTGTCGAGTGTCGAGACATAGCCGGGAATGCGAAACACCCCATGGCTGTGGGCACCGTCGCGCTCGGCCCCGGCGCAGTTTTCAGCCAGGCACCGAGCGACTTCGGCCGACGAGCCATGACGCAGGAAAATTTTCTCCAGCAAGCTCACCAGAGCATCGAAAGACAAAGTGCAAGAAGCGGCATGATCGGATGGCGCAGACATCTGAAGCTCCAGAATGATTGTTGGAGGTAGCAACAGCGTAAAAGGACCCGCCGGGTGATTAAACACCGTTTCAGGCGCGCACTGTCAATGCTTACCACGGCGCCTGCCCTGCCTGACAGGTCAGAAACCAGCGTGCGGTAACTATGTACCACCTTTGCTCAGCCATCGTTGCCTAGTCTGGCGGCTCCTCCACGTTCGCGTCGTTTTGAGGCGCCTTGATCGAGAAGCAACGATGCTCACTGAAACCACGCCGCTTTTATTTCCCGAGGTATTGCACGCCCATCGCCTGGACGAATTGACCGCCACCCACGACTTGACGCAGGCAGACCTCGACTGGTTGCAGCACATTGCCCTGCCCGACCACACCCAGCGCGCAGCGCAGACACCCCCGATGTTCGCCGAAACCATTCTGTTGCAAGCCGATGAAAAACCGCCCATTGCACTGGCCGGCTGCTTTGTCCTCAGCACCTCGTCGAACAGCAGCGAAACCAGCACCCACCCGGTGTTCCTCTACACGCCAAGTGGTGGAATCAAAAAATTCGACAACCTGGTATCCCTCGAAGCACAGATTGACCAGATGCGCCGGGACACTGCGCAACGCGATGACCTGTTTCGTCTCTTGTCGATTGCCCAACGCAGCGAACTGAACAGCACCACCGACATCAGGCAGACCCGGCGACTCATCGAAGAGGATGTTTTCAAGACCCAGCTCGAATCCATCGAGCACGCCCAGAGCCTCAATGCCTTGGCCATGGTGAATGAACTGATCAAATTGCCCTCGTTAAGATCGATGCTTGACCAGCTATTGAACGAGGCGCTGCCGGATCTGGATCATCGACAGATCCGCGTGGCGTTCTCCAAGGAGACTCACCCGCAAGATCCGAAGGCAATCCCGGTGACTGAAAGCATCCCACTGAGCAATGCAGTCCTGGACTACTTCCATCATCAGGGGTGGCGTGCCGGGCATGACTTCGATCTGACTCATCCGGGTACGCCCGCATCGTCCTACAGTCAGCAGCAATGGGAAAACATCATAAAAGACATTGCCACAACACTGATTCCAACGCTGATCAGCTGCATCGATGCCTTTTGGGAGGGAAGAGCCGCCTCTTTCTATATATCACGACGCAAACTTCTATCTCGCGTCATTCACGATGGGTTATCGGCGTCCATCCTGATCGAACGGGAGAAAGGACAACTGACGGATGAGCAGAGTCGTGAGCTGTTTCGGTTATTGCGTCCCTCTCGCCGAGACGAAACACTGCTGTTCATCGAAACGATTCGACTCTGGGAGTATGAACCGAACTACGTGGAGCTTGCCGGCTCCATGATGATCAGCGCCAAGGGGCATTATCTTTATACGCCCCTCGACGGCGTTCAAAAGATAACCAACTATACGGGCTTCAAGGACAGGTTGTACGGTCAATCCGCAAGCACTGTAGAAAAAGAGAAAATCTATAGCCTCTTGAGCCTGGAAGAGCGTAACCGCTTCCAGCGCTTCGATGAGCCGCAGCTTTCGGGCAAGTCACTGGACTTACCGGTCGCCGAAACCCTGGCAAGCGCAATAATTGAAAAGCAGAAGAATAACTTCCATTACGCATTGGAGATGTCTCGCCAGGCCGATGTCGACATCCACTCGCTCATTGACAAGGCGTTGGATATACGCGCTTTCATCAACAAACGACTCTTGGCGCAGCCAACCGCCGGACATTGGGGAACTCGTCCCGCGTTTCATGGGGACCTGCGCCCATCCAATTTCATGGCCGATCAACTGGAAAGAAGGGGCAAGAGCTATACCGATGTGGAAGAGGCTTTCGACGGTCTCTTTAGTCAGTTGCCAACATCCTCCAACGTTTCGCTGCTCAATGGGCTGAGGCCGCTACTGGCTGAGCTGACCAATGTTTTTTCTTTGGGTATCCGCGCCGAGGCCGAACTCAGGGAGCTTGGTTCGAGTCTGTCGTCGATTGCAAATAACCTGATCAGAGCAGTTTTAGTCTACGACCCAGACTACCCGGACCGCTCGCAACGCAAAACGGTCAGGGGCTTTCGGCCGGATGTCTATTCGTTGACGCTCGCCTGTGGCGAAGAAGGCCGAACGGTCCTGCTGCCGCTCGCCAATTGTTTTTTATTAACCGAGCGTGGAGGGCTGGATACTCCCCACTCAGGCATGGCAATCCTTTGGACACCTGCCGATGGCTTGCGGGCTTTTCCTTCCGTCGAGGTGGCCACCCGGCAATTGAATCAAGATCTGCTCGATTCCCAAAGACGCTTTGCATTGCTTGAAAATTTAACGGTCACTCAACGCCTGCCCCATAGGCGCTACCAACTCCAGGCCTATGAATTGATCGAAGACAACGTACTGATCAACCGGATGAGTTCGTTTATCAAATACTTTGAGGCCGAGTATGGCTATCTGAGCACATTAGAAGCCGGTGATTGGCAACTGACCGGATCGGCATTGGTCCACAGTCTTCAGGCGCTCCTGAACAAAGGCGCGCCCACCAATCTGAAACGCGCTACCGCTATCGCTCAGGCAAATGAACGGCAACAGAAACTACCTGCCTGGCTTGGCACTGCGTCCCTTGAAGAAAAACGCCTGCACATAGAAGTGCTTGAGCAATATAAAAACAGCGTGTCCGATGGCAAGGATTACCTGGACGGTATCGAGCCCCTGCGCACCTATGTGCATAAAAAACTGCAAACGCTATTGGACGCGCGCTTTCCTCGGAAAAACCTGAACCCCGAAACGATCCAGATCACGCCCAACCTCGCGATCGTGGGACCGGCCAGCTCGCTGACCGATTTTGCGTTGAATCACGTTGAGGTGACCAAAAAGGGTTTCAAGGTTTCGTCGACATCCACGCAGCCGTTGCCCGATGGTTTGAACGAGAGCGCCGTACGGCAAATGTTGTCGTCGCTGGATATCCCGACCGCCTATAAAAACCATGTAACCCAAGCACTTTCCAACAGTATTGTGGATGACCAGCCAAGAAAACGGCGCTTTCGGCAACAGTTGCCGTGGCAATTGTTGCAGTACGCTCACGCACGGTATCTACAGCAACACCTTTCCCCTCCGGCATTCGACCTGTTCCGGCAAGTCATGGACATGCCGGACGCCATCGCTCGTCAAGCGGTCGAGGGCGTCAGCGCATTCTTCCGCCCTTTGGAGCTGATCAAAACCGAAGGCGGTGCCGCGATCAAGGCATTGGGGCTTTACCTGTTCAGTTCGGCTACCGATGCAACCAGCCCTCACGTCCTGTATTCGCCCTACCATGACGGCGAGCTGTTACAGGAGTTCAAGGATGAAGCGAGCATCGTCGCGGCATTCAATACACCCGGCGCGCTCCAGGATTTGTTGATTCGTCGGCTTCCCCAGGACCAGCAAGCCACGTTCAAAAATCTCTTCGCAGCCACGCGCGGAAAACAATCGGAAATGACTCTGGGCTTCAGCCCCATCAATACAAATATTCTGCATACGCTGTATGACGACAACGCGACATTGCTGGCAGATATGTTGACCGCGCAAAACCAGGACCATCGTCAGTCTGATTGGGCAACGGTGCTGCATCTGTTCAGCTCCGGGGTCAGGATGTTGGGAAGACAGTTACCGGCCAAACTGACTTTCCTGGAAACGCTCTGGGAGAGTTATCAGGACTTCAAGGGGTCAGCCGAAGCCTTGCAACAGCATGACTGGAAAACAGGCCTGCACAATTTTATCGCAGGCGCCGCGGAGATGGTCTCGCTTGGCTTCTTGAACCGCGAGGATACATTCGGTCTTCTCGACCCTATCGAACCGGTTTCTGGAAACGCTACACCCGCGACAAACTGGAAGGACATCTCTTGCACGGCTCCGATGCGCACCGACCTCCAGGTCTTCGAAGCCTCGGACGTCAGCCTCTCGAATCTTCAACTTAGCCTGAGCGACGGGATCTATAAGGTTGCGGCGAATGGCAAGTCTTTTATCCCACTCGCCGGCAAGGTCTATCAAGTGGCAAAAGCCGGCCAGACCTGGCGAGTCATTCACGAACACGGTGAAGGGCCTTTATTGAAAAAGTCCCCGGACGGCCGGACATGGGAAATCGACCCGCAACGCCAAACCATTCGATTCGGCAAGGCCGGGTCGAAGCTGGCCATCACCTATAGCGACTTAAAGGCCAAAGGTTCATTGAACATTGAAGCACGGGGCATGGCCGAGATACGCAGGAAATATCCGCACCGGGCCAATGCAATCGTGCAGGCACTGGAGACCGCGAGGTTCTACTCATTCAACGCCCTTCACAACTTCGAGCAATTCAAGCGACAACCACTTGTGGGCTCTCGGCTGGATCATTTCCTGAGATTGTTTTTTGGGGTCAACAGCGTCGACGCCCGTCTTATCAGCAAAATTGAGGCGGCGATTTCTCCCATATGCCAGGCATTGGCCGATCCATCCTGGGCGCTACAGAATGCCGACCGCATCGTGATCGGCAACCTCAAGCACCTGGAAGATCGAGCAACCGCCTTCGTACTCGAGCCGGCAGCCGTGGGACGAATCTATATCACGCAGTTTTTTTTCGACCTGGGCCTGGATTGGTACAAGGCCGTCGTACCCGACATCTTCAATGTCGATGCGCATGCCCAGGGAGCGACCTTCATCCACGAAATTTCCCATCAGCTGTTCAATACGTTCGACATCATCTACCTGGACGCCGCACTACCATTTCTCGATTTGATTTCAACAGCGACTTACGCCGCAAAGTTGCAATACGACAAGCAAAGGGAGCTGCAACTCAACGGGCTTTCATTGACCACACCAAAGTCAAAACTGTTCACGCAATGGGACAGCATGGATAACACCTACAAGAAGCTGGAGCTGTTGCCTGAATACAGGCAAACCACCCGGGAAATCCTGAAGATAACCGGCGCCAGAACCATGGATAAAGCTCGCGATGATTTTCTCGATCCGATTTTGCCGGACAAACGCATCGACGTCATACTTCGCAACGCCGACTCGCTCACACTCTTGATTTGTGAATTGGGACGCCAACTCGACCCCACTCCATCACGGCAAATTGCCGCGCAGTGAAGGGTTTGGGTGGTTGATCTTTTTTCACGCCCTGTATGCGACGGTAGGCGACAACGAGTGTTTGAGTAAAAAAACAGGCTCATTGATGCGTAAACGCCATGGTGGCGGTTCTCGGCAGCTCATGCCCAAGGTTAGAATGCGGCAAACCAGGAAGAGTCAATGAGCGAACATACCCTCTCGCAAACCGAATACGACGCCATTACCGATGCCGCTGCCCATTGGTGCATGCGTTTGCATGCCGTCGATTGCACCGATGCCGAACGACAGGCGTTCAAGCAGTGGCACGATGCCGATCCTCTGCATGCTTTGGAATACGAAGCCATGCTGGAGATCTGGGCTGTTGCCGATCATCTGCCGCGCGTCGAGTCGGCGCCGGCCGCTCCAGCGCCCCGCCGCCGGTCGCGCTGGAGCCGATTGGCGGTCGCCGCTGCGGTGTTCGTAGTCGGTCTGCCCCTGGCCGCGTACACCGGCTGGAACCTGGGCTGGATTGCCAATTCCTACCAGCGCTTCGAAGCCGGCGCCAGCGTGCGTCATGTCACCCTGGGCGACGGCAGCGAGGTAGAACTCAACCTGGGCAGTGAGCTGGTATTTGCAAACTATAAAAACGAGCGCCGGGTGACGCTGGAAAAGGGCGAGGCGTTTTTTGACGTCAGCCACGACAAACAGCACCCGTTTGTCGTTCGGGCCGGCCAAGGCCAGGTGCGCGTAACCGGCACTCGCTTCAACGTATGGATGTACCAGGACCAGGTACGGGTCACGCTGCTGGAGGGTTCGGTGAGGGTGACCAGCAACCAGGCGATCACCCGTGACGGCCTACCGCTTTCCCCGGGTATGCAAGCCAGCTACAAGGCGGGCGACCACCAACCGCAAGTCCGTGAGACAGCCCCTAATGACAGCTCGCTGGCATGGCGCAACGGCAAGCTGGTGCTGGATAACCTCGCCCTGAGCGATGCACTGCCGCTGATCAACCGCTACCTCGACCGGCCCGTCATGCTGGCCGACAACAGCACCGGAAGCCTACGGATCGGTGGTATCTACAACATCAGCGAAGTGCAGAACCTGGTGCCTTCGCTGCCAAAGGTGCTGCCGGTCTACCTGACCCAGAACAAGCACGGTAACCCGGTCCTCAACTCCATCGGACAACGACCGGCCACTCACTGAAAGCTTTGCTCCCACAGCTTGGATCGGTGCCAGCCTGCGATTTCCCGGCCAACACAAATCCCCTGTGGAAGCGAGCTTGCTCGCGAGCGGTGGATCGGTCTACATCCAGTTTGAATGTGACCGCACACCAGCGGCTATTGCGTCGCCACCCTGCCCGTCTCATCACGCTCCCGGATAATCAACGCCTGATAATGCGGATCGGCCTTGATTTGCTGTTCGGTGAATGGCAGCACACTCCACTGCTTTTGCGAAAACGCCTGGGTCTGGTCGGCCGAATAAGGCGACGCCGGGTCGCTGGAGAGAGAGAATGCCAGCAACCCCTGGGCCTGCGGACCTTTGCCGTCAAACGTCACCACTTGCAGATAGCTGGTCCCGCTGACCACTTCCCGCTTGCCGTTCGCCCCCGGCACACTCTGGATCGCGTTGTAGATGCCCAGTTCCCCGGGGCCGCCGTGAATCGGTGTCTGTCGGCTGCCGCTGCTAGCCACCTGGACGTCTTGCCATTGGCTGTCCTTCGACACCCCGGCGACCTTTACCGCCTCCACCGAAGCCAGCATGGCATCGCGCACGGCCTTGAGCACTGTTGGCCGCTCGATCGCCAGGCCGCGCGGGGTGTGTTGCGGGTCTTTGGGATCGAACGCGACGCGCCATGAATCAGGCACAGCTTGCAGCCGGTTCATGATGTGCTGGAAATGCACGAACCCCAGGCCGCTATTCAGGCCGGCCTTGCGATCCCAGGCCTTGAGGCTGGCACAAGCCTGGCCCAATGTCGAAGCATCGCCCCCCAGGTCAGCGGCGCAAACGCCGAGCAGGTCCGGCATCACCTGGTCAGCCAGGTAAACCTGATCGTCCATGACCATGCGCTGCAAATCCTCCACCTTCACTGGCCCGTCCTTGGCTAACTGGCCCATCCGCTGCAGCGCAAAACGCGCCCGCAGTCCCAGGGGTTGGCCTTGCTGACTGATCAACGGGGAGTAACCGGACAGCGGCTGCGAAGGGTTGGCCATCCAGGCCGAATCGTTGGAGTTCTGCACATAATCGCGGCGCAGCAACTGCGGAAGCCTGTCGGCGGCATAGATGCCTTTTTGCACGGCGTTGGAATCGATATCCCAGGCACACTCGCTGCGAGAGCCATCCAGCACGATCAGTCGCAACCCGGCCCGGGGATCGCTGCACCGAGCCAGTTTCTCGGCGTCGACGTTCGGCACCACCGACACGTTCATGTAGAGGCTTTGCCCCTGGTCGTCCACCGCCAGGGTATTGACCCAGGGAATGCCCTGAATCTTATGGACGGCCTGCTGTAGATCCTTAAGCGTGACGGCCTTGTTCATGGCGTACCACTGGGCCAGCACGCGATCGTTTTCCAGGTTCGCGTCCCGCAGGCTGTAGGCGAACCGGTTATCCCAGTCCAGCCGACCGGGCCATTGCACGATCGGGCCGAACTGCGAGCCATAGACCACTCGGGAAAGCGTCTGCACTAGGCCGTCAGGTTGCTTGACGTCTATCGCGACCGTCTGTTGGCTCATCGGCACAGACTTGCCGTCGAGCAGGTAGTGAGTCGGGTCTTTCGGGTCGAGTTGCAGGCGGTACAGGGTGAAATGTTTGGAACTGTCGACCGTGTGGGTCCAGGCCAGGTGCTGGCTGAAACCGATGTTGATCATCGGCAGCCCTGGCAGCGCCGCGCCCATGACGTCCAGCTTGCCGGGAATGGTCAGGTGCATCTGGTAGAAACGCATCCCGCCCAGCCACGGAAAATGCGGATTCGCCAGCAACATCCCGCGACCGTTGAACGAACGCTCACTGCCGATGGCCAGCGCGTTGCTGCCGCGCTCCAGGGCAAAGCGCTGCTGCCGGGTTGCGGCGGCCGCGAAACCGGTGACCGGGGCACCCACGAGCGCGGTCGCCTGGGGCGGTTGCGCGCCGGCCAGGGCCTCGGCGAACTGGCCGACACCTCCTTCCACCAACAGCCGGCGGGTCAACTTGACCAGGTCCAGTGCCGTGATCGACCGCACCCACTCGCTGGCGCATTGTTCAGGCAGGCCTTTGGCCTGGCGTTCGACCAGCGCACGGTTGTAGCCCGCCACGTAGCCTTCGACCAGTTGCTGCACTTGAGGTGTCTGGGCCTGCCAGAAAGCGGAAACCGCTTGCGGCGTGTTGAGCCAGCTGAAGAACAGATCGCTGACGCGGTTCTCCCGCTGCTCGATCGTGACCTGCTCCGGTCCGAAATAACGCGAGCGCTGGGCGTTGACCGTGACGATCTCATTGGCCAGCAGGCACAGGTTGTCCTGGGCGTAGGCATAGCCGATGCCATAACCCAACCCACGTTCATCCTGCGCCCGGATATGCGGCACACCAAAACGGGTGCGACGGATCTCGGCACTGGCTTGCTGCCCATCGTCTTGCGCATTGACCACCGGGCTGAGCCCGAGGGCGATCCCCAGAAAAGCGCCTGCGAGGCCAACCCTCGATAACTGCCCGGACATTCTCACGTTCACTCCTGATGAAACCCTTCAGAAACCAGGACGGCTACCGGTGCGACAGTAGACAAACACTTGGTCCGCCTGGGAAATCACATGCCGCGTGCTGAACCGGAATGTGCCTACCTTGAAACGAACCGGATGAAAAAAAATTAATGGCTGACAGCCGCTTGAGCACGGCGGTTTTACGCGGCAAGGGCATTTTTTTCACATGATGCCCCTCATGATTGTGCGTCCTCGTTCGTCCTATTACAGGAGAGTATCCGTGACCTTTTCTGATCAGGCTGGTAAGGAGTTTTTGCATGCGTAACGCGCAACTGCCCATGGAGGGCAAACCAAGGGCGACCGGTGTCTCGCTGAGCGCCCCCCACCGAGTATTCGACAGGCCTGCAGAGCGAGGCGGCAATGACCACATCAGGCGCTTGCTCAAGAGCTTCGGGCTCAGGACCAGCCTGATTCGCCTAAAAGTCATCGACGCGCTGCTCAAGGCCGCCCATGAAAACCGCAGACTGGGCGTGCGCGGGGTGCACAGCCAGTTATTGGGACTGGACATTCCATTGTCCTTTCTCAGTGTGCGCGAGGTGTTGAAGCGCCTGTGCAGCGAGGGCGTCGTCACCCTCAACCCCGATAAAAGCTACAGCCTGCACCCCAGTGCGATGGCCGTGCTCCAGGCCAAGGATTGAAACCGGCGCTCAGGACTTGACCTTGCGCCGCATCACGCCGTTGATCACCACCACGATGACCGCCACGGCGATGGCGATGTATTGAAACAGCTGCTCGCTGATCATCCCCTTGCCCTGCATCCACGACAGCCCAAGCATGATTGCCAGGACGACGAGGACGATCAGAATCGAGTATTTCAAACGTTGTGAGTGAGTCATTACCAATTTTTCCTGAATGTATCCGTTCTGTATCCGAGACTTGCCAAGCCCATACCGTACTGCGGGACTGACGGGCTGCCAACGGGATTCCATGGTACAGCCGAAGGCGCGTATGCGCGCAACTGCGGCGGTTAATCATGAGCAATTATGTATGTTTCGTCGTATCAGTCTTTTGACCTGATCACCGTGGCGGCCCGGGCTTCGACATGCCCCGCTAACGGCCCCTGGTGAGAGAGCAAGTTTCCACACCGCGCCAACATCTTGCTGGCATCCGCCTCGTCCTTGAATGTTCATCGCCCTTCCAACCTGACAGTTCTGTAATCCCCGCCTCAGCCCCCCGTCAGCTCGCGCTCGCTACTCTGTTATCCTCCCGCCCAACCGTTGAAACGAGAGCACCTCCATGGCCCATCCCCTGCACCTGCTCGCCTTGAGCGCCCTGTTCATGACCACCCTGGCCCAGGCCGCCGAACCGATCAGTATCGATGTACACCGCGACGCCAATTGCGGCTGCTGCAAAAAGTGGATCTCGCACCTGCAAGAAAACGGTTTCAAGGTCAACGACCATGTCGAGGCCGACATGAGTTCGGTCAAGCAGCGCCTGGGTGTGGCGCCGAACCTGCGTTCTTGCCACACCGCCGAGATCAACGGCAAATTCGTCGAAGGCCATGTCCCGGCCGACCAAGTGCTGGCGCTGAGCAAGCGCGATGACTTGCTCGGTGTCGCCGCGCCGGGCATGCCCATGGGCTCGCCTGGCATGGAAATGGACGGCATGAGCGATGCCTACCAAGTCATCGGCCTGAAGAAAGACGGGACCCAAACCGTAGTGGCGGATTACCCGGCCCACTGATGGGTGAAGCCTATATCGGCTTGTTCCTGGCGGCTTTTGGCGCGGCAACCTTGTTGCCGCTGCAATCCGAGGCATTGTTGGTCGGCTTGTTGCTCAGCGAACGCCATGAGGTCTGGTTGCTGCTGGGGGTCGCCACGACTGGCAATGTCCTGGGTTCGCTGGTGAACTGGTGGCTGGGCACGCGCCTGGAGCACTTCAAGGATCGGCGCTGGTTTCCGGTCAGCCCGGCCCACCTGGACAAGGCTCGCGTGCACTACCAGCGTTTCGGCCGCTGGTCGCTGCTGCTCAGCTGGCTGCCAATCATCGGTGACCCGTTGACCCTGGTGGCCGGGGTGATGGGCGAACCGTGGCGGCGTTTCCTGCTGATCGTGACCCTTGCCAAGGGCCTGCGCTACGGCGTTCTCGCGTTGGCGACACAGGGTTGGATGGATTGAACGTTCGAGCTGTTCGGTTGCCACTGGTTAATGTCGCCATAATCGCGTCGCGCCAGGATCGGCGGCGGCCACAAGGAGATTGACCATGCCCCGCACCACCGTGCGCTGGTTGCCCAGCCTGTTCCTCACCGCCGCCCTACCCCTGTTCGCCCAGGCCGCCAATTCACCTGAGGGCCCGGCCTACGGAGCGCAGTTGGAGGGCTTCGAATACCCCTACACCCTCAAGCACTTCGCTTTACAGTCCCAGGACCAGTCGCTGCAGATGGGCTATATGGACGTACCGGCCCAAGGCAAGGTCAATGGCCGCACCGTGGTGCTGATGCACGGCAAGAATTTCTGCGCCGCCACTTGGGGCGATTCGATCAAGGTGCTCAGCGAAGCCGGATACCGGGTCGTCGCGGTGGATCAGGTTGGCTTCTGCACCTCCAGCAAACCCGAGCATTACCAGTACAGTTTCCAGCAATTGGCGAGTAACACCCAGGCCTTGCTCAAAGCCCTCGGCGTACAGAAAGCCATCGTCCTCGGCCATTCCACCGGCGGCATGCTCGCCACCCGCTACGCCTTGCAGTTTCCCGACCAGGTCGAACGCCTGGCGATGGTCAACCCCATTGGCCTGGAAGACTGGAAAGCCTTGGGCGTGCCCTATCGCACCGTTGACCAATGGTACGCACGGGAGCTGAAAGTCAACGCCGAGGGCATTCGCCGCTACGAGCGCACGACCTATTACGGTGGTCGCTGGAAACCTGAGTTCGAGCGCTGGGTGGAGATGCTCGCCGGCTTGAACAAGGGCCCGGGTCATACGCAAGTGGCGTGGAACTCGGCGCTGATCTACGACATGATCTTCACCCAACCGGTCTATTACGAGTTCAAGAATCTGACGGTACCCACCCTGCTGTTGATCGGCGCCAGCGACACCACCGCCATCGGCAGGGACATTGCGCCGCCGGCGGTCAAGGCCACGCTGGGCCACTACGAGGTACTGGGCAAGCGGGCCGCCGGGCTGATTCCCCATTCGACTTTGGTGGAGTTCCCCAATCTGGGGCATGCCCCGCAGATGGAAGCGCCGGATCGGTTCCACAAGGCCCTGTTGAACTGGCTGGACAAACCCATTCCCTGACGAGGTGTTCCATGGCGGTGCAAATAGCAGTCATCGACGATTGGCAAGATGTGGCACGTGACGTGGCGCACTGGTCGGTGCTGGACAGCGTCGGCCAGGTGACGTTTCTCCATGACTATCCCGCTGACCGTGACACCCTCGTCGAGCGTTTGCAGTACTTCGAAGTGATCTGCGTGATGCGCGAACGCACGTTGTTCGACGAAGGCCTGCTGCGTCGCCTGCCCAATCTCAAGCTGTTGCTCACCGGCGGCATGCGCAATGCCGCCCTGGACCTGAAGACTGCCGCCGAACTGGGTATCCAGGTGTGCGGCACCGACAGCTACAAGCACGCCACGCCCGAACTGACCTGGGCACTGATCATGGCCCTGACCCGCAACCTGGTGCAGGAAGCCAACGCCCTGCGCGCCGGCCTCTGGCAACAAGGCTTGGGTGGCGACCTGCACGGCAAGACGTTGGCGATCCTCGGCCTGGGCAGCATCGGTACGCGGGTGGCGCAGTTTGGCCAGGTGTTCGGTATGCGGGTCATTGCCTGGAGCCAGAACCTCAGCGCCGAGCGCGCCGCCGAAGCGGGCGTGACCTACGTGAGTAAGCAGGCATTGTTCGAGCAGGCCGATATTCTTTCGATCCACCTGGTGCTCGGTGAACGCACCC
The DNA here is from genome assembly GCF_963970515.1 of Pseudomonas sp. RL_5y_Pfl2_73. NCBI lineage: Bacteria > Pseudomonadati > Pseudomonadota > Gammaproteobacteria > Pseudomonadales > Pseudomonadaceae > Pseudomonas > Pseudomonas sp. RL_5y_Pfl2_73. Next base: position 37,692 of record NZ_CAXAPD010000034.1, on the reverse strand, counting down.
GCGGCCTGGTGGATGCCCAGGCACTGGCCTGGATGAAACCCGAGGCGCTGCTGGTCAACACCTCCCGCGGGCCGATCATCGACGAAAGCGCCCTGATCGACGCCCTCCAGCACAAGCGCCTGGCCGGCGCCGCCCTGGACGTATTCGCCCAGGAGCCTTTGCCTGCTGCCCATCCGTTCCGAACCCTGGATAACGTACTGGCCACGCCGCATGTGGGCTACGTCAGCCGGCAGAATTACCAGCGGTTCTATTCCCTGATGATCGAAGACCTGCTGGCCTGGGCGGCGGGACAGCCGATCCGGTTGCTGACGCCGGCCGGCTGAATTCTACCCAAATACCCAGGACACCTCCCACTGTTTCCAGTGCCCATAAATGCTATCAAAACGCCTCCACTCTACCCGCTCTCCAATGGTGCATTGCGCCACTCCATCGTGCACGCCGATGAAACAACGTCGCCCCTATACACTCTTTTTCTTTCAGAAAACTGCACTTCGTCGGTGCGTATCCCCCTTTGTCATGTAAGAGATTGCCGACAAAAGCCGTGATTGTCGGACAATTCGACGAACCGAGCCGCACCGCTCTACGTTCTGACCTAGACTGCCTAGCCGGGGGGGAAACCAACCGGTCACCCAGACGAAAAAAAGTCGAAACTTTTCGTAGCGGCGACAGGTCAGGTTAGAGGTAGGGCAACCGCGACTGGTGCAGTCCTTGCACGGGTCACTGCAACAGCTCTTTCAGCTGATTCGCTTCGCCGCATTGGGTAGCCGTTTGCTTTCCTTGCGTAGCGCTTGTGCGCCTGGCCGCAGGATGTGGCCAATGAAACAACAGCTCTGGCGCTTGCCGGAAACAGATCGAGAAAATGGGAGATATTTATGATCAGTGCTGCCTTGGAACCACAACAAGTCCGTTCTCAACTACCGCCCGCGGCCGAATCGCCAACGGCACCGGTGCTGGCCACCGGCGGCAAGGCACTGCTCCCCGTCGTTCGACAGAATCCCAACCGCAAAAAAATATTATTCGTCACCTCGGAAATCGCCGATCTGGTAAAGACCGGCGGCCTGGGCGATGTCTCCTCCGCATTGCCCCGGGCCATGGCCGGCCTGCATGATGTCCGGGTGCTGATCCCCGGTTATCCGCAAGTGATGAACAGCGGCAATCCGATCCACATCATCGGCGAACTGGGCGGCCACGCAGCGCTACCGCCTTGCAAGATCGGGCGCATGGACATGGCCGACGGCCTGGTGGTCTACGTCCTGATCTGCCCGGAACTCTTTGCCCGCGAAGGCTCCCCTTACGGTGCCAATAACGGTCGCGACTGGCCCGACAACCACATTCGCTTCGCCCGCCTGGGCCTGGCCGCGGCCGACATCGCCGCCAACCTCGCGCAGATCCACTGGTGCCCGGACCTGGTCCATGCCCACGACTGGCCCGCCGGGTTGGCGCCGGCCTATATGCACTGGCGCGGGCAACGCACCCCGACGCTGTTTACTATCCATAACCTGGCCTATCAGGGCGTCGTCAGCCTGGCGTCGTGCCCGGAACTGGGCATCCCCGAACACGCCCTGCAACAGGAAGGCATGGAGTTCTACGGCAAACTGTCGTTCCTCAAGGCCGGGATGGCCTACTCCAGCCATATCACCACCGTCAGCGCTACCTACGCCCAGGAGATCACCACCCCGGCGTTTGGTTGCGGGCTCGACGGGTTTCTCGCCGCCAAGACCCAGCAAGGCCTGCTCAGCGGCATCCCCAACGGTATCGATGAAAGCTGGGACTCGGCCACCGACACCCACCTGTTCCGGCAGTTCGCCATGGGCGACTGGGAAGGCAAGGCGGTCAACGCGTCCCATGTGCGTGAGCTCTTTGGCCTCGACGACGCCACTGGCCCGCTGTTCGCCGTGGTTTCACGCCTGGTCTACCAGAAAGGCCTGGACCTGACCGAAGCGGTCGCCGAGTTCATCGTCGAGTCCGGCGGCCAGATCGCCATCATCGGCCGCGGAGAACCGGAGGAAGAACAGGCCATGCGTGAACTGGCGCTGCGCTTCCCCGGACGCATCGGCGTACGCATCGGCTTCAATGAAACCGATGCGCGACGGATGTTCGCTGGCAGCGACTTCCTGCTGATGCCGTCGCGCTACGAGCCCTGTGGCTTGAGCCAGATGTACGCCCAGCGCTTCGGCTCGCTGCCGGTGGCGCGCAATACCGGAGGGTTGGCGGACACCATCGAAGATGGCATCACCGGTTTCCTGTTCGATGAGTCCACCGTGGAGAGCTATAAACAAGCCTTGAGCCGGGCCTTCAAGGTCTTCGAGTTCCCCGACTTGCTCAACGCCATGCGCTGCCGGGCCATGTCGGCGCCATTCAACTGGTGCCAGGCCGTGGAACCCTACGCCGAACTCTACGAACAGCTGGTGACTAAGTCACTGGGAAAATCGGCCAGACAATGAGGTAACAATGACGTCAAGGACGCCGGAGACATGGACCCACGGGGCGGTCATGCTGGATGACGAGCACACCCGCTTCGCCCTCTGGGCCCCGGATGCATTTTTTGTCAGTGTCGAGTTCGACACTGGAGATTCAATACCGCTACTGCCCCAGGCCGACGGCTGGTTCATGATCCAGACCCGTTGCCCCGCCGGCACCCGCTACCGCTACAACATCGATGGCGAGTTGGAGGTGCCGGACCCGGCCTCTCGTGCCCAGGCCGGCGACATCAACCGCCACAGCGTAGTGGTCGACCCGCATGCCTACTCATGGCGACACACCCGATGGTCCGGTCGCCCCTGGCACGAAGCGGTGATCTACGAGTTGCATGTGGGCGCCCTGGGTGGTTTCGAAGGCGTGGAACAGCATCTGGCACGCCTGGCCGGGTTGGGCGTTACCGCCATCGAGCTGATGCCATTGGCGCAGTTTCCCGGTGATCGCAACTGGGGCTACGACGGCGTCCTGCCCTACGCGCCGCAGGCCTCCTACGGGACGCCCGAACAGCTCAAGCATCTGATCGACAGCGCCCACGGCCATGGGCTGTCCGTCATCCTCGATGTGGTCTACAACCACTTCGGCCCCGACGGCAACTACCTGCACCGCTATGCCAAGGGCTTCTTCCGTGAAGAAAAGCACACGCCCTGGGGTGCAGCGATTGATTTTCGACGCCGCGAAGTGCGGGACTTCTTCATCGACAACGCGCTCATGTGGCTGCTGGAATACCGTTTCGACGGCCTGCGCCTGGACGCGGTACACGCCATTGAAGACCCAGGCTTTCTCAAGGAACTGGCGGCCCGGGTGCGCGAGCAGGTGGACCCGATCCGGCATGTCTGGTTGACCGTGGAAAACGAACACAACCAGGCCCACCTGCTGGAGCACGGCTACGACGCCCAGTGGAACGACGACGGGCACAATGCCCTGCACGTGCTGCTGACCGGTGAGACCGACGCCTACTACGCCGACTACGCCGAGCAGCCGACCGAACAACTGGCCCGTTGCCTGTGCCAGGGTTTCGTCTTCCAGGGCCATCTCAATCGCCACGGCGAATCCCGGGGTGAACCCAGTGGTCACCTGCCGCCGAGCGCGTTCGTGCTGTTCCTGCAGAACCATGACCAGATTGGCAACCGTGCCCTGGGCGAACGCCTGCATCAGCTCGCCGCCCCCCAGGCCCTGCAAGCAGCGACAGTCTTGTTGCTGTTGTCCCCCATGATCCCGCTGCTGTTCATGGGCGATGAGCTGATAGCCGAACAGCCGTTCCTGTTCTTTACCAGCCACCACGGCGAGCTGGCAGAACAGGTGCGCGAAGGCCGACGCAACGAATTCAAGGCCTTCAGTGCCTTTGCCGATCCGCAGCAGCGCGAGCGGATTCCCGACCCCAACGCGGCCTACACCTTCGAGGCGTCACGTCCAAGCCTGGAGTCGCAAGGCCCGGAGCAACAGGCCAACGAAGCGCTGTATCGCCAATTGCTGAAAATCCGCCGTGAAGAGATCGTCCCGCGCCTGGCCGGTGCCCAGGCCCTCGGCGCCGATGTGCTGGGCCGTGGCGCCATCAGCGCACGCTGGCGGTTGGGCGATGGCAGTGTGTTGCGCATCGACTTCAACCTGGGCGATCAACCCGTCGAACACCACGCCCCGGACGAGGCACGTATTCTTTTCGAACATCCGCAGCCGGTCGCGGGTCTGTTGCAACAGGACGTCCTTGCGTCCTACAGCGCGCGGGTCAGCCTGACGAAGCCGACAACCTTGCTCAACATCACTGGAGAGCGCCTATGAGCGATGCGCAATTGGAAATCCTCGCCAGCCGAGCGGGCCTGGCGGTGGATTGGATCGATGCCAATGGCCGGGCCCAGAAAGTCTCGCCGGCCGTCTTGCGTTCGATCCTCACCGGCCTCGGCCATCCAGCCGGCAGTGCCCAGGAAATCGACGCCAGTCTGCTGCAGTTGCAGGAAGATCAACAGAACCATCAGTTGCCACCGCTAATCACCGCCGATGTCGGGGTCGGCCTGGACTTGAGCCGCTACTTTGATGCGGGGACCCCCTGCGAAATCAAACTCGAAGATGGCGCGACACTGAACCTGAACCTCGATGCCGATGCCAAGCTGCCAGGGATGGTCCCGGTGGGTTATCAGCACGTCAGCCTCCAGGACCAGCATTTCACCCTGGCCGTCGCGCCAGCCCGCTGCTACAGCGTGGCCGATGCGATGGACAACCCGACGCCACGGGCCTGGGGCCTGAGCGCACAACTGTATGCCCTCAGGCGTCCCGGTGACGGTGGCTTCGGCGACACCCAAGCCTTGGAGGAGCTGGCGCGGGTGGCCGGCGAGCGCGGCGCCGAGGCCGTCGCCATCAGCCCGATGCACGCGATGTTCAGCAGCGACACCGGGCGCTACAGCCCCTACTCACCGTCGAGCCGACTGTTCCTCAACAGCCTGTACGCCGCGCCAGGCACCATCCTCGGTGAGCGCGCGCTGCGTGCCGCCATCGACGCCACCGGCTTGACCAATCAGCTGCGCACCCTGGAAGAACAGCCGCTGATCGACTGGCCGGTCGCCGCCCAGGCCAAGCAGAAAATCCTGCGTGCCCTGTACGACGGCTTCAGCCAGGGTGAGCATCCGTTGCATGAAGACTTCAGCAGTTTCCGCCACACCAGCGGCGAAGCCCTGGAAAACCATTGCCGCTTCGAGGCCCTGCAGGCCGAACGCGCCGCCCGGGGTGAAAGCCTCGACTGGCGGCACTGGCCAGAAGAATGGCGCGACCCGCGCAGCGCCGCCTTGGCCCATTTTGCCGAGGAAAATGCCGATGAGATCGGCTTCTACGCCTTTTGCCAATGGTTGATCGTCCGCTGCCTGGAGCGCGCCCAGAGCGCAGCCAGATCCAGTGGCATGGGCATCGGCCTGATCGCCGACCTGGCGGTGGGTGCCGATGGCGGTGGCAGCCAGGCCTGGAGCCGGCAGGACGAACTGCTCGCCTCGCTGACCGTGGGCGCCCCGCCGGACATTCTCAACCGCTCCGGCCAAGGCTGGGGGATCTCGGCGTTTTCCCCGGAAGGCCTGGTGCGCAACGGCTTTCGCGCTTTCATTGAAATGCTGCGGGCCAACTTCGCCCACGCCGGCGGCTTGCGCATCGATCATGTCATGGGCTTGCAACGGCTCTGGGTGATCCCTAACGAATCCCCGCCTTGCGATGGCGCCTACCTGTATTACCCGGTGGATGACCTGCTGCGCCTATTGGCGCTCGAATCCCATCGTCATCAGGCTATCGTGCTCGGCGAAGACCTCGGTACCGTGCCCGATGGCCTGCGCGAAAAACTCATCGCCCGCTCGATCCTGGGCATGCGCGTGCTGTTGTTCGAACAGGACAACACCCTCTTCAAGCCAACTCTCGACTGGCCGGACAATGCCCTGGCCACCACCAGCACCCATGACTTGCCGACGCTCAATGGCTGGTGGCACGGTCACGACATCGACTGGAACGCCCGGCTGGACATGATCGATTCCCACGTCGAAATGGACTGGCGCAAACACCGCGAGCGCGAACGCGAAGGCCTGCGCCAGGTGCTGAACCAGGACCCGCAGAACTTTCGCGAAGAACACCGCGAGACCGACCAAGTGCTCGATGCCAGCGTGCGCTTTCTCGGCCACACCCGTGCGCCGCTGGTGTTGTTGCCGCTCGAAGACGCCTTGGGCATCGAGGAACAGGCCAACCTGCCAGGCACCATCGACACCCATCCCAATTGGCGTCGCCGCCTGGCCGGGCAAAGCCAGGCGTTGCTGGATCACCCGGACGCTGCCCGGCGTCTGGAAATACTTGCCTGTGCGAGGCTTCAGGCGAACGAGCGTGACCGATGAAACAGACGTTGATCCAACCCCTACGGGCAACATTGCGTTTGCAGTTTCATAAAGGCTTTACCCTGGACGATGCCATCCCCCAAGTGCCGTACTTCGCCTCGCTAGGCATCAGCCACTTGTATGCCTCGCCGCTGCTCAAGGCCCGGGCCGGGTCCATGCACGGCTACGATGTCGTCGACCCCACCCTGGTCAACCCCGAACTGGGTGGCGAAGCCGCGCTCAAGCGCCTGGTCGCGACCTTGCGCGAGCATCAGATGGGCTTGATCCTCGACATCGTGTCCAATCACATGGCCGTCGGCGGCAATGACAGCCCCTGGTGGTTGGACTTGCTGGAATGGGGGCGTCTCAGCCCCTACGGCGAGTTCTTCGACATCCAGTGGCACTCCCCAGACCCGCTGATGGAAGGCCAACTGCTGCTGCCGTTCCTCGGCAGCGACTACGGCGTAGCGTTACAGGAAGGCACCTTGCAACTGCACTTCGATGCCAGCCAAGGCAGCTTCTATGTCGAGCACTACGAACACCGCTTCCCGATTTGCCCGATGCACTACGGCGAACTGCTCAAACCCACCGAAACCTTGCCTGCCGAGCAAATCGAACTGCTCAAGGCCCTGGCCGAGCGCTTCACCACACTCAATTACCAGACCGACGCCCACACCCTCGCCCGCCCATTGCAAAAAGAGTTGCGGGACCTGGCGGCACAAGTGGGCATCCTCACCGCCATCGAGGACAACCTGGCCAGCTACGACGCTACCCAGCCCCAAGGCTTCGAGCGCCTGCACCAACTGCTCGAACGTCAGAGCTACCGGCTCGCCAGCTGGCGCACGGCGGCGGACGACATCAATTGGCGGCGCTTTTTCGATGTCAACGAACTGGGGGGACTGCGGGTCGAACGTCCGGCGGTATTCGAGGCGACCCATGCCAAGATTTTCCAATTGATCGGCGACGGACTGGTGGACGGCCTCCGAATCGATCACATCGATGGCCTTGCCGCCCCTCGCGGTTACTGCCGCAAATTGCGCAGACGCGTCGATTCACTGTCGCCGACCCGACACCTGCCAATTTTCGTCGAGAAGATCCTTGGCGATGGCGAGACGTTGCGGCGGGACTGGAACATCGACGGCAGCACCGGTTACGAATTCATGAACCAGGTCTCGCTGCTCCAACATGATCCGGCCGGCGCCGCCCCCCTCGCCGAATTCTGGAGCCGGCACAGTGAACGGCCAGCGCACTTCATCGAAGAAGCCCGTCTGGCCCGCCAGCAAATTCTCAATGGTTCCCTGGCCGGAGACTTCGAAAGCGTGGCCCAGGCACTGCTGCAAGTGGCCCGGGACGATGTGATGACCCGCGACCTGACCTTGGGCGCGATTCGGCGAGCCTTACAGGAACTGATCGTGCACTTCCCGGTGTATCGCACCTACATCACCCCCATGGGCCGCTCCGCCGAAGACGAGGTGTTCTTCCGCCAGGCCCTGGAAGGCGCCCGACAAACCCTCAGCGAAGCCGACTGGCCGGTGCTCGATTGCCTGGCCGGCTGGCTCGGAGGAAAGCCCTGGCGGCAATGTCCACGCGGCAACCAGCGTAAGCGCCTGCGCCATGCCTGCGTGCGTTTCCAGCAACTGACCTCGCCGACCGCAGCCAAAGCGGTGGAGGACACCGCGCTCTATCGCTCGGCGGTGTTGTTGTCACGCAACGACGTGGGCTATGACACCGAGCGCTTCAGTGCCCCGGCGCAGGTGTTCCACGACGCCTGCCTTGAACGACTCGAATATTTTCCCGACAACCTGATCACCACCGCCACCCATGACCACAAGCGCGGCGAAGACACCCGCGCCAGGCTGGCCGTGCTCAGCGAGCGCGCCGATTGGTACACCGCCTGCGTGGAGCAATGGCGCATCCTTTCGCCTTCGCTGCACAGTGACCCGGCGGCGCCCTCGGCCGGCGATGAACTGATTCTGTACCAGGCCCTGCTCGGCAGCTGGCCACTGGACCTCGACCTCCAGGACCACAAGGCCCTGGCCGTATACAACGAGCGCCTGTGGCAATGGCAACGCAAGGCCCTGCGCGAAGCCAAGCTGCAAAGTAGCTGGGCGGCGGTCAACGACGCTTATGAGCAAGCCACCCAGGTGTTCCTTGAACGCTTACTGCTGGGCGATGAGGGGTTGCCCTTGCGCAGCGCCATCGCCGAAGCGGTCCAGGCCATCGCCCCGGCAGGTGCCCTCAACAGTCTGGCGCAAACTTTGCTGCGTATGACCGTGCCCGGCGTACCGGATCTGTACCAAGGCAACGAGCTCTGGGATTTCAGCCTGGTGGACCCGGATAACCGTCGCCCAGTGGATTTCCAGGCACGCCGCGAGGCGTTACGGGCCGACAGCACGCCAGCCGCGTTGATACACGATTGGCGTGACGGCCGAGTCAAACAGGCATTGATCGCCAGGACACTGGCCATGCGCGCCGAATATCCGCGGCTATGGCGCCAGGGTCGCTACCAGCCGCTGGAAGTGCTCGGCGAGCAGGCTCAACGGGTGTTGGCCTTCATGCGTGAAGACGCGCAACAACGCGCGATCATTGTTGTACCTGTCCATGCGGCGTCATTGCTGGAAAACAGTGCCGTGCCGCTGGTGGCTGCGTCGGATTGGGGCGATACCCGTGTGTCGTTACCGTTCGCCGCCGAGGATGAACAACTGAAGGGACTTTTTTCAAGCGCAACAGTCACACCCCAAAGGGAGCTGCTGATCAGCGCCGCGCTGGGGAATTTCCCGGTCAATGTCTTTATCCAACCTCGAGTTGAATCAGGAGCACTGCGATGAGTACCGACGATAAACGCATTCGCGAATTCGCCTATCAGATATGGGAGTCCGAGGGTAAGCCCACGGGGCAGGAGAAACGCCACTGGGAGATGGCGCGCACACTGGCCGAAGCCGAAGCGCTGGCGCCCAACAAGCCACCCAAGGCGGCGAGCAAATCAGCAGCCAGTAAAACCGATGGCGCCAAGCCTGCGACCGCCAAGAGCTCCACGCCCAAGACCGCGGCAAAAACCACCACGCCCAAGACCAAGCCTGCGGCCAAAGCTGCTGCGACCAGCGCAGACAAGAAGCCGCGGGCCACACGCAAGCCGCCGGCGGTTTGATTCATCCCCCTATCGGTCTCCTCGCCAAGTGGGAGCAAAGCTTGTTCGCAAAAAAGGCACCTCGATGCCTGCAGACAAGCCTTGCTCCCACAGAGAAGCAACGTTGTCCCACATCCCCTCGCCACAGGTGAAGGGTGGAGCCATCCACCGCAAGTGAACCGCATCGCTGAGTCTGTCTGTCTTTTGCAGGAGCAACTATGACCCGTCCAAACAAAACCACACCGCCGCCCGTGATCGAGGCTTCGCGGATTCGTGAAGGGCTGCCTTTTCCACTGGGTGCAACCTGGGATGGCCTCGGGGTCAATTTCGCGCTGTTTTCAGCCAATGCCACCAAGGTCGAACTGTGCATTTTCGATGATGCCGGCGAAGTCGAACTCGAACGCATCGAGCTGCCGGAGTACACCGACGAGATTTACCACGGCTATCTGCCGGACGCCCACCCGGGATTGATCTATGGCTACCGGGTCTACGGCCCATACGACCCGGCGAACGGCCACCGTTTCAACCCGAACAAGCTGCTGATCGATCCGTATGCCAAGCAACTGGTCGGTCAGTTGAAGTGGTCCGAAGCCCTCTTCGGCTACACCATCGGCCATCCCGATGGCGATCTCAGTTTCGATGAGCGCGACAGCGCCCCGTTCGTCCCCAAGTGCAAGGTCATCGACCCTGCGCACACCTGGGGCCACGACCATCGCGTCAGCGTCCCCTGGGACAAGACCATCTTGTATGAGACCCACGTGCGTGGCCTCACCATGCGTCACCCTTCGGTGCCCGAGAACCTGCGCGGTACGTTCGCCGGGCTGATGGTCGACGATGTGCTGGAGCACATCCGCAAACTGGGTGTCTCTTCGGTGGAGCTGCTGCCCATCCATGCCTTCGTCAATGACCAGCACCTGCTGCACAAAGGCATGACCAACTACTGGGGTTACAACAGCATCGCCTTCTTTGCCCCGGACCCACGCTACCTGGCCAGTGGCAAGATCGCCGAGTTCAAGGAGATGGTCGCCCACCTGCACGAGGCCAACCTGGAAGTCATTCTCGACGTGGTCTACAACCACACCGCCGAAGGCAACGAACAAGGCCCCACCCTGTCCATGCGCGGCATCGATAATGCCTCGTACTACCGGCTGATGCCCGACGACAAGCGCTACTACATCAACGATTCCGGCACCGGTAATACCCTGGACCTGAGCCATCCTTGTGTTCTGCAAATGGTCACCGACTCCCTGCGCTATTGGGCCACGGAGATGCACATCGATGGTTTCCGCTTCGATCTGGCGACCATTCTGGGCCGTTACCATGACGGCTTCGACGAGCGCCACAGCTTCCTCGTGGCCTGTCGCCAGGACCCGGTGCTGCGCCAGGTGAAAATGATCGCCGAGCCTTGGGACTGCGGCCCCGGGGGCTACCAGGTGGGGCGCTTCCCGCCGGGCTGGGTCGAGTGGAACGACAAGTTCCGCGACACGGTGCGTGCCTTCTGGAAGGGCGACGACGGCCAGCTTGCCGATTTCGCCAGCCGAATGACGGCCTCGGGCGAGATGTTCAATCAGCGAGGCCGACGTCCGTACGTCTCGGTGAACTTCGTCACCGCCCATGACGGTTTCACCTTGCATGACCTGGTGTCCTACAACGACAAGCACAACGAGGACAACGACGAGAACAACCAGGACGGCAGCAATAACAACCTGTCCTGGAACCATGGCGTCGAAGGACCGACGGACGATCCAGAGATCAACACACTGCGTCATCGGCAAATGCGCAACTTCTTCGCCACCCTGCTGCTGGCCCAAGGCACGCCGATGATCGTCGCCGGCGACGAATTTGCCCGTACCCAGCACGGCAATAACAACGCCTATTGCCAGGACAGCGAGATCGGTTGGGTCAATTGGAACCTGAGCGAGGATGGCGCGACGCTGCTCAAGTTCGTCAAACGCCTGATCAAGTTGCGCCTGACCTATCCGATCCTGCGGCGCGGGCGGTTCCTGGTGGGTAACTACAACGAGGACATCGGCGTCAAGGACGTGACCTGGCTGGCCCCGGATGGCAGCGAAATGACCATTGAGCAATGGCAGGACAGCCATGGTCGCTGCCTCGGCATGCTCATGGATGGCCGGGCTCAGGAGACCGGTATTCGGCGCAAGGGCGGCAATGCGACGCTGCTGTTGGTGGTCAACGCCCACCATGACATCGTTAACTTCCGCTTGCCTGAAGTCCCTGAGGGTAGTTTCTGGACCTGCATGGTCGACACGAACCAGCCGACCATTCGTGGCGAGGAGCGCTTCGATTTCGATTGCGAATACTCCGTCACCGGGCGCTCGCTGCTGCTGTTCGAGCTGCAACGCGAAGAGGAGGAATGAGGTATCGGCTGTAAACAGCCATGAGGACCGCAAGGACGCGGTTTTTCGATGCGCCCAGCTCAGTTTGAAGAAAAAAATGCAGTTCAGACACACATCTCGCGAGACGAATCGGCCGACATGGTCAATACTTCACCTGCGATAGTCTCCAGGATTCGGAGCGCTGTGAATCGCAGCCATGCCCACGCGGGCATCATCGGACAGTAGGCCCGGTACATGGCTGAAAGATTGAAAACAAACAAGGACGTCTCTCATGAAACCCGCCTCTCGCTTGCCCGGCCGGCAGCATCCGCAAATCTGGAACAGTGCTGCGCAACTGGCCGATATCCCGATCATCAGTACCCAGACGCTCATTCCCGCCGGCGCCCGCGCCGTCATCCTCTCCCCGCATCCGGGCGATGAGATCGGCGCTTGTGGCGGATTGCTGCAGTTGCTGAACAACCTGGACCAACCCATGTTGCTGATCTCGGTCAGCGATGGAGCCCTGATCCATCCCGGTTCACCGTTGTGGACCGATGAGCGCCTGCGTACACACCGCCCTCACCCGCAGGAAAGCGTGGACGCCCTCCATCGCCTGGGCATTGCAGCCCATGGCCTGCAATGGGTGCGTGGCGGCTTCCCGGAAAAGGCCCTGGCCGAACACGAAGCCGAGCTCGTCGACTTTATTGCACGTCACCTGCGCCCCGGTGATGTGGTGTTCGGCACCTGGCGCCAGGATGGCGACAGCGACCACGACACCGTCGGGCGCGCCGGGGCCGTGGCCGCCGACAGGATCGGGGTGGCGTTCAACGAACTACCCGTGTGGGCCTGGCACTGGCCGGTCCGCGCGCAAAATAAAATCCCCTGGCACCGGGCCCGCAAACTGCGCCTCGACGTCTGGACCACCGCCCGCAAGCGTCATGCCATGTACGCGTACGTCAGTCAACTCAACGGCGAACCGGCGAGCGGCATCTCCCCGCTGGTGCCCCGGGTCATCCTTGATCGGATGGGCATGCCGTATGAGATTGTCTTCATCTGAACATGCAACTGTGGGGGCCGGAGTTGTTTTTGTGGAGATCGCGGTGTTTTCGGCGTCTCGGTGACAGGACACCGCCTTCGCGAGCAGGCAAGCTCCCACAGAGTTCGATGGTGTACAAAATGCTGCATACCCCCGAATCCCCTGTGGGAGCAAGTCTGCCCGCGAAGGCTGTGGGTCAGATGTGATGAACTCGACAAGGGCACGAATAATCCGGAACTGCCGGCGCCTTGGGTCAGTCGCATGAACAGGTACGTCTGATTCAGGAGGGAACGTGACTCAAGATCCCGATTGGCGAACCGTCGATCCCATGCTATCGGACCTGCCTGCGACGGTTCATCGGCTGCGGATCCTGACGGTCAATACCCATAAGGGTTTCACCGCCCTCAACCGTCGCTTCATCCTGCCCGAATTGCGCGAAGCGGTGCGCAGTACCGGTGCCGACCTGGTGTTCCTGCAAGAGGTGCTGGGTGAACATGGCCGGCACGCATCTCGCTACGACAACTGGCCCCAGACGTCCCAGTACGAATTCCTCGCCGACAGCATGTGGAGCGACTTCGCCTACGGCCGCAATGCGGTCTACCCCGATGGCCACCATGGCAACGCCCTGCTCTCCAAATACCCGATCCGCCAGTTCCGCAATCTCGACGTGTCCATCACCGGCCCGGAGCGGCGCGGGTTGTTGCACTGTGTGCTGGATGTGCCGGGGCACGCCGCGGTCCATGGGATCTGCGTTCACTTGAGCTTGTTGGAAAGCCACCGCCAGTTACAACTCCAATTGCTCTGCCAACTGCTCGATTCGCTGCCCGAAGACGCTCCGGTGATCATTGCCGGTGACTTCAACGACTGGCAACTGCGCGGCAACCTCGCTCTCGCCCGTCGTGGCTACCTGCACGAAGCCTTCGAGCACCACCTGGGCCGCCCCGCCAGGACCTATCCGGCCCGCTTCCCGTTGTTGCGTCTGGACCGCATCTACCTGCGCAACGCCAGCAGTCATTGCCCGCAAATACTGGGAAACAAACCCTGGCCCCACCTGAGCGACCACCTGCCGCTGTCGGTGGAAGTGCATTTGTAGAGCGGCCTTCCCTCACTCTTTCAGCGCATTGACCTGTAAGTTCTGACAGTAGCGACGCCCTTTATTCGTTGCTAGGGTGCCATTCCATACAGCGAGCGTTGCCAGGCCCAGCGTGCCATCTGTTGCGCAACCGATGCTGAAATCGGTGTCCATGGGGATGCCGACTCAGAGGGATAGCACATGACTCGGCACGATAAAGGACTCCATCGGCTGCTCACCGCCTTGTGGGTATCGGCCCCCTTTCTGCTACCTGCACCCGTCGCCCTCGCGGCCTGCACGCTGACCCCAACCGCAGGCGATGACGCCTTTGTCTGCGACAGCGGCACCAGCCCCGGGCTGACAGACCTTGCGGGGAACAACAGCCTGACCATGCCCGCCAACGGCAGCGGCGTCATTAGCGGCGACGTCACATTCGGCACAGGTGTCGACCGCATCGTGATCAATGCCAACGGCTTGATTGACGGTGATGTCCAGCAAGGCTCCGGCGTGGACGACTTCATCATGAATGGCGGGAGGATCCTGTCCCTTGCCCAAGGTGACGGTCTCGATACGTTCTTGATGACCGGCGGCACCATCGTCGACGCGTTCGAAGACGGTGACGTTGCGAAGATGACCGGCGGCACTATCGGCCGGGTCAACATGAAACTCGATGACAACGTTTTTGACATGTCCGGCGGCAATATCATCGGCAACCTGGTAAGCGGTTTCGGCCACGACACCATCATCCTCTCGGCAGGACGCATCGGCGGCAATGTCAGTGTCAGCGGCGGCAATGACAGCATTACCGTCAGCGGTGGCGAAATCATCGGCGAGGTCCGGACCAGCGCGGGCGATGACCAGTTCCAGTGGAGCGGCGGCCTCATTCACTCGGCCGTTTTAATGGGGGTGGGCAACGACACGGCGAGGTTGAGTACCCTCGACGAAACAGAGCTCGCCACCACGCCCAGCGTGGACGGAGGGTTGGGCCAGGACGTCTTGACCTTTGACGGCAGCACTTCCAGCACCGGCGCCCGCTATCTCAACTGGGAAACGATCAACCTCACCCAAGGCTCGCAACTGAACCTGAACGACACCCTGATCTTGGGGGACAGCGCCACCGCCACCGGGACGCTCAACATAGAATCAGGCAGCACGTTAACGTCGCCCCAAGGCGTCATTGCCCCTTTTACTGCCGGTCAGTTGGCGACGCTCAACAACGCCGGCGTGGTGGACCTCGCACAGGGTAACACCCGCACCAACGATACCCTCACCGTCCAGGGCAACTACGTCGGTGACAACGGCCAGTTGCACCTGCAAACGGTACTCGGCGCCGACGACTCCCCCAGCGACAAGCTGGTGGTCAATGGCGGGACGCTCACGGGCAGTACCGCCATCACGATCACGAACCTGGGCGGCACGGGCGCACTGACGACCCAGGACGGCATAGAAGTGGTCCAGGCCCAAGGCGGCGCGGTCAGTGAGAGCGGCGCCTTTTCGCAGGCACAATCCGTCTCGGCCGGTGCGTTCGATTACCGACTGTTCAAAGGCGGCGTGAGCGGCAATGAAAACAACTGGTACTTGCGCTCCACCGTGGTCGCCGGACCGCTAGCGGCGCCTATCCCGACGGCGCCTCCCGCGCCGGGTGCGCCACCCGTGCCAACGCTGCCGCCCCTGCCAACCGCGGTACCCGGTGCGGCGCCCATCCCGTTGTACCGGCCGGAAGTGCCGACCTGGTCGGTCTTGCCCCCGGCGGCGGCACAACTGACCCTGGTGGCCCTGGGCACGTTCCATGACCGCCAGGGAGACCAACGCCTGCTCACGGAAAACGGCGCGTTCGGTGCAGGCTGGGGCCGGGTCTATGGCAAGGACCTGGATCAAACCTGGGCCGGCACGGTAACGCCACGGTTCGATGGGTCGATCAAGGGTTTCCAGGTGGGCAATGACCTGTACAGCTCGCTGCTGTCCAATGGGTTGACCCAGCGTATCGGTTTCTTCGTCGGCCATACCGAACTCAACGGCAATGTCGATGGTTTCAACTTGGGTTTCGAAGGCCGACGCGCCGGCAAGATAGAACTCGATGGTGACAGCTACGGGCTTTACTGGACGTTCACCGATCCCACTGGCGGCTACGTCGACGCCGTGGTGATGGGCACGCGACTGGACGGCGACAACCGCTCCGAACGCGGGCTGAAAATCGACAATCGCGGACACGCCCTGACCCTGTCGGCGGAAGCCGGTTACCCCTTCGCGGTGGCTGCCGACTGGGTCCTCGAACCCCAAGTTCAGATCATCCACCAGAAGGTCTCCCTCGATACCCAGGACGATGGGGTCTCCAGGGTCGAGTTCGATTCCGACAGTGCCTGGACCGGTCGCCTCGGCGCTCGCCTAAAGGGCCGCTATCAGGTCAGCGGCATGCCCGTGGAACCGTATCTGCGCGCTAACCTCTGGCACACGCTTTCCGGCACCGATACGGTGACGTTCGATGATACAGACCGGGTCGTGACGCAACAGCGTGCGTCCACCGGTGACCTGGGCGTCGGCGTCATCGTGAGCCTAGCGCCCACAGTCAGCGTGTACGCCGGCGCGGACTACAGCAACAACCTCGATAGCCATCAGCAACGAAGTGTGGCGGGTAATCTTGGTGTGCGTATCAGTTGGTAGCCAGGTTCTACGACGATGATTTGACGCCCAAATTTTTTCCTAATTAACCAATTTAAATCAGCGCTTTATTGACGCTAATTTCATATTGCCATTCATCGTTCATTTTCTTGACGCGCCGCCATCGGTCTTCTTGACTACACCGTACTACCCCCGGAAATACAGTCAGGGGCAGGCCTCTGGAACCCGCCAAAGACGGGCCGCCAGAGGCTTGCCTCAATCCATTCGGTCGCCCCTCATTCGGGGTAGGAGAGACGCCAAAAAGCGAGAAACGCATGCGATTGCAAGGCAGGCCCCCATGAAAACCTCCCTCCGTCTACAAGGTATCTCCACCGCCACCTTCCACACCCTCTCCTCTTCGTTGTTACTGCTTTCATCCATAGAAGTACAGGCCTGGCCTGGCGAAGAGGCAGTGCAGCCCTGGTATGGGCGAGCGCAGTCCAGCAACCTCACTGCCGCAGCCATCGGCAGCGACCCCGCCTCCGGCAAGAGTCCCGCCTTGTTCACATTGCGAAACGACAGCGGCCATACCCAGCGTATGGGCCTGATCAGTGGACAGAACCAGATTATTTCAACAGGCAGCGGCCTGCTGGTGACACCTGCGATGGCCGAACCGGGCAAAGATGCCCTGAACCTGAAAGGCTCGAGCCTTGGCGCATATTGGAGCCTGACCGGCCCCGCAGGCTGGCACGTGGACCTGAGCGCCAGCGGCGGCCGGGTCAATGGCTACAGCCGCACCGAACAAGGCCAGCGCCAGGCCACCGAAGGCAATGCGGTGACGCTGTCGGTCGAAGGTGGCTTTCCGATTGGCATCGGGACCCACTGGGTCGTCGAACCCCAGGCCCAACTGATCAATCAACGCATCAGCCTCGATACACCGAATGCCGAAAGCGGCACTGGCAACGAACTGAGCAGCTGGAGCGGCCGTGTCGGTGCACGACTCAAAGGCAATTACCGAGTCAACAGCCTCGGCATGGAGCCCTATGTGCGTACCAACCTATGGCACACCGTGCAGAACACCGATACCGTGTCCCTGGATAAGGTCGACAAGATCAGCAGCAGCCGAAAATCCTCCACCGTCGAAGTCGGCCTGGGCCTGGTGGCCCGGGTCACGCCGGCGGTAAGCCTGTATTTCAGCGCCGACTACAGCAGTGACGTCGACGACAACGATCTCAACGGCATCATTACCAGCATGGGAGTCAAGATGCGCTGGTGACGCCGACGCTGTAATCGATGCCCCCGCATGGAGCTATGTAGGAGCCATGTAGGAGCTGTCGAGTGCAACGAGGCTGCGATCTTTCCCCAGACACTTGAATCTCAAGCGAAAGATCAAGATCAAGATCAAGATCAAAAAGATCGCAGCCTTCGGCAGCGCCCACATAAGCCTGGCGCAGGCAATCTGCCGCCACTTAAAAAACACCTCCATTAAGGCGTATAACGCTAAAAGCGTTTTATACCTGCAAGCCGTCTGCCCCTGGCTCATTTCATTGATGGAGTAACGACATGACCAAAGCCCCCTTCCTCGCCAATCTGTTTCCCAGCGCCGCCGACATCCCGGACGCCTACCGCCTCGAAGGCCGGATCGAACAGCGCGAATACCTGGTCGACGGTGTTCTGGAAACCTGGCAAGGGCCACTGGCCGTCGTCCGCAGCCCCGTTTACCTGGCGGGTGAGCTGGGCGATGAGCAAGTGATTCTCGGCAGCACGCCGTTGCTGGACGCCGAGACCGCCCTCACCGCCCTGGACGCTGCCGTGCGGGCTTATGATCGCGGCCAGGGCCTGTGGCCCACGATGCGCGTCGTCGAGCGCATCCGCCATGTGGAAACCTTCCTGGCACGCATGCGCGAGCAGCGCGAGGCCGTGGTCAAGTTGCTGATGTGGGAAATCGGCAAGAACCTCAAGGATTCCCAGAAGGAATTCGACCGCACCTGCGACTACATCGTCGACACCATCAACGCCCTTAAGGAACTGGACCGCCGCTCCAGCCGTTTCGAACTGGAACAGGACACCCTCGGGCAGATCCGCCGCGTCCCCCTGGGCGTGGCCTTGTGCATGGGACCTTACAACTATCCGCTGAACGAAACCTTCACCACACTGATCCCGGCCTTGATCATGGGCAACACGGTGGTGTTCAAGCCGGCCAAGCTCGGCGTTCTGCTGGTGCGGCCGTTGCTCGAAGCCTTCCGCGACAGCTTCCCGGCAGGCGTGATCAACGTGATCTACGGCAGCGGCCGTGAAACCGTCAGTGCGCTGATGGCCAGCGGCAAGATCGACATCTTCGCCTTTATCGGTACCAACAAGGCGGCCAGTGACCTGAAGAAACTCCACCCGCGCCCGCACCGCTTGCGCGCCGCCCTGGGGCTGGATGCGAAAAACCCCGGGCTGGTGCTGCCGGACGTGGACCTGGACAACGCGGTCAGCGAGGCATTGACCGGCTCGCTGTCATTCAACGGCCAACGCTGCACGGCGCTGAAAATCCTGTTTGTCCATGAAGATGTGGCGCCGGCATTCATCGAGAAATTCAACGCCAAGCTTGCCAGCCTCAAACCTGGCATGCCTTGGGAAGACGGTGTGGCACTGACGCCATTGCCCGAGACGGGAAAAGTCGGCTACCTGCATGCGCTGGTCGCCGATGCGCTCGCCAAGGGTGCAGAAGTGAAGAATGCCCACGGGGGCGAATCACGAAGCTCGTTCTTCTACCCGGCGGTGCTGTACCCGGTGAACACGGCGATGCGGGTCTACCACGAAGAACAGTTCGGCCCAGTCGTGCCCATCGTGCCGTACCGCGACCTCAATACCGTGGTCGATTACGTGCTGGAGTCCGACTTCGGCCAGCAACTCAGCATCTTCGGCACTAACCCGGCACAAGTCGGCAAACTGGTGGACACCTTCGCCAACCAGGTCGGCCGCATCAACATCAACGCCCAATGCCAGCGTGGCCCGGACACGTTCCCGTTCAATGGCCGGAAGAATTCGGCCGAGGGCACCTTGTCGGTGCACGATGCGCTACGTACTTTTTCCATCCGCACGCTGGTGGCAACCAAGTTCCAGGACAGCAACAAGGCGTTGATCAGCGACATTATCCGAGAGCGGGATTCCAACTTCCTGACCACTGATTATATATTTTGACAAACACCATCGTGCAATAGCCGGATAAATTTCGGCTATTCAAACCTTCGCCACGAATGAAATATTTGATTTCGAAGAATATTCCTACATAAAAATAGGCTGGCCAAATCGACCCATGTTATTAAAATGGTGACCGCAATTAAAAGCCCCAACCCATGAAGAATGACAAATGCCCAGAATCTTTGCATCAAGCGTACCAACACCTCCCTCTGAAAAAGAACTTTCCGCTGTAATCACCTGCAACACATTATCGAGCGAACTACGTAGGGCAACCAACCAGAGCAACGCCAAATTAGTGCTATCCCCCCCTTTTAAAAAAGCACTTGACGAACGCAATTTCGCAGAGATCAGAGAAACAATCTATCCCAACCCCAGCCTGAAAAACACCATTCTCGCGCGGTTTACCAATTCCTCCTCCTTGCCTAATAGATTTCAAGCCATCAATGATCTAGCTCCGCAAGAAGTTGGTAACTACAAACAACTATCCAATTCAAACTCAATTGAGCGCATTCGAGCCAACCTTCTCTCGCTCATCGATAAAGACTTGAAAGCACCCTTTGAATTAGTATTGAAAGAGTGGGCAGTTTTTGGCATATCGGTCACTGAAGTCGATACCCCCACCTATGCTAGATTCAAGAAGTTCTATGACGAAAAAATGTCCGAGCATGCCATACGAAAGGACGACTACAGCAAGCTCGACTTCGCCGCGCAAAATATAAAACCCTGCATCGCAGATAATCGCTGCTTGGACGCCAAGCTAACGCCACTTCAAATTTTCAGGGCTGCCTACCAGCTTGGTGAAGAACCGGCCGTCTCAAACTTTCGATTCATGGAAAACCCACCCAGCAAAGGTGACGGCAAATATAGAGAGTGGATGTACCACTTCGACAATAGTAACTATGACGCAGAATTTAAACTGATTACCACCCGTAGAAGCAACACCTGTGAAGCCAATGACGAACAGTGCCTGGCCGCCTTTCCCTATGACACCACAAAATCCATCCGATATACCCAAAGCGAAGCCGCTACGAAATTTCCAACACTGGAAAACCTTGAGCGAGAATTCCGTGGGGTACCCGGTGCATGTTATGTGGTCATAAAAAACCCCGGTGGCATTCCACTGGAAACCGGTATTCGAACCGAAATGATCCCACATCACCGTTCAGCGAGTGATGAAAAAGGACATGAGTCGAGAAGTTCCGAGCTGATGACACTCCATTCAGTGGGTCGCTGCAAACCGTTTCTCAGCGAGAAAGAATTAGCGCAAGAAGAACACCTTACGCCATTGCAACGCTTCGTGCTAGGCGATTTCAAAAATGTCGAGCCAGGCGTTTTCATGGAGCGCCTAGCCAGCGAGAAAAAAATTCTTAACGACCAAGTACGGAGCCTGATCACTGAAACGAAAATCAAGTCTCTCGACAGCCTGACAATTGCCAAATTTTCTATAGATGGCACCACTATCATAGATCGTGCGCAGTTCGATCAGCAGATCAATACGTACGAAAATCTGCCAGAGCTTCCTGACAAACTCCCACTTTTGACACGAGACAACTACTCGCTAGAAACAATATCTAGAATTGTCCCGGCGATGATGAACTACGACCAGAATGCAGCCCTCAAACCAGACTGTTCGGAAAATGATGCTTTCCCCGCGCGCACCGAACTAAGAGAAAGAGCAAAGAGCGCCTTTCTTACCCCACTAGAACGGGACTTTGGAAGCATAAAATCCGACATCAATCCTTCCCGTGATCTCCTGACACCCGACCGACTCATCGACATAGCACAAAAAATCCATATTTTCTACAACGATTACATTGAACAGCAACCGGAAGCCATGCAGTCAAAGGCCACCATCGAGCTGTATAAAAGCCGAGCCGCCCTAGCGAAAGAATATACAGAGCAATTGCCTACAAGGGCCACAACAGATGAAACCCACCAAACGCTCTGCCTGTTTCTTTATTACATGATTGAAGACCTTAACAATATTACCGATGCTGAAGCCACCACACCAAAACTGAAACAAATCCGAGAAGAAAGAGTACGAATACTGCAGCACTTCGTAGCTCACCGCACAATTGGCGATAGCCAAAAAGGTTGACAACAACCCCCGCAGTGCATTAAAGAACTATATAACTTCATATAAGCCCGACGTCTTGATCGTCACTCCACCGCAATAGGCTCTTATGCTACTTAATAATAATTACAGACTGACGATAGTAGATTTTATTCCACTCAAACCAGCCGATCAGCCCCATTCAACGCAGTTGAACCGACAGAAAGAAACAGGCATCGTCATTCTTGACGACGTGCGAGGAAGTGGCCCTAGCAGCATTGAAAAAATGACACAGCCTCTTGCCACGCCTGACGAGGATGGCTACTCTCCTTACATGATAGATCTACTAGGCCGCACGACGACCTTGGCTTTCGCTGAGCGAACACTTCAGATGTCAAGAAAACGAATGTTGGACTCGCTTGGCATTGACGACAGTGCGAAACCAAAACGCCAAGCCAGACTATTTTCCGATCACATCAATATCTCAAGATTCTACACTTCTACGCCCATAGCACTCACCCTTAATGGCGATCCCTTTATCGAGCAAGAGCCAACAAGCCCATACTTCAGGGACCAACGGATCATTACCCCAGACTTCAGAATCTATCGGCGCGACGAAAAAAATCAAGAGATAAACTTAATACGCTGCCGTACGCACGACGACAGTGCGATAGGGTTCGACCCAGCGCCAATTGAACAGCTCAAATCATATAACGACATCGTCTATAAAAACGAACAGCTCATGCGCGCCTCCGGACAACTATCAAACAAGGCGCGCTATTTTATCGAGATGATTGAATATTTGGCACAAAAAAATATTCCGGGCGACTTCATTGTACAAAACCCACTCGAAAGCAGCAGCGATCAAGCTACAGCGCATTTCCAATATATCCCGAACCACGTGCCGCTGCCCTTATTCTCCAGGCTGCCCCAGTGCTTCGATGATTCACCGATTCAGTTTCTTGACTGGTATTTACCAACATTAGCGGCGCGCCTGGACCTGGATCAAAACGATTGGCAAAAAAAAATTAACGCCTTACAGCAGGACTGCCAAGAGCTTTTAAGCGATGAACAGATCAGCACCACACCTCTATTCAGAATGTCAGAAAAAAGAAGCGTTGATATCTATCTGATTTTTAAAAAAAACTGCTCCACTAAATGGACAATGACAACAGAAGAGACCGGCCATGCCCCTGGATGGCTAGAGTCCTGCGGCATCTTTGTTACCGGCAGCCCCAAAGCTGCGATATTCGAAAGCAAAGGAGCACAAAACTACTATGCGACTTATAGTGTAGGGGTCGAAAAAATTGACACGATTAAACAAAAACTGACCGAGTGTTCTGACTGATTACAGCGGAGCCGGTCGCCGAAACGTCAGAGCCCAGCCCTGTTGCATGCCGGCAGCCGCCAGCAGGATCGCCGCCACGCCCAACCATTGCAGCGGCTCCAGGCGATGGCCAAAGGCGAACCAGTCGACGAAGATCGCCGCGATCGGATAGATGAACGACAACGCACCGGTCAATGCAGTCGGCAAGCGTTGTATGGCGCTGTACAGCAACACATACATCACGCCGGTGTGCACCATGCCCAGGGTCAGCAGGCTGGCCCAGGCTTCGGTTTGCTGCGGCAACGCCGAGAAGTTCGCCCAGGGCGCCAACAGCAACACGCCGGTGCTGACCTGGATCAGCGCGATCAGATGAGGCGGCGTGCCGGTCAGACGCTTGATGATCAACGCCGCGATGGCGTACAGCAATGCGGCCCCCAGCGCCAAGGCAATGCCCAGCAGATAGTCGCCGCCGCCCTGCCCTTGCTCACCATGGGCACTGACGATGGCCAGCATTCCGAGAAACGACACCGCCAGCCAGAACAGCTTCTGCGCGGTGATTTTTTCCCCCAGGAACAACGCCGCCAGCCCCACTAACATGAACGGCTGGACGTTGTACACCGCCGTGCCGATGGCAATCGAGGCGCGGGAATAAGAGGCAAACAACAACACCCAGTTGCCGACGATCGCCACACCGCTGAGTACCGTCAGCAGGAAGGTGGTACGGGTGAGAATGCCGGGGCGCAAAAAGCCGAAACCGGCGCAGATCAGCAGCAAGGTCACGGCGCCGAACACGCAGCGCCAGAACACCACATCCAGCACCGGCAGGCCGGAAACCAGCACGAACCAACCAATGGTTCCGGAGATCAGCATGGCGGCAGTCATTTCCAGCGAACCGCGGCGTAAGGTCTTGTCCATCTTCAGGCTCCATCAGCAAGTAGGCACAGTATGCCGAGCCGACGGGAGGCTTCTCCATGGTTTGGAAAAGGCTAAACTGGACTTTCACCTTTTTTATCAAGGCAACTTCACACATTCGCCTAATGGAGTTGAAATGACAGACGACATTGACCAGATCCTCATCAGCGCCCTGATGGAGGACTCCCGACGCTCCCTCAAGGCCCTGGCAAACCTCAGTGGCCTGTCCTCCCCCAGTGTCGCCGAGCGCCTTCGTCGACTCGAAGAACGTGGCGTGCTTAGGAGCTATACCGTCGAGGTGGACCCCAAGTGCTTCGGCTATCAACTCCAGGCCATCGTGCGCATCCGCCCGCTGCCGGGGCAGTTGCAGGAAGTGGAACGGCAGATCCAGGCCATCGCGCAATTCACCGAATGCGACAAGGTGACCGGCGACGACTGCTTCATCGCCCGCCTGCACGTGCGCTCGATGGAACAGCTGGATACCCTGCTGGATAAGCTCAATGTCCACGCCGAGACCAATACGGCCATCGTCAAGAAGACGCCCGTCAAGCGGCGCTTGCCACCGATGGCGTAGGCCTTTGCCTCCTTGGTGAGCCCGCGGATACCACTGGGGCCATAATGTGACGCACTCCTTGGCGCCCGCCAAGTGGGCGCGATCAGGTCTGGCTCTGGCAGCCGGGTGGGAACGTTATCAAGGGAGTATGGCGAAGATTTCGCGCGGTGATCGACCGATCAACCGCATGCCGACCTTGGTAATGCAATCCCTTGCCATAGGCGTGGATCATTTATTCAAAGGTGCCATCATGTTTCAGGCTGTTTGCCGGCCATTGGCCACACTCCGGCGATGATCAGCAAAAAAGGGCTTGTCCCCGACAATACGATCCGAGGCCTTGGGCCCGTTGGTCGCCTGGCCGTCCTGACCATCGACGTACCAGTAACAGTGCTGCACCGCACGCGTGATACCCACATACGCCAGGCGCAGGATTTCGTCCTTTTGCGCCGAGTCGTAAGGGGCGGCATCACCGTCCTGGCCCAACCCCGCCATTCGATAGACCTGGTTCTTGTAGGGTGAACTGCTCAGGTGCTGGCAGTCGCCGAGCAGGAACACTGCATCGGCCTGGAGCCCCTTGGCGCTGTGGTAAGTCATTTGCCTGAGCCGCCGGGCCTCGTACGGCAAGCTAGAATCCACATTAACTGTTGACTGAATATACTTTTCTATCAATATCTTATCGCTGCTTTTTCGATACAGCATCAAGATCGAATCGCCCTTGCGGTAATGCTCATCCAGTCGCCGCGCCAGCCCTTCGTCGTCTCGATCCAACACATTGACCGGGATCGGTGCGCGAGACACGCCACTGGCCTTGGCCTTCTTACCAGGGATAGCCGCAGCGGCGCGAACAATATGCTCGGCCGCATCGATGATGTGCTGGTGGCTGCGGTAGTTGTCTGTGAGCATGACCCGGGTCGTTGTCGGCGACGGGAATTGCTTGTTGAATGCCATGAAATAGCTCGGTGAACTGCCGCGCCAGCCATAGATCGATTGCCAATCGTCCCCTACACACAACAATGAAGAGCGCTGGGCGCCGCGGCCAACGTGCATCGCGGGACCACGGCTGCGTATTTCCCGAAGACTGGCGCGCAGCCAGGAGACGATCTGCGGCGACACGTCCTGGAATTCGTCGATCATCAGGTGCGAAAGCGGCCTGAGCAACGCATCCCCCAACAACTTGAAATTTTCTGGCGAGTGCTCGCTGAACAGCGCGAACATGCGGTTGTAGGTCATGACCGGCGGCGATTGGTCGAGCAAATGGTCTTCGAATGCCCGCCAGTAGCGACTCAGTGCCTCGAAGAAATACCGATCGGGGTCATCCTGGGCAAAGGACATCCGACCCACGGCATCCGGGACGTCCAGGCCCAGGTTCTCGATAAAGCCCGCCGCCGCGACAAAACAGTCCAGTAGAGGCGCTGAGCCCAGCTCGCCCTTGACCTTGTAGTCGAACCCAGGCCCGGCGCTGGCGTCGCCCGCCAATGATGCTAATACACGTTTTGATGCGTCATAACTTTCCAGCCATATCAGTGGTTTACGGCAGAAAGCTTGAAACAATGTGCGTTTTACGGCCCATTCCGCGCGGATGCTCAGCTTGGCGCTGGGACGACTGAGCCGGGCGTCTTCCCGTGGATCGAACCCCAGCATCACCCAGGCATCCAGGGAAGGCGCGTAACCATGGCAGTGGAAGGTCGAACCATTGATTTCGAACGTTTGTCGTTTCGGTTCGATACCCTTGATCGGCCAGGCACCGGCGCGCAACCACAGGTCTTCAACCGCGTCGCACAATGCTTCGTCGCGCTGGGCTGCCAGCTCGGTCACGGCGACGCGCTTTTGCACATCCGGGTGATCGCGCTCCAGCGCCTTGAGCTGCAGCGCGTGGCGGGACAACGGCAGGATCAACTCACGGAAACGCGTGTCACACTGGTAAAGGTTGTAATAACAGGCATTGAGTTGCTGGCGCTGGGCGTCGTTGATGCGCAAGTCAAAAGGGTTGCCCTGGGCATCATCGTCACCCGCCTCGGCGCGGTGACTCAGGGTCTCGAAGGCTTGGAGCCGTTCGAACCCGGGCAGGCTGCGGACCATGGGCAAGATGCGTGAATGGAATGTCCGCACCAAATCACGGGCTTCCTTGAGGCTGACGGTTCGCCCCCACAGGGCAAACACTTCGATCAGTTTCTGGATGAAGTCCTTGCGCGACTCCCGGGTGAACGTCACCACGGTCATCGAGCCCAGTTCAAAACCCAGGTAATGGGACAACAGCACAATGCGCAGCACCAGGGTGGTGGATTTGCCCGCCCCGGCCCCGGCGACCACCGAGGTCGAGGGCGTATCGCTGAAAATCATCTTCCATTGCGCAGCACTCGGTTGTGCATGCGCCGGCAGCAATCGGGCGACATCTGCCTTGATGCGTTTCTTCAACTCGGCGGTCAGCGGCAGGCGCCAGTCATCGAACAGCAGATCATCGACCTGCGGTGCCGGATGCTCTGTGCTGCGCGAATCACGGATCAACAGGACCTGACGGCCCTCCTCAAGCCCTTCGGCCCGGCCTTCCTTGTAGCCGTAGTCAAAACCAGCGGTATGACCGCTGCGAAAACCGTCGGCCTGGCCATGCAACCAGGAGGCGCGATGCTGAGCTCGCAGGCGTGTCAGGCCATGGCCGAAGAACCGGGCGGCCAGGCGTTTGAACAGTGGCATCTGGGCCAGGGATAGAAGTTCGGGGGGAAGATCGGGAGTGTGTTGCGTCACGCTGGGGACTCCGGTGTTCATGAACCATGACGGCTATGGTGTCTGTATTTGCCGCCGGGTTCCACCCAAAAGCTTTTAAGTCATGGGTTTAGGCGATGAAGTGAAAGTTGGCTCACGGTTTTATATCTAAATAGACAATAGCTTTGACGCGTTTTTTACGCTTTTTATCGATGTTTTCCTTGGCGAAAATAACCCCATCAACCATCGCTTTCGCTGCTCAGCGGAAAAGGACACGAACATGCTCGAACTCAGGCCCTTCGCCACCTTGGGCGCCGCCAACCACGGCTGGTTGGATGCCCGCCACCATTTTTCGTTCGCCGAGTATTACGACTCACGGCGCATGAACTGGGGCAACTTGCGGGTCTGGAACGATGATGTCATCGCCCCCGGTAGTGGTTTTCCCCAGCACCCGCACCGGGACATGGAAATCATCACCTATGTGCGCGAAGGCGCGATCAGCCACCAGGACAATCTGGGTAACAAGGGCCGTACGCAGGCCGGTGATGTACAGGTCATGAGTGCGGGCACCGGAATTGCCCATAGCGAATACAACTTGGAATCGACGGCCACCCGCATCTTCCAGATATGGATCATCCCCAACGAAGAAGGCCTGGCACCGTCATGGGGCGCCAAGCCGTTTCCCAAGCACTCGCGCGAAGGCTTCGTGACCTTGGCCAGTGGCAAGGCCGGCGATGACCAAAGCCTGCGCATTCGCGCCGACGCACGGCTGGTAGCGGCCAATCTCAAGGCGGGTGAAAGTGCGGAGTATAGGCTGGACGCCGCACGTCGAGCTTACCTTGTGCCTGCCACAGGGCTTATAGAAATCAATGGGTTGCGCGTACAAGCTCGAGACGGTGTTGCGATTGAAGATGAACGGATATTGCGGGTAACCGCCATTGAAGACAGCGAAATCGTGCTCGTCGACCTCGCTTGATGGGTCTTGTGGTGAGGGGAACTTGCGGGGGAGCAAAGCTTGCTCGCGAAACGGGCTTCGATTTAGAGACTGCATCGCCTGGATCGCGGGCAAGCCTTATTCCCACATAGTCCTCTGGCTACATTAGGACAAGGCTTGCCAACGGTGTCACTGGCTGGTGATAGCCCCATCCACCAACGTTTGCGCCTCAGCCACCAGTTGCTTGAGGTGTGCATCACCAATGAAGCTTTCGGCGTAGATCTTGTAGATATCCTCGGTCCCGGACGGGCGTGCCGCAAACCAGCCGTTTTCGGTCATGACCTTCAGGCCGCCAATGGCCTGGTCATTGCCCGGGGCATGACTGAGGATATTCTGGATCTTCTCCCCGGCCAGTTCGGTGGAGGCCACCTGATCGGGCGACAGCTTGCTCAACAGCGCCTTCTGTTGTGGACTGGCCTTGGCATCGACGCGTACCGAGAACGGTTCGCCCAGCTCATCAGTCAACGCGCGGTACGCCTGGCTCGGGTCGCGACCGGTGCGTGCCGTCATTTCAGCGGCCAACAGCGCCGGGATCAGGCCATCCTTGTCGGTACTCCAAACGCCGCCGTCCTTGCGCAGGAACGAAGCACCGGCACTTTCTTCGCCGCCAAAACCGAGCGAGCCATCGAACAGGCCGTCGGCAAACCATTTGAAGCCCACCGGCACTTCATAGAGGCGGCGACCCAAGCGCTTGGCCACGCGATCGATCAGCCCGCTGCTGACCACCGTCTTGCCCACGGCGGCATCGGCACGCCATTGCGGGCGATTCTGGAACAGGTAGTCAATTGACACCGCCAGGTAGTTGTTCGGCGCCAACAGGCCGCCAGACGGCGTCACGATGCCATGGCGGTCATGGTCCGGGTCGCAGGCAAAGGCCACGTCGAAACGATCCTTGAGGCCAATCAACCCTTGCATCGCATGGCTGGAGGACGGGTCCATGCGGATCTGCCCGTCCCAGTCGACGGTCATGAAGCGGAAAGTGGAATCCACATGAGTGTTCACCACTTCCAGGTCCAGGCGGTACTGCTCGGCAATGGCCGGCCAGTAGCGCACGCCTGCGCCACCCAATGGGTCGACGCCCAAATGCAGCCCGGCGGCGCGGATGGCATCGAAATCGATGACATTGATCAGGTCCGCCACGTAGGTGTTGATGTAGTCGTGACGGTGGGTGGTGTCGGCCTTCAGGGCTTGCTCGTAGCTGATGCGCTTAACGCCGGCGAGCTGGTTGGCCAGCAGTTCGTTGGCCTTGGCTTCGATCCATTTGGTGATGTGGGTATCGGCCGGGCCACCGTTGGTAGGGTTGTACTTGTAGCCGCCACTTTGCGGTGGGTTGTGGGACGGCGTGATGACGATACCGTCCGCCAGGCTCGAGGTGCGGCCACGGTTGTAGCAGAGAATGGCGTGGGAAACCGCCGGTGTCGGGGTGTATTCATCGCCCTCGGCGATCATTACGGTGACACCGTTGGCCGCGAATACTTCCAGAGCGCTGGCACCGGCCGGGGTCGACAGCGCGTGGGTGTCGATACCAACGAACAGTGGCCCGTTGATGCCCTGGGCTTCGCGGTACAGGCAGATCGCCTGACTGATGGCCAACACGTGCCACTCGTTGAAGCCCAGGTCGAAGGAGCTGCCACGGTGCCCGGAGGTACCAAAAGCCACGCGCTGGGTTGCAACCGAGGCATCGGGTCGGCCGGTGTAATAGGCCGTCACCAGTCGCGGGATATCGATCAACAACTCTGCCGGTGCTGGCTGGCCCGCAAATGGACTGACTGTCATGCAAAACCTCTGAGTGGAGTGGCTCGATAGATGGAGTGCAGTTTACTGACAGTTCGACCATGGCGCGATGGGTTCGATCCACTGCCGCCACTTACGATTGTTCGAGCCTCAAGGCATCGGCCAGCGCGCAGAGCGCAGCGTCCATGTCCTGTGGCCCGTTCAGGGCATGGGTCAGGCGCATATGTTGTGCATACAGGCCCTGGAGGCTGAACAACTCCCCCGGCGCGATGACGATTCGCTGGGCCAGCAGTCGATGGAAGACCCGTCGCAAGTCGACCCGTCGCGTCGACTGCACCCAGATCGTTGCGCCACCCTGGGGTTCTGCCCATTGCAGGCTGTCCCCCAGCCGCTCGCGCAGCAATTGTGTGGTCGAAACCGCACTTTCGCGCAGCAGGCGGCGCAACACCAGCAAGTGCTGGTCGATCCGACCGTTGCTGTACAACCGGGCGATGGCTTTCTGGCGAATCGGCGACAAGCGAAACGCACGCAACAGGAAATGTCGTTGCAGGTGCAGAGTCAACTGGCGTGACAACACGTAGCCATACGGTGCCTCTGGACCAATGGTTTTTTCGAACGTCGAATAGACGATCAGCCGGTCCGGGTCGAGCAAGTCTCGAAAAGGCGTCACCCTTGCCTCGAACGCCAAGTCTGTATGGCTGTCGTTCTCCAGCACCCAAATCCCCTGCCGCTCCAGCAATTGCGCGATGGCACGGCGGTTCTCTTCAGGAACGAGCGTCCCCCTCGGCATGTTCAAGACCGACGACACCACCACCAGGCGTACCGTTTCGTTCACCAGCAGTTGTTCCAGTTGCTCGACATTGAGCTCGCCGCCTGCCAGCAGTGGCAGCTCGATGACGTTCACCTCCGCCGCCTGCAGCAGGCGCAACACCGCCCAGTCGCAGGGCGACTCGATCAGCACTGCAGCCCCCCTGAGCGCCAGTACCGCGATCAGGATCTCCAGGACGCCCCGCAGGTCGGCGCCAATGTAGACGTCATCGGCATTCCAGCAGCGGGCCGGCGAAGACGTGTAGCGAGCCGCCAGCGCGGCGCGAAGCTCCAGCTCGCCCCAAGGTTGCGAGGGCGTCTGCGAGGAGCGTGGATACTGGCGCAGCAGTTCGCGTTCGAGCAGCAACAGCGGGCTGTCCAATGGCTGCATCGACGCCGGTTCGTCCGCACTGAGCACCCGCATCCCTGGACGTCGAGCATTGACGTACAGGGTCTCGAGCAAATCGTCACTGCCGTCCAGAGTGGCCATGCTGGGCACTGGCAGCGCGTAGTAACCGGACTTGGCGATCGAATACACCCGCCCTTCCTTTTCCAGCAACGAATACGCGTACTGAATAGTCGATATCGACACGTTCAGACGTTCAGCCAGTTGCCGCAATGACGGCAGACGAACCCGTGCATCAACTTCCAGCTCGTTGATCAGCGTGGTCAGGTAGCGATAAACCGCCTGGTAGGCGAAGTCTGTTTCCCGGCAACCTTTCATCGGCTCAGGCCAGGGCAGCGGGTCGCAACCGGCCCAGTCACAACGCCGGGTACAAGGACTGGGGACGAGGTAGATGAGTCCGTCAAACCTCGCTCCTCAATGCCTTGCCGAGCGTTCATGCAGCCCATCGGCAGGCGACCCGGCTTCTGCAGTGTCGACGCCGTCAATGGCCTGCCGCAGATCGGCGCCCGGGGCAATTTCCGGCTGTTCCGGCAGTGAGATGCACGCCCGGTACAGCTTGCCGAGGATGTCGATGGGCAGGCCGCTGACATCGACCATCCACTGCGCAACCTGATCGGCGACGGTCGCGCCCTGCATGGCGTTGTGCAGGTCCGGCATCGCCACCAGCATGCCGGGATGGCAGCAACGCAGAAAATGCTCCAGGCCCGAGCCCTGGCCCACGAAGGGAGCGAACAGCATGCACACCAGTTGCGTTTCGCTGAGCCCCAGGATCTTTTGCGCTTCAAGGGCCGCATAGGCACGACGTTCGAGAATCGACAACGGTGACCCGAACAGCGCCCGAGCCTGTTCGCAGGCGTGTTCCGGCAGTTGCTTGCGATGCATGATCATGATCGCCCGCTGCGCGTAGTCCCCGTATCCCGTTTCATAACTGCGTCCGTGCACGTAGCAGGCCTGCAGACCATGCAAATGGGCCGACAATAACGGGCTGAGGTATTCGTTTTCAGGCGCCGATGGGACAAGCCCCTCGGTCTGCACCCGCAGGAACTCGTTGAAGAGCGGCCAGTTGGTTCCCTCCGAGCGATCGACGATCAGGTCGTCAATGCCGACGTGGCCCACTCGTCGACAGGCCTCGAAGTGACCCTCGGGTCTCCAGGCATCGAGGCGCTCCGGCCCATAGAAATGCCGGTAGACATCACCGCCCAGGGTATCGAGATGGGCAAAGAGGTTGTCGAAGCTGCAGGCGTACTCGGTCAGCAGGCCGATCTTGCGAGTCGCGCGGCGAAGGCCCGATATGAATTGTTTTTGCTGGCGCGGTGTATCGCTGCTGACCAACGAATCCACGCCCGATTCCCAGCGGGCCATGTGCCGATAGAATTCGGCCATCGCCAGGTAGCCGTCGTCCCCAATCTCCAAGGGGCTGTCGACCGCACGAAGGTGTCCCAGGACCAGCAGGTCCATGCGATTGGCGTCGTGCCCCGCCGCCGATAAGGGCTGCCGGTGATTGAACGGCAACACCTCGCGGTTATCCGCCATCAGCAATTCGACCCGGGGATCATCGTAGACAAACAGCGCGCTGTAGCAGCGGTGGATGTTTTCCAACGTCGCCTGGGTGGTTTCGCTCAAGCGTGGCGTGGCGACGCGCAAGGTGAAGGTCACCGGATGTCGCCCCGCGATACTCAGCTGTGCGGCCCGCAAGGCGGTCAACACATAAAAACTTTCCCTGCTCCCGTTCTGGACCGTCAACACGCGATAATCGCCAATCCGCTCGATGCCTCCGGCGGCGACAATTAAACGCTGGATCAAAAGCTGCAACGCGGTACGTTCTGCCCGGGAATAAAAACCTAACAGTCGTTGCAGTATCTGTTGATACACGTGAGTCATTGCCTGCTCATGAATTGCACTCATAGCCATTTACCTGGAAATTCAACTATCGGCGTCGCACCCGCACCAACGTGACCGAGCGACGTATTGGTCTAGAGGGTTTTTCTAGTACTCAAAGAGTATTAGCAATACGCTCAAGCAGTGCTTGTCGTAATTATTTGATACATATACTGAGAGTCAGCTCGCGCCCCATCGCGCTCCGGCCAGAGGCCGCGAAAACAGAGGGGTTAACCGACCGAGCGGCACGTCCTAGGAGAATTCCGACAACGTCCCACAGACAATGAGTACGACAAACAAAGAACTTGCCGAACTTTAATTGGTTCTCTACCCCGCCCTGTTTCTCCCAAGGTCGATAGATAGCCCCGCACCCATTAACGTTGATTACCCCTTGAATGCATCTTGAAGGATGAAGACCTTCGAAAAAGTTATACCGCACCACGATTTCTTCCTTGATATGGAAATCAGCGTTCAATTATCAAGACTTAAACAATGATTAGAAGATACAGATTGAGGGCAAAAACCAGTTCAGATGTTGGCTGACAGACCGTTTCAGTCTTGAGCGAACCGGGACAGGCCATTCAAGGCACGAAAGGTGAGGTACGAACGCAGCACCGCCAGGCAGGAGGAGCCGTAAGAAAGGATGGGGTGTCAGGGCGAAGGCAGCGCAAGAGCCCGGACGATGACTCTTGCGCAAGACAGGGTTCAGGCCGGGTCGACGACCTGAAGAGCAACACGTTCACGGCAAGGGCATTCGCCCATGTAACGGTGAGCCTCAACAAACTCGGAGAACGGGAAGACCCGAGTCTTGAGCGGCAACAGCACATGGTCGGCGGTCAGTTGATTGATATCGCGCAGTGCTCGTAGCAACGCCACCTGATCCTGGAGAATGCCCAGTTCCGGCTTGCCAGTGAAATTGCCGATGCAGTGCACAAAGAACTGAATGTTCTTCTGGAACGCCGCGCAGGCTGGAAACGGCGTCTGGTTGCCGCCCTGTAAGCCATACAGCACCAGGCTGCCCCGCGGCGCCAGCACATCACCCAGCAGCGACATCTGCGGCCCGCCGAGGCCGTCGAATACTACATCGACGCCACGGTTGTCGGTGAACTTATTGATTTGCATCAGCAAGTCCTGCTCTTCGGTGACGATGACCTTCTCGGCGCCCAACGACAACAGATACTCACGCTCGTCAGCCGTCTTGGTGGCCGCGATCACCCGCACACCCAGGGCCTTGCCCAGCTGTACGAAGGAAGGACCGGCGCAATGACTGGCATCAGTGACCAGGGCGAATTGCCCCGGCTTGACCCGCGCCAGGTCCATGTAGGCGAAATACGCGATCAGCAGCGGCGTGTAATGCACAGCGGCTTCAATCGGGCTGAGCGCGTCGGGATAACGGGTCAGTGCGGTGCGTGGCAGCACGATGACTTCACCGTACACCGGATAATCGTTCGGGCTCTCGGCCGGGAAGCTGGCGACCTTGTCGCCCACGGCCAAGTCATCGACGCCGTCACCGACGGCCGTCACCACGCCGGCCATTTCATGGCCCAGGCCCGAAGGCAGGCGCGCCTGGGACGACGCCAGGTTCTGGCGCCACAAGATGTCGTACCAACTGATGCCGATCGCTTCGACGCGGACCTGCACTTCTCCTGGCGCAGGAAGAGCCGCCGCATGCTCTTCGCATTTGAGCACCTCGGCACCACCAAACTTGTGAAAACGGATCGTGCGGGACATCGCAAACCTCGTCAAAGTAACCCTAATGCCATGAACTCTATCCGGGGTTTGTACCCAAGACCATCAGTGGCTATTAATAGTCGACATGCCTGTCATTGATTCCGCAGTCAGAAAACCAACCAATCCTGTAGGACTTAACCTAAGAAAACTCAATTAGCCGGTGCAGAGTACCAGCCTTTCCCCGTAAGATTCACGCCGGCCATTGTTCCCATATGGCCGCTCACGTCAAGCTTGCCGAATCTGCCAGGACTCCAGATGAATCGTAATGACCTGCGGCGTGTCGATCTGAACCTGTTGATCGTGTTCGAAACATTGATGCATGAACGCAGTGTGACTCGCGCGGCCGAGAAGCTGTTCCTGGGCCAACCGGCCATCAGCGCCGCGCTGTCGCGCCTGCGCAGCCTGTTCGATGACCCATTGTTCGTACGTACCGGCCGCAGCATGGAGCCTTCAGCCCGGGCGGTCGAGATCTTCGCCCTGCTCTCCCCGGCCCTGGATTCGATTTCCACGGCGGTCAGCCGCGCGGCGGAATTTGACCCGGCCACCAGCACCTCGGTGTTTCGCATTGGCCTGTCGGACGACGCCGAATTCGCCCTGCTGCCGATGCTGCTCAAGCGCCTGCGGGCCGAAGCGCCCGGCATTGTGCTGGTGGTGCGCCGGGTCAACTACATTCTGATGCCCGGTTTGCTGGCGTCCGGTGAAATCTCCATCGGCGTCAGCTACACCGACGACCTGCCGGCCAACGCCAAACGCAAGATCTTGCGCCGCAGCTTGCCCAAAGTGTTGCGGGCCGACACCGCGCCGGGCCGACTGACCCTGGACGAGTTCTGCGCACGCCCCCATGCCTTGGTGTCCTTCGCGGGTGACTTGAGCGGCTTCATCGATGAGGAGCTGGCGAAACTCGACCGCAAGCGCCACGTGGTGCTGGCCGTACCGCAATTCAACGGCCTGAGCACCCTGCTGGCGGGCACCGACATCATCGCCACCGTACCCGACTACACCGCCGACGCGCTGACCGCCGCCGGCGGCGTACGCGCCGAAGACCCGCCCATACCGGTGCGCAGCTTCGAACTGCACATGGCCTGGCGCGGCTCCCAGGACAACGACCCTGGGGAGCGCTGGTTGCGTTCGCGGATTCAGATGTTTTTTGGGGACCCCGATAGCTTGTAATGGAGTTCTAGTGAGGTCTATAAAACTGTTTTATAACAAGGACTTATTGTTAATTTCAGTCCATTGCCGTCTGTCTAAATCCAATGGATTCCACGACTCATGGGGGCATAATTGGGGGCAAATTTCGGTTCCTTGAAAAGGATGCCCCCACCGATGCCCCCAGATAATACGGTCGTTTTCAAACGAAAACTCAGCGATGCCTTAATCCGCTCCCTGACCGAACCCGGCAAACACGCCGATGGCGAAGTCCCTGGCCTCTACTTGGAGGTCAGGGCGTCGAGCAAGGTCGGCAAATCCCCTTCCAAGGTTTGGCGATTGAAGTATCGACTGCATGGTAAGGAAAACCGATTCTCCATCGGTGCTTACCCCGACATTGGTCTCAAGGAGGCGCGCGACATTGCCCGCGGCGCACGCCGCGACGTGGCTAACCAAACCGCACCTCTCAAGGCCAAGACCGCCAAGATCGAAGCACACCTGCTCAACGAAGTGCGCACCTTCGAATACGTAGCCAAGCAATGGTTGGCGTTCAAGTCTGCCGAACTTGTGACCAAATCCATCTCGGGGTTTAACGGAGCGCTGAACAACCACATCTTGCCCGCAATCGGTAAAAAACCGGTCAGCGAGATCAAACTGGAGCACATCACTACAATCATTACGGAGTTGCGCCGCCAGCGCACCATGGCCATGGCCCGGCGCGTGCGTACCATCATCCGTGCAGTCCTGGGCTTTGCCGAGGGGCGCGGATGGGTGGAACGCAATGTGGCGCTTAGCAACATTGAAGAGTTGAAGATCCGCCATGTCGTGACCAGCAACCCAGCGATCGAAAGGCCAGCGGACCTGGGCAGATTTCTTCTGCGTCTGGATGACTGCAACGACGGCAGCGTTGCCGTCGCAATGCGCCTGCTGGTCATGTTGCCGGTCCGCCCAGGCGAACTGGTGCAGATGCGCTGGGAAGATGTCGACTTGGTGGGCGCCGATTGGCGTTATGTGGTGAGCAAGACCAAACATCTAGGGAAACTCTGAAAAAGACTTCCTGATTTGGCAAGATCACCGGACACCAGTCGCCGAGCTTTTCAATGATGAAACAGATGACCTTCGCCGACGCCGAGTACGCCGGCAAACGCAAGCAGACCCGTAAGGAGTTGTTCCTGATCGAGATGGATCATGTAGTGCCCTGGAAGGGCTTGATTGCCTTGATCGAGCCGCACTATCCGAAGGGCGAAGGTGGTCGTCCGGCCTATCCGCTGATGGCGATGCTGCGTGTGCACCTGATGCAAAACTGGTTCGGCTACAGTGATCCTGCGATGGAAGAAGCACTGTATGAGACGACCATCCTGCGTCAGTTTTCCGGTCTGAGCCTGGAGCGAATTCCGGACGAAACCACCATTCTCAATTTCCGTCGGCTGCTGGAAAAACACGAGCTGGCGAACGGAATTCTCAGTGTGATCAATGGTTATCTGGGCGATCGTGGTCTGTCGTTGCGTCAAGGGACCATCGTCGATGCCACGCTGATTCATGCGCCCAGTTCTACCAAGAACAAAGATGGAAAGCGCGATCCTGAGATGCATCAGACCAAGAAAGGCAACCAATACTACTTCGGTGCCAAAGCCCACATCGGTGTCGACGATGAGTCAGGCCTGGTGCACAGCGTGGTGGTCACGGCGGCCAATGTGGCCGACGTCACGCAGGTCGACAAACTGCTGCATGGCGAGGAAAACGTGGTCTGCGCCGATGCCGGTTATACCGGGGTCGAGAAGCGCG